>CAYTJV010000492.1:3880-5992 GCA_964438165.1 uncultured Planctomycetaceae bacterium | reverse complement strand
GCATTAGCTTCCTGACACTCAATAGCCCATGAAAACCGACGAACTCCGCGAGAAATATCTGGCGTTTTTTGAGACGAAGGGCTGCGTCCGCCGGCCCAGCGACGTGCTGGTGCCCCGCTGGGACCCGTCCGTGCTGTTCACGCCGGCCGGCATGAACCAGTTCAAGGACCACTTCCTCGGTCGCTGCAAGCTGGAGTTCACTCGGGCGACGACCTGCCAAAAATGCCTCCGCACGGGCGACATCGACAACGTGGGGCGAACGGCCTACCACCACACGTTCTTCGAGATGCTCGGCAACTTTAGTTTTGGCGACTATTTCAAGCGCGAAGCCATCCATTGGGCCTGGGAGTTCTTGACCGACAAGAAGTGGCTCGGCCTGGCCCCCGAAAAGCTCTCGGCCACGATCTATCTCGACGACGACGAGGCGGCCGGCATTTGGCTCAATGAGATCAAGCTGCCGGTCGACCGGTTGCAACGCCTGGGCGAGGACGAGAACTTCTGGCCAGCCAATGCGCCGAGCGAAGGGCCCGACGGCGTCTGCGGACCGTGCAGCGAGATTTACTTCCATACGCCTTTCGGCCAAGTGGAGATTTGGAACTTGGTCTTCACGCAGTTCAACCGCGTGGGCACGCCGCCGAACAATCTGCGCCCGCTGCCCAGCAAGAACATCGACACGGGCATGGGTCTGGA
Organism: uncultured Planctomycetaceae bacterium; assembly: GCA_964438165.1. Classification (GTDB taxonomy): domain Bacteria; phylum Planctomycetota; class Planctomycetia; order Pirellulales; family Thermoguttaceae; genus CALFBP01. The sequence continues at coordinate 5,302 of CAYTJV010000492.1, read as the reverse complement.
GCGAATCGCCTCGGTGATGCAGGGCGTGGAGTCGAACTTCCACATTGATATTCTTCGCCCGCTGGTCGAAGCGGCCGGCGAGGTGTGCGGTGTGAAATATGACCCGGCCGACGAAAGCGGCCGTCGTCTGCGCCGTATTGCCGACCATGTGCGCACCTGCACGTTCGCCGTGCATGAGAGCGTTTATCCAGGCAACAAGAAGCAGGGCTACGTCATCCGCCGGCTGTTGCGGCGTGCGGTGCTCGATGGCCGCCAGATGGGCGTCCACGATCCGTTCCTGCACAAGCTTGTCGGCCGCGTGGCCGAATTGATGAAGGGCCCTTACCCCGAGCTTAGCCAAACCGTAAGCACGGTGGCCGGCGTGATCGAAAAGGAGGAGGCCAATTTCCTCTCCACGGTCGACGCCGGGCTCGACCGCATCGAGCGCATCTTCGACCTAATGAAGAAGGAGCGGCGGGGTGTTGTCTCGGGCGCCGAAGCGGCCGACATGTTCCAAACCCACGGCTTTCCGCCCGAACTGTTCGAGACGCTCGCCGCCGAGCGCAATCTGGCCTTCGACTGGAAGGGGTTCCGCGAGGAGATGGAGCAGCATGGCATCGAGTCGGGCGGTGGGCAGAAGGTCGAGTTGTTCCGCCACGACCCGCTCGAAGGGATCAAGAAGGCCCTGCACGGCAGCCGGTTCCTCGGCTATGAAACGCTTGAAGTGACCGACGCCAAGGTGATCGGCATCATCGCCAACGATCAACTGTGCGACCAGATCGACGAGGTCGACCACGAGCACCCGATCGTTGTGGTGCTCGACAAAACGCCGTTCTACGGCGAAATGGGCGGTCAGGTGGGCGATACGGGCGATATCGTGGGGCCCGGCTTCCTCTTTGAAGTGATCGATACGCGGGTCGACGGCGAGTTCACGCTGCATTACGGGCACTTGCGCGAGGGTCGGATCGAGCTTGGCGTGACGGCCTCTGCCCGAGTCGATGCCGAGCGGCGGCAGGGCATTCGCCGCGCCCATTCGGCGACGCATTTGCTGCATTACGCCCTCCAGAAGCACCTCGGCGAGCATGCGTTGCAGCAAGGCTCGAAGGTGGACGACGATCTGCTGCGCTTCGACTTCGCCAATCCCTCGGCCGTCAGCATCGAGGAATTGGCCCGGATTGAAGACGAGGTGAACGCCAAGATTCTCGCGGGCGAGCCAATTGGCTGTGCCAGTCTGGCGCTGGCAGACGCCCGCAAGGCCGGGGCCACCGTGCTCTTCGGCGAGAAGTATCCCGACGTGGTTCGCATGGTGTCGGTGCGCGACTTCAGACAGGAGCTTTTCGGCGGCACCCATTTGACGAACTCCGGTCAGACTGGCGGTGTCAAAATCATCGGCGAGGAAACCGTTGGCGCGTTCGACAATACATTTCGGCATGCGATTACCAA
>CAYTJV010000492.1:0-3870 GCA_964438165.1 uncultured Planctomycetaceae bacterium | reverse complement strand
CGAAACTCATCGGGGGGGGGGGCGGGGCCGCAGGTACGCGGGCTATGACCGCCCTGACCGGTCGGGCCGCTCTGAAGAACATCCGCCAAACGCAGTTGGTCGCAAGCCGCACGGCTACCATGCTTCGGGTTTCGTTGGACGAAGTGGCCGACCGCGTCGATGCGTTGATGAAGGAAGTTCGTCAACTGAAGAAGCAAGCCGCGGCCGGGCCGAAGGGCGGACCAACCGTCGATCAGCTCATCGCCGAAGCGGCCGAAGTTGGCGGCGTGAAGGTCGTGATTGCCGAGGTGGGCGGCGGCCCGAACGAGATGCGCGAGATGATCGATCAGCTTCGCCGCAAGGCCGCGCCGGTGGCCGTGCTGTTGGCCAATCGGCAGGAGGAAGAGAAGAAGGTCACGCTGATGGCCGGCTTGAGCCGCGATCTGGTCGAGCGCGGCCTGGACGCTGTGAAGTGGGTTCGCACCACGGCCAAGCTGGTCGAAGGTGGCGGCGGCGGTCGGCCCGACATGGCCCAAGCCGGCGGCAAGTTGCCCGACAAGTTGCCCGAGGCACTCGAACTGGCTCGCAGCGAGATCGAGAAGCTGCTGGGGGCTTGACGTTTCACTAGTGGGCTTGTTGCTCCCCTTGCCCGAAAAGTGGGAGAGGGGCCGGGGGGGGCGGCGGGAAGTACAAGATTGTGATATACTACAGAGGTCCGAGACAGGAGACTTCTGATGGCTTCCGAGACACAAGTCCCGCAAACGCAATACGCCCACATTGTCCATACCCCGGGCACCATGGGTGGCGAGGCCCGTATCGCGGGACACCGCATTCGGGTTCGCGATGTCGTGTTGGCTCGCGACCTCGATGGGCTTTCGCCCGAGGAAATCGCCGCTTCAGTCTATCCGAGCCTCACCTTGGCCGAAGTCTACTCGGCGCTTGCCTACTATGAGGACCATCGCGACGAGATCGACCACGCCGCCGAGGAGGAGGAACGGTTCATCGAGGAGTTTCGTCGGCAGCATCCTGAGGTAATCCGCGACCTTCGGCCAGAGAAGGGGTAATTGGTGCTCCGAGCTTACGCGGACGAACATGTCTTGTCGGCAATTGTCCAAGCGTTGCGGCAGCGCGGCATGGACGTCGTCACCGTCCAAGAGCGACAAGGCGAAGGAACGGATGATGCGGATGTCCTAGCTGAGGCGCTGCGAGACGGTCGAATCGTGCTGACCAACGATACTGACTTTCTCATCTTGGCGGCGCAGTTGACGAATCGCCAAGACCCCTTCGCCCCGGTATTCTTCTGGCCACAGAATCGTCATCGCGTAGGCGAGATTATGCGAAGCATCATCCGTGAAGCCAACCGAAATACGTATGCGGCGGCTTGTTCGCGAGTCCACTTTCTGTAGTTTCTGTAGTGGTGGCAAAGCGGAAATCCCTGCTCATGGGGAGTGAATCATGGATTCAGACGAAGAAGTTGTTTGTCCGTTGTGTTGCTCAACAAACGTTGCTGGCATTCTTTGGGGTTTGCCCGTGTTCAATGATGAACTTCAACGCGAACTCGATGCGAAACGTATTGTGTTGGGCGGATGTGACATTTCCGATGACGATCCAGTTTGGCACTGCAATGAATGCGGCCACCGCTGGGGTCATCTCACTCTTCCTGAATCCGTCGCCATTCCTGTCCCTTGGCGAGCCTTATTGATTCTCGCGTTATGCGTCGCACTGGTGTCAGGCCTCTTGATTGGTATTCCTTTCTATCTCCACATTATGAACAAATGACGGACCGGATTCTGTAAGGTTTGGCAAATCTTGCCAAGTTATGCCATCCGTGGTATACTTTGCCATGGGGGTAACCCATTCCATGACCACTATGAACATCTCGTTGCCAGACTCGATGCGAATGTTCATTGAGCAGAAGATTACCCAGGGCGGCTACAGCACGGCCAGCGAGTACATCCGGCAACTGGTCCGCGAAGATCAGAAGCGGGCGGCCCAGGAACGGCTCGAAGCACTGCTAATGGAAGGGATCGAGTCAGGACCATCGATAGAGATTACCCCTGAGTACTGGGCGCAGAAGAAGGCCAAACTCCTCAAGCTCATCGAGGAGCAGAAGGTTTGAGGATCAAGCGTGAGTTGGCTACCCCTTCTCTCGTGTCGTCCGCGCCGAGAACTGCAGCAACACACTGGTCGGCTCTTCGGACGCGGCGGCCAGCTTCAAATCGAGCCGGGTGCCGTAGGGCAATAATTGGGCCGGCTTGATCCGAGCCTCGGGACCGTCGATCTGCTCTACCTCCAACTCGGGCACAACGGCGAACGGTGGGCAAAAAGCCACATGGACGCTGCCAGTGCGCTGACCGGCGGCAAACGACAGCCGCAGCCAGCCGGAAAGCTCTTCGACACCGTCGGCGGCTTGGCTGCGAGTGAGTTGTTGCGTGATGTCGTCCGAAAGAACGGCCGTCTCTGGGGCAATCGTTGGCGTGGCGTGAGAGGCCGCGCCGCGGTTGGTGCGGGGGAGCGAATCGTGGGCCGTATCGAGACGGACGCTGCGCGGCACGGCCGGGAACGTCGGTTCAGAGCAGTGTCGAAGGTGCCAGGCCCAGGCCCAGCTTTCTTCGGCCATCAACAGCGTGCAGAGAAGAAAAGTACCAAGCACGGGCGTTTCGGGCAGGCACAGTCCGCCGCCGAGCGATACGACGGCGAGCGACGTGACAATCATCATGGCCCGATCGAGCCGGGGCGAAGCGTTGGCGGCCTGCGGCAAGAACCAACCCAGTCGAATGGCGGCAGCAACAACAGCCAGCAGCGCGCCGATGGCCGCCAACGTGGCTGGCTCCAACGACTGTTCGAACGCCCCGGCCGCGCGACGCATGGCAACCGGTTTGCGCCCGGTGACGATGATGGGCGGTCCACCATCCTGCATCGGTCGGGGATGGATGCGCACGTTGTCGTAGCGGTGGTGGCGACCGGAGTGGGTGACCGGCTCGGCCGTCCAGAACTTTCGTAGCAGTTCAATGGCCTCGTCCGTGCGGCTGCCGCGTTCGGCGATCGGCACTTCGCACGCGTCGAAGTCGGATTGGTACCCGCCACCTACCCCGATTCCGACGCCGAACCGCCCCTTCGACGCGCGGTCGGGGTCGGCCCGTTGCCTCGCGACGGAACCGGGGGGGAAGAGGGGGCAATTGCCGTCCCCGCTTCCCCCGGCCGACCCGACAGGGCGTGCTCCATCCCCAGAAAGAGCCACTCCTCCTTCGCCGTGCGCATGGCGTCATGCACTCCTTCCCCGGATGCCCCCTGGTACGTCCCAACGGTAATGGTGCATCCCAGGAGCCTCCACACAGGCACTCCGCCCGCCTCCTCCCTCCGTGAGATGCCTCACATGCGGGCGCATGACGGGGCCGGCAAGAGTCCTGGAGCACACCCCAGCGCGGTGGCCCGTCCCGCTTCCGGGATAAGGCGGGCACCCGGGAAGAACAGTGGACGCCGCCGCCCTGGGGAGGTGAGGCTGCGGCCCGCACGAGAACCCACCGGCCGGGGTGACGGTTCTCCACCCCATGGGTGTTGAAGAGGCTCCATGCATGTCGAGCGCTGTTCCCTCCTCCCGCTGCTCTTCCTGGCGGTGGTGCCCACCCTCGTCAGGGCACAGGGAGTCCCCTCTCCCGTCAGCGAATCACGCGCCATCGAAGTGCAGTTGCAGTCCAGCGACGGAGGTACCTCGGTGTCCGCCGAGGACGCCACGCGACTGGGCCTCACCCCGGACGGGAGCGAGGCCCGGCTGGAACCGCCCCGGCTGGTGACGGACTCTCCCGCCGGCTGGCCCGAGGGGCTGGAGGGCACCGGGGGCGAGGTTCGGTTGGAGTTGCTGGTGGACCCCGAGGGCCCCGTCGCCGAGGC
>CAYTJV010000491.1:0-5998 GCA_964438165.1 uncultured Planctomycetaceae bacterium | reverse complement strand
GCCCTTGCTGGCCAACAGCAGCATGACCGACGCCCGCGGGCTGGCCCCCAGGGTCAGCCAGTGGAGCCCGCGCGTGCCCCGAATGATCGACGTGATGTACTCCAGCACCGGCGGCGCGACCGTGACTTGCCGCACCGCGGCGCGCACCTGGTCGAGCTCTTCCACGCTGGTGCAGGGCTCGATACCGAAGGTCGCCAGCCGGGCGGCGTCGAAGCCGGCCTGGTAGCGATGGAGGATCTCGATCTCCTGCTGCTTCTCGGGATAGCCCACCACGGTCTTGAACAGGAAGCGGTCCAGTTGCGCCTCGGGCAGAGGATAAGTCCCTTCGTACTCGATGGGGTTCTGGGTGGCGAAGGTGGTGAAGACGGGACTGAGCGGGTGGGCCTGCCCGTCCACCGACACCTGCTGTTCCTGCATCGCCTCCAGCAGGGCCGACTGGGTCTTGGCCGGGGCGCGGTTGATCTCGTCGGCCAGCAGCAGATCGCAGAAGATCGGGCCTGGGCAAAACTGGAAGGCGGCCGAGTGCGTCTGGAAGATATTCACGCCGATCATGTCGGCCGGCATCAGGTCGGGAGTGAACTGGACGCGGTGGAACTGGCCCCGAATGGCCAGCGCCAGGGCCCGCACCAGCAGCGTCTTGGCCGTTCCCGGCGGCCCCTCCAGCAACACGTGTCCGCCGGCCAAGAGCGCGACCACGGTCTGGTCCAAGACGGTGTCCAGGCCGACAATCACCTTGGCAAGCTCGCGACGAATGGCTTCGGCAGTCCGCACCACCGCTTCAAGTTCCATGGTCAAGGGCCTCCACAACGCGATGAAGTTTCTGGGTCATGGTAAAAAGCTCCTGGCGGCCGACTCGGCCGGAAACGGCGCCCTGCGCCTGTTGGAGCAGGTCGTCGATCTCGTGGCCCGAGCGATCTCGCACGGCCCGTGCAAGCCGCGCGTCGTCGACCTCCGGCTCGAGATGGACCAGTCGGCAGAGCCGGTCGCGGTAGTGGCGATAGAGCGTCGCGGCGGCCAGCGAGGTCGCGCCCGCCTCATTGAGCAATCGGCCGGCAGCCTCGGCAAACTCGCGGTGCTGGCGGCGCGGCTTGTACACGACGTCTTGCGGACTGCCGAATCGCACCGCGGCCCCGTACAGGGCCAATAGCCCCACGAGGACCGCCTGGCTTACCGCCCATCGCCACGGGCCGATGAGCATCAGCTTGGCCATCGCCACCGCGGACCAGTCGCGCTCGCCGAAGCCGAGATGATACTCGTCGAACGCAACTTCCCCCGGATATTGCTCCGAAAGCTCCCGAACCATGTTGCCGAGCAACAACCCGTTGTCGGCCTCGCCGATTCCGATGTTCGTGAGCGGATACGGATCGGCCAAGGCGACGATCGTGCCTTGGCCCACGTCCACGCGCACGCCGACGATTCCGAGCTCGTCGCTCCAGAAGGTCTTTGCGGGCCGCTTGGCCAAAGGCCCTTGGAGCGGCGCTTTGCGGAACCGATAGTCGCTCCCCGCCACCAATTCACGAATCCCGGCGCAGATTGGCTCGCTGGTATCCACCTCTAGGCCGGACTCGGGACGGTCCTCGTCCGAGTGGGCGTGGATCGTCTCTTCGTCGCGGCCCGGCACAACGTCGAGTGCGAACCAATCTCTGAAGAAGCTGCCCGGATGGAGAGACTCGCCCTTCCGTTGCTTGCGCTCGGCGCGGGTCTCCTGACCCCGCCGATGAGTCTGACCGTGGGTCTCCTCGCGGTCTTGGAGACCTTCGGTCAAACCTTGTGCGGGGTCGGGAGACCCGCGCACAGCGCCATCCGACCCGCGCACAGCGCCGGATGCCTCCTCGGTCGCACGGCCGTCCTTTTTCGAGACGTCAAAGTCCGACTGTCCGGGAACCACCACCAGCGCGTGCCCCTCCTTCACCCAAGCCTCCAGTTGGGCCATCTCGAAATCTCTCAAGCCGATCCGCGGCCTGAGGACAAACAGGATGCCGACCGGCTCCAGCGTCTGGTGGCCGATGGGTCGGCGCAGCCGTGCCACTGGATATCCCAGGCGATCCAGCACCTGATAGGCGGCCTTGGTCCCGTACCCGACGTTGAAGAAGGTGGAAGGCTGCTTCACCAGCCCGCCGCTCTTCTCGGGCGGCACTATGAGCCATATGACCAGCGCCACCAGCAGCGCCGTCACCAGCACGATGCCCAAGAGCAACCGATCAGTTCGCGACAGCCCGGGCCGGCTCATGGAGCAAACCTTCCACCGTATTGGCCATCTCGTGACTCGTCGCCATGGTCGCCAGCCGGCCGCCGTAGACGATCGCCTCGAAGCCGTCCGTCAGCCGGCGGAACGGGTTTTGAAGCTGCCCCTGGGCCCGCAATTCGCCGAGGTACTCCCGGTTCGTCTTCGCCGGCCGGAAGGCGATCCACCCCTGGCGGTCCAGCCAGAGGATGGCCGCAACATACAGATACTTGGTCGCCGCGAGCCAGTCGCCGGCAGCCAATAGGCGCCCGGCCTCGGCGTAAACGGAATCGAAATCCAGATCCCGAATCCCCAGCAGCTCCCCGGGATGGCCACGCCCCGAGGAACCAGCGCGAAATGCTCGCGACGTCCCGCCCAGAATCGTCCAGAGCGTATAAGTCAAATGGCCCAAAATGGCCGCCAGCGTCAGGATCATCCAGCCCACAATCAACCACAAGACCCACTCCGGCAAGTCCCGCAGCGTGGAGACGATTCGTCCTACGATAGAGAGAACCCATTGGACCAGCGATCGCCAGACGGCATCGGGATCGGCGTGCAAATCGGCAAACTCGCGGTGGGCCAGGACCTCCTGGATCGCGGCCCGAACGCGGGCTTGATCGTAGCTTGGCTCTCCAGAGCCGAGCGGGGATAGCAGATCGCGCACGGCGATACAAACCGCTCGGCTCTGGAGAGCCAAGCTACGATCAAGGGCGAGCAAAAGGTGCCCGTCACCAGCGGCAGCCCCGTGCACCGGAGCACCGGCCCACCCGCAAGCGATCGCCAGAGCCAATGCTCGCCCAAGTTGCCCAATCATATCGCCGCGGGCTGGCCCAACGCCTCTGCCAGTTTCTGAAGGTCAAACGCCTCCTTGCGGATCCGCAGGTCGTAATAGAGCAGAATCAAGGGCGACGTCTGGATGGGGAGCCAGAGCCCCGGCAGAACGGTCTGGACGAACAGCGCAAGAGAGGCATGGGGCCAGGGCACCAGTCCGATCAGCAAGCCGAAAATCCAACCGAGGACGGCACAGAGGATTCCCACCACGAACATGAGCGAGAATCCTTTTCCGAGGTTGCCCCGCATCAACTCGCGCGATCGGCCCAACGCAGAAGTGCCGCCGACGCCTTCCAAGATCACCACCGGCCCGACGATAAGAAACCACAGGGAGAAGATAATGCCGGGAATGATGAGAAGCACTAAGCCCACCATGACCACCAGAAAGACGAGCACCTGGGTCCCCATCAACGGCAGAAACCGCGGCGCCGCCCGGCCATAGGACGCTCCCGCCGACAGGTCCTCCCCAAGGTAACTCGCAGAAATATTCTGGATCATCGCCGCCGTGCAAAGCGGAATGAGAACGAACGAGAAAATGAGAATGCCGATGATCCAAAAGATCAGCCCCGTCACGTCGATCGCGCCCGGCGAGCGCCCCTGGGCCATCATCCGCCGGCTGCTGTCGAGATCGAACGGATTCTCCCCAGGCGCGGCGATCGAAAGCTCCGGCGCGATCACCGACGGCGTAAACACCGTCAGGAACAGGGCGTAGGGAACATAGACGACCAAGGCGATGAGCAGAAAGGTGAGAAACCGCTGACGGTACAACCGAAAGGTCGTATCGAGGATGTCGCCGATGCCCATGGGTCGCAGTTCTTGTGTGGCCATTTCACCAACCTCCGCTAAGGGTCCCGCAACGAGATTCCAAACGCCAACGCCAACTTCCGCCCCTCCGCACACCAGACCCCCAATTCAGGGGAAACAACAGCTCAAGCCAATGGGCGATGGCCGACTCGAACGGCCGACCTCCTCGGTGTAAGCGAGGCGTTCTAACCAACTGAACTAATCGCCCTGGGAGGTTCATCGTAGCGGGGGGCGGCGGCGGGTGTCAATGCGGCGTCACGCGGACGTTCTGGGCCACGTAGCGGTACGAATAGAGCCACCCGTTGGCCACGTACCACACGTCCTTGCGCCGCGCCACATGGGCCAGGTGCTGCACGAGGGTCGAGCCGCGCTGGCCGTCGAGGCCGGGGCTTGGATCGTAGAGCACACTGTTGCGGAAGCGGTCGGGGTGCCAAAGGGCGTAGAAAAGGCCGCCCCGCTGGTGGACCTTGTCGAAGGCGGCATTCAGCTCCGCTACGTCGCTGGCAAAAAAGCGGCCTTTTGGTTCGCGGCGCTCGAGGATTCGGTCGTAGCCGACCGTGTTCAGGCCGCCGACGCCGTAGAAGCGATATTGCTCGTTCCACGGCACGTAGTCGTTGCTCGCCGGGTTGTCGAGCCAGTTGAAACCGCGGACGAAGAGGAACTGGCCCGCGTCGGTGCGGAGGATTTCTTCGTCGGCGTGGCCGTAGGTGAGGATGTGCTCGTAGACGTACTGTCCATAGGGGATGTTCCGCAGATGCGCGAGGATATCTTCGCGGCAGCCGAGGATTTCTTGCTTATAGCCGTGGACGGAATACTCGGCGAGATTTCTGGGATGGGTCCAGCCGTGTACCGCCGGCTCCCAACTGGAATCGCGGCGGTCGAGCTCCTCCTGCATGATCCGCCACATCGACTCGCCTCCGGCCATGCGGCTATTGATGGCCATCGTGACCGGAAGACCGAAGCCACGGCAGACGTGAAGCGACGCCTGGTAATTGTCCGACTCGTCGTGGGTCGGGCCGCGCCAGGTCGCGCCCGGATGGGCCCACGGGTTGCAGCCCCAGTTGTCGTTCGACAACGTAAAGGTGGTCTTCCGGCCGTCGTAGAATTTGGCCACCGAATCGAATACCGCCGAGCCGACGCCCGAAAACTCCAGCTCGATGGTGTTCGAGTCCTTGAAGCCGACCGAGACGTAGGCCCTGCCGCCGGCCGTGTCGATCCGCGCGCACTGGATACCACTAAAGAACTCATTGGGGCCTTTGCGCGGGATGGCTCTCCAGGGATCGGGGGCCGCGCCGCGACGACGCACTTCCCACTGCGGGGCGACGCCGGAGACCCGGAACACGTACGTCACCGGATACTGAAAACCCCACTGGGCGCACGTCGCCTTGTCGATCGTGATCGTAAACGCGGGGTTCGTGGCGGCAGGGACGGCACTGGGGCAAGCAATCGTCGGCCCCGCGATTCCAACGACGGCCAGCAGCATGGTGTATCGACTCATGGATGCTCCTCACGGCTTGTGACGCGCATTTTGTGACGCGCATTCTACTCCATCCGCGGCGGCGGTTGGCGCTCAACTCGGCGATTTTCCAATTCCCGACTCCTCTGATCCGCAACTTCTTTCGGGGGGGCGAGGCGGCAGTTGTGCCGGCTGCCCCTCGCCGCCGCGCTGCCCGCGCGGTCTTCGAGGGCGCAAAAGCCCCTGCGGGCGGAAGCCTCGTTGGTTTGTTTGGTCAACAGATCGCCCGTTTTTCCGCTTCGGGGGATGGGCGTGGGGGGGGGGGCCGCCATGGCGTCTCATTGTGGCAACCACCTGCCACCGGGACACTCCCCCAGTTTCAGTTTGCGCGATCCGTGGCCCGATTTTCAAGAACGTACCAGGGGACAGACGCTTATTGACAAGCATAGGAGTCTGCGTTAGGGTGCGGCGATGCCGCGTCTGCACGAGTCGCTCCGGGAGGGATGGTGTTCCACGTCGTGATGTCCCGCTCTTGCCCTCCCTTGCCTGAAAAGCACGCCTGTCCCGCTTTCCCGGGGACTGGAGTTGGTGAGGAAGCGAAGGCGAAGTGAACCATGAGCAAGACCTTTGACCAAGGCAAAGAGGAAGTCGCGAAACTGTGCCAGCACTTCGCGACCAATCGC
>CAYTJV010000490.1:0-5999 GCA_964438165.1 uncultured Planctomycetaceae bacterium | reverse complement strand
CGAAACGGAAGTAAGCCGAAGCCTACCCCACCGCGCCACCTCTCGACTCTACTCGCTGGGTCCCGAATCGTCCTGAGAGTGTCTCTCGTCCCGGAGGGACGTTTGAAACGGGCGACGGGCGGTTCAAGTGTCCCTACGGGACACCAAGGCTCGACGGAATTTTCCCACCCAGCGATGAATCGCTGGGCTATTGTCAAGTGCCCCTACGGGGCATGGACCTTCGAAGACGCTCGTGGAAATCGTCTTCCGGCCGATCCTTAGCAGCATGGAGTCCATCGATGCAATCCCTCATTCTCTCCGCCAGTATCGCTGCCCTCACTCTTGTAGCCGCCTGCCCAGCTCTTGCCGAGCCGCAGGACAAATCCCGTTTGCCGGGCCGTCCGGTCAAAGTCGCCGCCATTGCCATCGGCTGCGGCGGCCAGTACGAAGCAAAGATGAAACTCGCTCGCGAGCATCTCGAAGCGGCCGGCAAGGCGAGCGCCGACGTCGCCTGCCTGCCCGAGGAGTTCGCCGGCTTCACCGCCGAGCCAATTCCCGGTCCCACGACCACCGCCATCGGCGCGCTGGCCAAAAAGCACCGCATGTACGTGGTCTGTCCGATCCGCGAGCAGGCGGGCACGGAGCAGTTCAACACGGCCGTGCTCCTGGACCGCGAAGGCAACGTGGCCGGCGCGTATCGCAAGGTCTTCGTCTTCTGGGGCGAAGGGCTCGTGCCCAGCCGCGACGGCGTCAAGGTCTTCGACACCGACTTCGGTCGGATCGCCATCCTCACTTGCTTCGATATCAACTTCCCGGAGCTCTGGCAGCAGGCCGACCTGCTCGGGGCGGAGATCGTCTTCTGGCCGAGCGCCTACGGCGGCGGCCTGCCACTGAACGCCTATGCGATGCTCCACCACTACTACGTCGTGCCGGTCGGCGCGGGCAACCTCATCGACGTCACCGGCAAGACGCTCGAAGGCTCCCAAATCGAAAGGCCGCCCTCCGGGCAATCCGTCGCCACGCTGGACCTCGATCGCACCCTGATCCACACCAACTTCAACGAGAAGAAGGTCGAGAAGCTCCTCAAGGAGCACAAGGGTGAAGTGGAGTTGGAGAAGTTCTTCGAGATGGAGGCCTGGTATCTCGTGCGCGCCGTCAAGCCCGGTGTGCGCGTGCGGGAGTTGTGCAAGCAATACCAGATCGAAACCCTCCGCGACTACTGCCGCCGCAGCCGCCAGCAAATCGACGAGGCCCGCAAGACCGGCAAACGGATCTAGGGGCCTATTGCGCACAGGCGCTACTTGAACGATTCCGCCGGGAGGGCTATGGTAGGGGGCGATGTTTCCCGGCGGCGGAGCAATTGTCTTGGGAGGCCAATTCATGGAGAGCAGCAACACGGGGAGGAGCGGCGGACGGACTCTGCGGTGGGGGGTGATCGGCTTGGGCTGGTTCGGCGAAATCCACGCCGACGCCTTGGCCCAAATGCCGGGCATCGAGCTTGCCGCACTCTGCACTCGGCGGCCGCAGCGCCTGGCGGAGGTGGCCGACCACTATCACGTCGAAAAGCGATACACCAACTACCGCGATTTGCTGGCCGATCCGGCGGTCGACGTGGTCAGCATCACCACGCACATCCAGGACCATCGCGATATCGCCGTTGACGCCCTCCGCGCCGGCAAGCACGTGCTCCTGGAGAAGCCAATGGCCCCGACCGCCGAGGACTGCGACCCGATCCTCGACGCGGCCCGTAAGAGCAGCGGCTTCTTCATGGTCGGCCATATTTGCCGTTTCGATCCCCGGGTGGCGATGGCGAAGCAGGCCATCGACGAGGGGCGCATCGGACGGATCATCTCGATGCACGCCCGGCGGAATTTGTCGAAAGTGATCGGCAAGGTGGTGTGCAACAGCATCTCGGCCCTGATGGGCGACGGGATCCACGACACCGACCTGATGCTCTGGTTCAGTGGCGCCCGGGCCGTGAGCGTCTACGCCCAGGAGGTTCATCCCGATAAGTCGAAATACGCCGAGGGCGGCTGGGCCATGATGCGCCTGGACAACGACGCCATAGCGGTCGTCGAATCGGTGTGGTATTTGCCGGAAACCACGCCGTACCAGATCGACGCCCGCATGGAAGTCATCGGCACCGAAGGGGCGATCTACATCAATTGCGGCGAGGCCGGCCTGACGGTACACGACAAAGGCGGCATCCACATGCCCGACACGATGTATTGGCCCGTAGTGTTCGGCGAGCGTTTCGGCGTGCTCACCGCCGAATTGCGGTACTTCGCCGATTGCGTGCTGGAGGGCCGGGCCCCGGAGCGAATCACGCCCGAAGAATCGCGCGAGGCGGTGCGGGTCATGGCCGCGGCGGAGCAGTCAGCACGAGGCGGCAAAGTGGTGTCGTTGTAGGCCAGACGAGAATCGGGGTGGATGGGACGGGCGAGTCGTGTTCGTGTCTTTTGCCAGCGGTACAATAGGTTGGCGGACTCAGTGTGTGGAGGACAAAACCTATGAACGAGATTATCTTCCTCGTCGAAGAGGCGCCCGAGGGAGGCTTCACAGCCCGAGCCTTGGGCCTGTCGATTTTCACCGAGGCGGACACGCTTGAGCAGTTGAGGAACAACGTGCGAGACGCGGTCGAATGCCACTTTGACGAAAGGCAACGCCCGCAACTTATCCGTCTCCATTTTGTGCGTGAAGAAGTGATTCCAGCATGAAGCTGCCGCGATTCGGGAAGGGATCGAAGTGAGCTACCTGGGCATCGACATCGGCACAACTGGCTGCAAAGCCGGGGGCTTCAGCGGCGAAGGCCAGCTCTTGTCGCTCGCCTATCGAGAGTACCCGCTCTTGTCGCCGGAGAAGGGCTGGGCGGAACTTGATTCGCTGCGCGTGATCCAGGCGTGCCTGGACGTCGTCCGCGAGGCGGCCGCCAAATGTCCCGGCGATCCGGTGCGGGCAATCGGCATTACATGCCAAGGTGAAGCCTTCACGCCCGTCAGCCGCGATGGCTGCTATTTGGGCAACGGAATGGTTTCCTCCGACACTCGGGCCGCGAGCATCGCCGCCAACTGGAGCCACGACTTCGGAGTCGAGCGGCTCTATGGCCTCACAGGCCACACCCCGCACCCAATGTTCACGCTCTTTAAGCTGCTTTGGCTACGAGATCACCGGCCGGATGTCTGGTCGCGAACCGCCAAGTTCTACTGTTTTGAAGAATTGTTGCAGGCCCGGCTCGGCCTCGAACCCGCGATCAGTTGGCCACTTGCCGGTCGGACGATGCTCTTCAACGTTCGCAGTCACCAATGGGAACAGGAGATTCTCTCGGCGGTCGGGCTGGAGCAGGCGCGATTGGCTCCGCCGGTCGCCTCGGGCACGGTCGTGGGCGAGGTCGCGGTCAACGTAGCGGCCGAGTTGGGCTTGCCGCGAGGAGTTAAGGTGGTGGCCGGCGGGCACGATCAGCCTTGCGGGGCCTTGGGGGCGGGCGTGGTCGAGCCCGGGGCGGCGATGTACGCCACCGGCACGGTCGAGTGCATCTGCCCCGCGTTTGCCGAGCCGATCTTCGCCGAGAACCTCTTGCAGAACAACCTCTGCACCTACGACCATGCGGTGCCCGGCATGTACACTACGGTGGCCTTCAGCCTCACCGGGGGAAATCTTCTCCGGTGGTTCCGCGATCAGTGGGGCCGGATCGAGCAGGAGGAAGCCCGGCGAACCGGAGCCGATCCCTACGATTTGCTCTTGCGTGAGATGCCGAGCGAGCCGACTGATCTTACCGTCCTGCCGTATTTTACCCCGTCCGGCACGCCGTATTTCGACGCCGAGGTGCCGGGGGCGATCCTCGGGCTGCGCCTGAGCACGACGCGCGGCCAGGTGCTCCGCGCCCTGTTGGAGGGCGTGGCGTTGGAGATGCGGCTGAATGTGGAGATTCTCAATCGCGCCGGTTTGCACATCCGCGAGTTCCGAGCCATCGGCGGCGGGGCGAAGAACCCGGCCCTTACGCAATTGAAGGCCGACGTGCTCGACCGACCCATCACCACGCTTGCCGTCACCGAGGCAGGCTGCTTGGGCGTGGCCCTGCTGGCCTGCGCCGCCGACACGGGCGCCCGACGGCAGGACCTGGTCGGCAGGTGGGTGAAGACGCAGCAAGTTGTTGAGCCGGATCCCGCGCGTGCCGCCGTGTACCGCGAAAAATCGCAGGTCTACCAGAGCCTCTATCCTTGGATGAGGAAATGGTATGAGCGATAGGAAACGTAGTAGGCACACTCCTTGTGCCGTTACCCGCGGACGGCACACGGAGTGTGCCTGCTACAATTCGGATCACCTCGTTTGCGAAGGAGGATGCCGTGAATCGCCTGCGTTACGTTGTGCCGTTGTTGGTCGCCGCAGCGGGTCTGGTTTCCGGCCGCGCCGCCTTGGCTGCCCAGCCCGCGCCAGCGCCCGAGGCGTCGCTTCGAGGACCGTGGCGAGCGGTTTCGATGGTCCAAAGCGGTCGCCCGCTCCCCGAAGCCCGCGTCGGCCAACTCTTGTTCGTTTTTTCCGATAAGACGATCACCATCCGCATCGGTCGCGAAGTGATCGCCGAGACTGCCTACAAGATCGATCCGAAGGCCAGACCCGCCGCGATCGACATGACCTTCCAGGGCCAGGCCACCCTGGGGATTTACGAGGTCGCCAAGGACAAGCTGCGGATTTGCCTGAACGATCCGGGAAGCGGCCGCCCGGCGAAAATCCCGTCCGAGGCCGGTGCGGACTGCGACGTGGACCTCCTGCTTCACCGCGCGGATCGCGATTGGCCCGTGCTGCACGTCCTGGACGCCGACGGCGGCAATGCCCGGCTCCTCGTGTCCCACCCGGAGTTTACCGAGCAAGGCTCGCCTGAATGGTCCCTCGACGGGAGCAAAATCGCCTTCGATGCCTGTCGCACGATTTTCGGGGAAAGCTGGTCGATGTCTCACATGTTGACATGCCGGGCCGACGGGCAGGGACTGAAGGATCTGGGACCCGGCGCAATGCCCAGTTGGTCTCCGGACGGCAAGCGGATCACCTTCTCCTGCTATAATCCCCGCGGCGTATGGATCATGAACGCCGACGGGACGGGCCG
Source organism: uncultured Planctomycetaceae bacterium (assembly GCA_964438165.1). Taxonomy (GTDB): domain Bacteria; phylum Planctomycetota; class Planctomycetia; order Pirellulales; family Thermoguttaceae; genus CALFBP01. The sequence continues at coordinate 919 of CAYTJV010000490.1, read as the reverse complement.
CGAGCTGCTTGACGCGGAAGGCTGGGGCGCGGAGTGGTGCCCGAAGGGGAATCAGATCGCGTACACGCTTTACACCTCCGGCAGCGCGAACATTTGCGTCCGCGATCTGGCCCAAGGGACCTCTCGTGATTTGCTCGAAGCCCGCTATCGTCAGATCTATTGGGGCATGGCCTGGTCGCCCGACGGCCGCTGGATCGCCTTCAAAGGGGTGACGCCGGAAAAGGCCGAGGTGGCGGTCGTCCACGCCGAGGGGCAGAAGAAGGGATTCCGCGTGCTGGTTTCCGAGGGGACGCGGGAGGTGAAGTATATCATGGACAATGTCTCCTGGAGCCCAGACAGCCAGCAGGTCCTCACCGCATTCGCCACTCAGGGCAACCCGGCCCGGCAACTCTATGTGGTTGACATTGAAGGCAAGTCCCCGCCCAAGCCGCTGCCGAAGCAGCAGAAGGGGCGATCGTACTTCGGCGTGGCCTGGTCCTTCGACGGCAAGCACATCCTGGTTTCCAGCCCCCGAGAGTAACCGATTCTATTGCAGCAGTAGGCAAGATCGACTACACTGGCCGTAAGTGGGGCACGATTCCATCGTGCCCGGCACGTTGAAAACGTGCCCCACGGACTCGTTAGGACGGGGGATTGGTGCGATGAAATGGTTTCGTTTCGCAGTACTGCTCTTCGTGATGGGCGCCCTGGCCCTGACCGGCTGCTGAGCGGGCCGAAAAGGGTCCGCGTCGGACCCTCGTTCAACCCCGAGCCGGCAGGCGCCCGTCTCGCCGATCGTATCGTCCGCAATCCCCCCAGCGTACAAATGAATAGCTGCCGGCGACAGGAGGCGGCGACGATGAGACTGAACGAATACGGAATAGCGTAACACATCACTCGACTGAAGTGGATCTTGCGGGTAACGGCGGTAGTTTTCCGG
>CAYTJV010000489.1:0-6000 GCA_964438165.1 uncultured Planctomycetaceae bacterium | reverse complement strand
TGACGGCCGACCCGGTCGAGGCGGTCCGCGGCGCGATCGCCGTGTACACCGACGTCTGGGCGAGCATGGGCCAGGAGTCGCAAACCGAGAAGCGCCGCCGCGACTTCGCCGATTACCAGGTGAACGCCAAGCTCATGTCGCACCTGCAAAAAGGGGCCGTCTTCATGCACTGCCTGCCCGCGCACCGCGGCGAGGAAGTGACCGACGAAGTCATCGACGGCCCGCAAAGCGTCGTCGTCCAACAAGCCGCCAACCGGCTCCACGTTCAGAAGGGAATCCTCGCCTGGCTGCTGGGGGCGAAGGGGTGAGAGGGGAGAAGGGAGAGGGGAGAGGGGAGAGGGGAGAGTGGAGACGCGGAGACGAGCAGATAGCCGTAGGGTGGGACAAGCGCAGCGCGGGCCCACCATGGGCAAGTCCACCATGAGGGCTCGTCGTGCGCCCAAGCCATGGTGGGCCCGCGCTGCGCTTGTCCCACCCTACACCTAAATTGTCTGTGCCGTCACGGTCCCGGCTTCTTCCGGGGTCGCCCAAACGCGGAGATTCTGCGGCACCAGTCGGCCGTCGGATTGCTTGCGGAGCTTCAAGAGCGTGCCGGGGAAGTGCATCGTCGGCTTGCGAAACAGCACCTCGCGCAGGGCAAACCGCAGAAAACGGCCGGCAAAGAAAACCACTTCCGTACGCCGTGCCCGCAGGATGTCGTGCGGCCCCAGCGTCACGGCAAAGGGCGGAACAACCGATCGGTCGCCGCAACTGGCCACCAGGGCGTCCATGTCCACCGTCGAGGTGTTCACCAGCACCAGCCGGGTGCGGTCAGCCAGAAACTCTTCCTCCGACACCTGCACGTGCCGAAAACAGGGATCTTCGTTGAAGGCGAAATGCCCCTCGGGCCCCACGCCCGCCAGGCACAGGTCGACCCCGTCCGGCGCGTGCTCATCCAAGGCGCGATCGATCGCCTCCATGTTGTCGTGGCGGGGAAAGAACATCTGCCCCAGCGGCATGCGCAGCGCCTCCGGAAGCCGCTGGTAAAGGCCCCGCATCATCTCGCCTTTGAACGACATCGGATGCGTTTCCGGAATCGTCCGCCCGTTGCGGTCGAGGAATTCATCCATGTTGAACGTCCAGAGACTGCGGCAGTCGATCGCCCGCTCCGCCATTTTGCGCGCAAACACCGGATACTGCCCCACGGGCCCCACCGGCAGAATCATGGTGGTCTTGGCCCCTCGCTTGTTGTTGGCTTCGATCGAGTCGATCATCACCTCGGCGACAGCTTCATAGAGGGACTCCCGGTCGTGAAGAACATGGATCGGAATCCCCGATCGCTCGGCCAGGGCCTCCGCAGGCAACCCGTGGACTTCTTGCCGACTTATCGCACCGCCCTCCCGGTCGACGTAGACGGTGCCCATGTTCGTGTCCTTCCATTCGCCAAGTCCAGCACGCGGGGCAACTTACTGGTCCCCTGGTGCGAGTCCGAGGGCAACTCTGAGGCAGGCGTCAATCTGTCTCATCATTCCGGCCGACAGCCTGCCAACGACTCGCTTGATGCGCTGTTCATTGACCGTGTTGAGGTTGTAGCAGGAGACAACCGAGTTTCGCAGCAGCCCTGATTGCTTCCCTTCCGGAGTGGAAACATCAATCGCAAAGTGCGCCGGCTCGGAGGCCCGCTTCAGCGTGCTGGTGATCTGGGCGATGACCGTGTTCGTCAGCCGCTGGTTGTAAAAATCGGACTGAACCACGAGGACCGGGCGCAGAGACGTCCCGACGAGGGCGTGGGAATAGTCGGCCAGAACGACATCGCCGCGCCGAATGTTCATTGCTTGTGAGCGTCGTAGTCGTTGTACTCTGCCATTTCCGGCGTGTCCCAACCGATGTTCTTCCCCGCTTCCCAGCCCAGACGGGCCAGTTCTTCATCCGAGGCATCGGCATAGAGCACGCTGGAAATCCGCGAGTAGACGTCTTCACGGAGCAAAACACACCTTTCCCCCACCTCAAGGGGGAAAACTGGCACGGGAACGCCCTCCTTGATCGCCTGGATTTGCTCGTGGGTCAAGTCCATACCGCACCTCCTCTTGTTGATTGTGGCCTCCCATCGCGGTTTCGGCAAGAGGATCGCATTCCCTCTCAGTAAGGTCAGTGCCTGCCACTACGCCTTGTTGACCTGGGGTCGGGCCGGGTGGCACGCCCTGAGGCCTCGCGAAGGGCGTGGCCCGTCGGCCCACGCACCCAAGCCACGCCCATCGAAGACTCTGGGCGTGCCACCCTGCCGCCCGTTGCGGTCCAGGAATTCATCCATGTTGAACGTCCAAAGATTGCGGCAATCCACTCCGCGCTCCGCCACCTTGCGAGCAAACACCGGATACTGCCCCACGGGCCCCACCGGCAGGATCATCGTGGTCTTGGCCCCTTGCTTGTTATTGGCCTCGATCATCTCAACCATCACCTCGGCGACGGCCTCGTAGAGGGCCTCCCGGTCAGGAAGGATGTGCAGCGGAATGCCCGATCGCTCGGCCAGCGCCTCGGCAGGCAGCCCGTGGACTTCCTGCCGAGTCATGGCATGCCCATGCCTGTCCATGTAGATTGAGTCCACGCCCGTGCTCTCCAATGTTCCTGAGCGATTTTTTTTCTGTGGTTCTGGGGTGGCATGGCGTCGCTTGCGTCGCCATGCTGTTCGACACGCACGCCCATGCTTCGCGAGGGCACGCTACCCAGCCCGTATCGTCTCAACGCCAGTCGGAAGACGCAAGTCCAAGCCGAGAAATCAGTTCTGACGGAACGGAACGCCGGTTGCACCCGCCGTGACCTCACGGGCCGGGAGGCGCCGATCGGCATTCTGCAATCCGTCGGTGTTATACGCAGCGACTTTTTTCGCCATATAGGTCAGGGCGCACCAATTCGTGGCGAGCCAAGAAAAAAGAAAGTGGCTCGGAAAGGAGAAGTCTTGTGGAACCGTCTTCGAAGCAGGTCATGTTCGGGTTGACTCTCAGGTGGGGAGCGGCTCTCCTGTTGGCCCTGTCGGTCTGGGGCCCGGCGGCCGCCGACGAAACCGAGAAGAAGTTGGGGTCGCCGGGCTTCCGCCCGTCGAGCGACCGGGCCGGCGCTTTCGTGAAGGCGGTCGGCTCGGCCCGCATCGCGGTTTTCCCCACGGTCGTTCGGACCGTAGCGGGGACGAGTTATGACCGGGCGTCGCAAAAGGAAATCGTTCGGCTCCTCGAGGACAACCGCCTCGGCCGCGGCCAGCCCTCGGACAGGGAAATCGACCCGGGGAAATTGAAGAAAGGCTTCCAGTGGGCGGTCTTCCAGGCCGGGATGGAGGCCCTCGGCAAAGAGGTCGCGAAGGCCAAGATTCAGTCCGATTACGCCTTGGTGGTGGAGGTCCTCATCACTCCGACCCCAAACAACGGGGTCGCCGTCGGGGGCATTCACTGCTACGTCCTCGATCGCGAGGGGGCCAACGCCTTTTCCTTCCTGCTGAACTCCCACCACCAGATGTTCGTGGATGCCAGCCTGAAGAGGCAGGATGGGGCGGCCAAAGGGCAGGAGGAACTGGTCGCCGCGGCGGTCCGGACGGCCCTGAAGGCCCTCAGGCAGCAGGTCAACTAAGCCAATCCTGCGAAGGCATACCAGACTTTCGTTTGATGATGCTGTATCCGCTAACATAGCTGCCATTCTGTGTGTGAGTCCAAATCCACTGCACGTCCTCATTGTCTCCAAGATGAATTCCCAGAACTGCCGGCGCGCCTGGAAGTGTTGACTGAGGCGCTGCGACCCATCGTTTGGTTTCTTGTTTTATCACGTTTTCTTGGTCCTGTGACATAGCCTCTACTCCTTCTGTTGCGGGCCACTACGGCAAGAGCCACTCGATGCCCGACTTGGTGGCTCGGAAGCGTTTGCAGCGGATGCTGGAGCCGGCGCCTTCTTCGTAGTAGACGATCAGCACCGAGCCGTCCTTGAGGTTGACCATCGACGGGTAGGCGCCGATGTGGGGATCGACCGGGACGTTCTTGCTCCAGGTCTTGCACTCGTCAAGGCTGTAGTGGAGGCTCGTGTTGGGCACCCGGTGGGCCAGCAGGATGATGTTGTCGCGGGTGCGGAGGAAGTAGGGGCAGTGGCCTTCGAAGCCCATCGGCTTGGAGACGCTCCAGGTCTCGCCGCGGTCTTTCGATACCGAGAAGCACATGGTGGGCCGCTGGGCGGCGTAGAGGGCGCCGTCGGTGAGCTCGATCACGTCGGTCTCGGCGTCGAGCCGGTAGCCGCCGTTGGGGATGTCGACCACGCGCCAGGTCTTCGCCCCGTCGTCGCTGATCGCCACGGCCCCGGCGCTGGTGTTGGGCAACTCCTGGTAGAGCCCAAGGATCAGCCGGCCGCCGGAGATCTGGCGGATCGGGGCGCTGCAATAGTAGTTCTTGCTGATTTGCTGCGGCGCGGACCAGGTGCGGCCGAGGTCGGTGGAAGTGACCATCCACGTGCCAAGGCCGATCCAGGGGGGCGATTTGCCCTCGGCGTTGCGCAAGGAAAAGAAATTGCACACCAGCCGGCCGTCTTTGAGCTGGACGATCGAGGGGTCGCGGTCGTCGTCGGGCCCGTCGTAGATCACCTCGGCCTTGCTCCAGGTGTGGCCTTCGTCAGTGGAGGTGCAGTAGCAGATCCGTCCACCCTTGGGCAACTGGGCGTTGGGCATGGCCACGTGCCCGTAGCCTGCGTAGAAGACCGCCATGAGCCGGCCGTCGCTTAGACGGCAGACGTCGGGGAATGCCTCGTACGCGCCCGCCCCGGCGTCTTCGCACACGTGGACGAAAAGCGGCGGCGGCACCACCAGTTCCTTTTGGGCCTTGGTGGCTTCGCCGACAACCACAATGTCCTTGACGTGGGCCTTGCCTTGGCCGGCGTAGAAGCCGATCCGTCCCTGCTTGAGCCTCGCGTCCTTGGCCTCGTAGAGCAGCTTGCCGTTGAGCGACACGCGGAGCGTATCGCCCCGGGCCTCCAACTCCCCGGTGTGCCACTGGCCGGCCGGCTTGTCGAGCCCGCCGACCCGCTTGATCTCGTTCCACGACTGGCCCTCGCCGGACCGCACGAGGATCGCCTGGCCGCGGTCGAAATGCACATAGTAATACGTGTCGGCGTCGGACAGGCGGACCATGAACCCGCAGGCCAACACGCCCTCGGCGGCCGGCTCGACGAGGAACTTGGCCCGCAGGGTCACGTCGCCCCACTCGGACGGCAGAAACACCGCGCGGGACGGCGTCTTGCGGCCGTCGAGCACGAGCTCACCTTGGGCGATCGAGGCCGTGGGGTCGAGCATTTTCCACTGCGCAGCGGCCTCGGGCGTGGAAAGGTCGATGGCCAGCTCCGCCGCGCCCGTACTGGAGAAGGCAACCGCCATCAGGCCAAGCAGCAGAATCCCTTGGCAAACAGACCAGCGAATCGTCATGATGGTTCTCCTTGGGAGTGCGGCGACTTGTCGCCGCTTTCTTTTCTTCGGTCATGCGGCTTGGATCGCCAAGGAAAAGCGGCGCCAAGTCGCCGCACTCCAAAGTTTTCCCACGCGGCCGGCTTGAACCTCCGCGGCGCGTAGTGTAGGCTGTGCACACGGTGGAGTCAACCATGGCAGAGAAAGTCGCCAGTGCGCCCGCGAGCCTTTGGGAGAAGCACCTCATGGCCCTGGAGGACGTGACCGATCGGATGACGCGGATTACCGGGGCGCTGGAATCGGCCTCGGTGGAGTACGCCCTGGTCGGCGGTCAGGCAGTAGCGCTTTGGGTGGCCACCAAGGAACCTGCTGCGGTCCGCACCACCAAAGACGTGGATGTGCTCATCCGCCGCGAAGACCTTCCCCGCGCCCGGGCCGCTGCGCTCTCCGTCGATATGGACTATTTCGAGGTGATGGGCGTCGGCATGTTTCTCGACCGGCGCGATCCCAACCCTCGCCATGGCGTTCACCTGGTTTGGGCGAACGAAAAGGTCCGGCCGGGCCACGAGTATCCCGCGCCGGGGGTGGAATCCAGG
>CAYTJV010000488.1:0-6014 GCA_964438165.1 uncultured Planctomycetaceae bacterium | reverse complement strand
GGCCGTCGGCAAGCACGACTTTTCGCTCCAGGGCAGCCGGGCCTTCGATACGCACAGAAAATTCGAGGGGATCAAGGGGGAACGCACGGCCGCCACCACGACTTTGGTCGACAGCAAGATCGACGGCAAACTGACGATCTCCACGCGCGTGGCCAACCCAAGCGTCTCGGCCTTGCGGATGAGCTTCTTCGATGTCTTCGTCGACGTGGATTGCTCCGGGGATGGGCAGGGCGCGGTGTCGTTGAGCGCTTGCGACGTCCAAGGCCGGCTGGAGGTGACCAGCCGGGGCGCGGCCGACGTCTCCGTCGCCTCGTCCCGCTGCGACGACATGTACATGAAGTTCGAGGACTGCGACGGGCGGGTCGACGTGTTCAGCCGCGGGGCGCTCCAGGTGGCGGCGGATGGGCTGCGGGCCGCCGCCCTTTACATGAAGTTCGACGGGGTGCCCGGCGAGGCGGTCCACTCGTCGGTCTCGCTTGCCAACAGTTCGTGCGGCGACCGACTGGAGGTCGTCTCCCGCGGCGGGCTCGATTTCTCCATGGACGCGTGCCGCGCGGCCGACATGTTCCTGAAGCTCGACGGCATCAAAGGGGAAAAGTCAGCGGCGACGGTCAGCCTGACCGACGGCACGATCGACGGCAACCTGACCTTCACCGCCGCCGGCGCCAGTCACCAGGTGTCGGCCAGCCGGATGAGCTTGTTCGACACGTACATCAAGATCGAGACCCTGCGCGGCGAGCGGGGACGGTCGAGCGTGGCCCTCGACAATGTGATCTTGGACCGTTCGCTCAGCGTGGTCAGCGGTCCGCTGGACTTCTCGGCCAGCCAGCTCGCCGCGTCCGACATGTTCCTCAAGATCACGCCGCTCAAGGGCACCCAGGCGGCCGGGCAGACCGGCGCCACCGTGCACTTGGCCGACGCGGCCCTCTCAGGCCGCCTGGAGATGAGCACCGGCAGCGGCAACGACGAGATGTCTCTGGATCGCGTGTCGACAGTGGGCCGGCTCGTGGTCAACGGCCAGTCCGGCGACGACGTGTTTACGGCGGTCGACTGCGTCTTCGGGCGCAAGAGCCTGCTCGACGGCGCCTTGGGGCAGGACTCGCTCACACTGACCGGGTGCGTGTTCGGTTCCCCGCCGTCGCTGGTGAGCTGGGAGACCGTGGTCCAGAGCCCGTCGGGCGCAGGCGGGTAGTGGAGGCCCGGCGGTCCTCATGGACGCACCCAGCAGCACGTCATACGACGCGGTCCCGTACCCCAGCCTGCCCATACGCCGCACGCATCCGTGCCACCTGGCGGCGCTGGCGAGGCTGTTCGCCCTCGATGCGCCCTCGCCGCGCCGCTGCCGCGTGCTGGAACTGGGTTGCGCCTCGGGAGGCAACCTCCTGCCCATGGCCGCCGACCTGCCCGAAAGCAGCTTCCTCGGCATCGACGCCTCGGCGCGCCAGGTGGAAGAGGGCCAATCGGCGATCCAGGCGGCTGGCCTGGGGAACGTGGAACTCCGCCGGCTGGACCTGGCCGATTTCCCTGCCGACGCCGGCCTGTTCGATTACATCCTCTGCCACGGCGTGTACTCCTGGGTCCCGCGCCGCCTACAGGACCAGATCCTCGCGATCGGCCGACGCCACCTGCACCCGCGCGGCGCGTTCTACGTTAGCTACAACGTGTACCCGGGCTGGCACCTGCGGGGCGTGGTCCGCGACATGATGCGGTACCACGTGCGCCGGTTCGACGATCCGCGGACCAAGACCGCCCAGGCCCGGCTGCTGTTGGACTTTCTCGTCGGGTCGTCGGCCGCGCCGAGCGAGACTTACCGGCGGCTTCTGCGCGACGAAGCGGCCATCCTCGCGGAGCAGGCCGACGCCTACCTGTTCCACGAGCACCTGGAGGAGGACAACGAGCCGCTCTACTTCCACCAGTTCGCCGACCGGGCCACGGCCGCCGGCCTGAAATACCTGGCCGACGCCGAGTTCGCCAGCATGGTGCCGGCCAACTTCGGGCGCGAGATCGCCGCGTTGTTGGAGAATGCCCCGCGCCTGGTGCAGGAGCAGTACCTTGACTTCCTCCGCAACCGCACGTTCCGCGCGTCGCTTCTTTGTCATGCCGAGAGCGAGCTGAATCTCACGGTCGATCCGTTGCGCCTGGCCGGTTGCGACCTGGCCTTGGAAGAGCGGCTCGACATGCCGCCCCTGCGACTGGAGGCCGACGTGCCGCTGGTCTCCCGCACGCGGCACGAGGAGGTGTCCGCCACTTCCCCGCTGACCAAGGCGGCCCTGGCGGTGCTCAACGAGTCGTGGCCGGGTTGCCTGGGTTTCGGCCAGCTCGTATACCAGGCCCGCGACAAGGCCGCGGCGGCCGGGCGCCAACCGGCCGACGACGAGCCGCCCCGGCGCCGCCTGGCCGAGGATCTGTTGACGCTCCTGTCGCGGCGGCTGTTGCGCGTGTGGGTGGAGGGTCCGACGTGCGTGCCCACCCCCGGCCCGCGGCCCCGTGCGACCGCCGTGGCCCGCTGGCAGGCAGGCAGGCCCGGCGGAGTGACCACGCGCCGGCACGAGCACGTGGATCTCAACGAGATGAACCGCAGCTTGCTCGCGCACCTGGACGGCCGACACGATCGCGCCGCGCTCGTGGAGGTGCTTCGCCAAGCTGTTGGCCGGGGCGAGTTCCAAGTCCGGCTCGATGGACAAGTGCTGGAGCAGGTCGGCGAGCCGGTCTTGGGCCGGCTCGTGGACCACTCGCTGGTGCGCATGGCCGAAAATGCGCTCTTGGTCGAGTAGGATCTCAGGTTCACCTGCCGGGTGAGCTGACAGGGGTCGCGAGAACTCCCATTTCTCTTTGCTCACTGCGTCAACATGCCGGCCATGTTCCGGCGCAGCTCGCGGAGGCTCTTTTCCTGCTCGGGGCTGAAGTGGCCCTGGCGCTGGCCGTAGGTGTCCATCCAGATAGCGAGCCGCTCCCATGCGTCGGGGGGGAGTTTCACGTCGTAGTGGCCAGCCTTGAGGAGCTTCAGGAGCGGGCTCTGCTGGGCGGCCCCGGCCCCGGCGATGGAGCGGCTTTCCAAGTAGCGGGCCATGACGTGCTCCCGTAGGCTCGGCTTGCCAAAGCCGACCAGGGCGGCGTAGGACTTCTCGGCGGTCAGATCGAACTTGGCATCCTTCCCTCCCGGCTTGTGGCAGCTTACGCAATGGGCCTCCAGCACCGGCTGCACGAGCGTGCGGAAATCCAGCGGCCAGGAGCCCTCGGGCCCCGGGGTGATCTTCGATGGCTCGCGCCCCAAGGCCGTTGCCGACAGGTTGGGCGGCGAACTGTTGCGCGGCTCGTGGCAGCCGACACAGGTGTAGGTCTGGCCCGGCTGGACGTAGGCGGCGCTTCGCATCGTCTGCACCGCCGTCCCCTCGGCATCGAGGGCCTGGAAGAAGAACGACACCCCCGAGGGGACGCGGAAGAAGGCCGAGCCGTCCTTGTCGACCGGCACGGAACCGATCACGAACTTGCCCGGATCGTCCCGCGTGACGCCGATTTCCGGGTAATTCATCGTCGGATGCGTCTTGGCCGGCACGCCTACCAGGCGGAGCCGCTGGATCGTGTCGCGAGGGATCGACTCCAGGCCGTCGTACACGTTCAAGAGCAGCATTCGCCCCTCTTGCGCCCCGTCCCAGGCGACTTGCGAAGGGATGGCGTGCGGGCGCGGCCGCGGGCGGACCGGCAGCGGCGACATGCTCGAAATGGCCGGATCGCGGTACAAGAGGTTCAGATTGCCGAAGGCGTCAAACAGGTAAATGCCCGTGGCGTTGATCGGCTCGGCCGGGCCCGGCCAGCCGATCATCTCCTGATCGCTCCAGGCCGCCAAGTAATGGTTCTCGGAAAGCGGGAAGGGATTGATGAAATAGCTCTTGGGCCAGCCTTCGGTTTCCGGGAAACAGACCTCGGGGGTGAGCCGGGTCATGGCGGTCTGACTGTCGGCGCCATGGTTGAGGTCCAGAAGCACCAGGCTCCCGCCCGTATTGGCATGATGGCCGGAGGCCGTGAAGATCAGCTTGCGGGAATTCGGAATGGCCCGGGCCTCGAACACGCAGTGCGGGTTCTGCGTGTAGTTGCCGTAGAGGGCCTGGGCGTTGGTGCCGTCGGGCATCGTCGACCAGAGCTTCATGAAGGGCATGTTCCAGCGGTCCACGTAGTCCCAGCGGGCATACAAGATGCGCCCCTCGTTGTCCACCGTCGGCGTCCACTCGAACATCTCGAACGCGGAAATCTGCCGCAGGTTCTCACCGTTGGCGTCCATCACGTGAAGGGTATACACGGCCACGGGCCGCTCCGGCCCGCCGCCGCAGCGCACGTAACTATCGGGATTCGCCCCCTCGGCACTCGCCGCGGCGGTGGCCTTGCTGCACTGGACGTACTGCCCGCGACGGGTGGAAAGAAAAACGATCTCGCCGTTGGGGAGGTAGCGGGCGTCGAAGTCGTCGTACTTGCCCCGGGTGAGCCGCCGCAGACCCGTGCCGTCGAGGTTCATTTCATAGACATGATAGAAGGCGTCCTCGGGCACGCGGTTCTTGTCGAGCTTGTTCGGCTCCTCGCGCAGGCCGGGGTAGAACTTGCAGTGCGAGAAGACGACCTTCTTGCCGTCGTACGAAACGTCCGGGCTGAGCACGCTCCCCAGAGGAAGCGAGCCCGAGAGGCAACGGAGCGTGGGGTTGTCGGACTTGAAATCCTTGAGGATAAAGAGCCCGCCGCCTGGGCGCGAGAACCAGCCGTAGTTCTGGTCCGACATGTGCGTGAACGTGCCCGGCGCCCGTTTGACGAACACCAGGTCGTTGAAATCCAGGAGCGGATTGGCCAGCGCCATGCGGCGGACCGCCCAGCGGGCCTGGTGATACAGGTCGCGTTTGGCACTGGCCGGGGCGTCCTTGGGCAGTGCGGAGGCGGCCGACGCGACGCGCTCGACGACGTTGGCCTCCGCGTCGATCTTCGCGCCCAGCTTACGAAGATCGCCGGCCAGTTTTCGACCTCGTTCGATGACCGCGCCAACCGGGTACGCTGGGGCCGCTGACTTTGCAGGCTTGACATCCGCCGCGGCGGCGACAGCGGGTTTCGGGCTTGGAATCTTGGCCGTCGACCACTGGCTCACGCTCGACTGATTGGCCGGCTTCCGCAGGGCCACGTTCTCGTTCGGCCCGACGCGATAGACTTCGACCTCGTCGAGGTGTAGGTATCCCTGCTCGGGCAACTGGATGCGCACGAATCGGGCTTTCTTCCCTCCGGCGGGAACCAGCAAGGGCTTTTTGTCGACGAAGCCCGAGAACTTGGCGCCGTTGTGCTGGTAGAGGGAAGTCCAGATCTTGCCGTCGGCGCCCAGAAGCACTTGAAGCCGCGCGGTCCGGCCTTCCACGTTCCCGTCGCCGCGGTTGTAGATCACGATCCGGTCCAAGGCCGCGGGCTGGCCGAGATCAACCTGCCACCAGGGCTTGTCGTCGCTGCTGGTGTGGAACCCGTAGGTGCCGTCCTTGACTCCGTCGACCGCGCCGGCGGCATCCTGGGCCGGAGCAACCCGGGATTGAATCTCCTCAGGCCGAGTCCGCGGCGAGGGCGGCGACCAGCGAACCTCCTCCTGCCGCAGCCAATCGGCCTCGATCTGCGCTCGAGTAATCGCTGGATCTTTGCTTACGCTGGCGGTCTCCTGGCATTGGGCTGCCGACTCCGCTGCCGCGATGACTCCAATCCACAACACAATCCGCACGCACCGACGCGATTTGAGCATAGCAGTTCCCTTTCCTTCGGGAGTGAGGACCCTATGAGTATTGTTTATGGCGCGGCCGGCGTCAAGAGAGGATCGAGATTGGGGATACGGACAGGGACAGGGGGTCGGGAGTCTTTTTCCATGTTCCTCAGTTCCCACGCTCTGCGTGGGAACGCGCGTCCGGGGCGCTCTGCGTCCCGTCGCACTCACGCCGCAGAGCGGCGGGCCGTGCGTTCCCACGCAGAGCGCTCAGTATTACCCACATATACGCACGTACATA
>CAYTJV010000487.1:0-6016 GCA_964438165.1 uncultured Planctomycetaceae bacterium | reverse complement strand
CGTTGGCCCGGGCGGTTTGGGCGCGGACGGGAGGTCCAGGTACTCATTGCCGGTGGCGGAGTCGAGTTTTCCGGTAGGCTCGTCGGCCAGGAGGTTATGCGGGTTGTTGACGATCGACCGCGCGATCGCCACCCGCGGCTGCTGCCCGCCGGAGAGCTCCGTGGGCCGGTGGTGCAGCCGGTCGCCGAGCCCGACCAGCCGGGCCAGGCGGACGGCGCGCTGGAGGCCGCCGGCCACCTCGATGCGCTGGTAGCTGAGCGGCACCTGGATGTTCTCGATCACCGTGAGCTGCGGGATGAGGTTGTACGACTGGAAAATGAAGCCGATGTAGCGGCTGCGAATGCTCGATAGCGCCCGATCGTCGAGGCGCGAGACGTCCTGCCCGCCGAGCATGTACTGCCCCGACGACGGATGATCCAGGCAGCCCAGCAAGTTCAAGAGCGTGCTCTTGCCCGATCCCGAAGCGCCCATGATCGCCACGAAGTCGCCCTCGCGGAAATCGAGCGAGACCCCGCGCAGGGCATGCACCTCCAACTTGTTCCCCAGCCGGTAGGTTTTCGTCAGGTTGACGATCCGGGCGACGGCCTTCCGGCCGGTCGACGCCAGGGGAGGGGCTTCACTCATGGCGGAGGGCCTCGATCGGGTCCATGTAGGCGGCACGGCGGGCCGGGTAGAGCCCGAACAACACGCCCACCACCATCGAAATCGCGAAAGCCACGAGGATCGACCAGAGCGTGATCCGCGGCTCCAGGTTGCGAATGTTCGCCGGCAGCGTGGTCATCATGTCGGGCAGCACGTGCGTCATGCCCCAGCGCGCGGCGGTCACCGCCGGCTTGCAGAGGAAGCCGAAGAGCACCCCCAGGAGCCCGCCCATCCCCGTCAGGACCACCGTCTCGGTGAGGAACTGGAGGATGATGTCCTGCCGGGTGGCGCCGAGCGCGCGGCGCACGCCGATCTCGCGGGTCCGCTCGGTGACGGTGGCCAGCATGATGTTCATGATCCCGATCCCGCCGACCAAGAGCGAGATCCCGGCAATCAGGACCAATAGGACGTTGAACAGCATCCGCATCATCTCGGCCTGGCGCAAGAGCTCCTTGGGCACCACCACCGCGTAGTCGACGACCTTGTGGTACTTCTGCAAAAGCGAGCGGATCACGTCGGCCGTCTGATCGACTTCTTCGAGGTCCTCCACCGTGGCGGTGATCTGGCTCAACTGGACGATTTCTCCCTCGCGGCTTCCCGAGCGGCTGGTCATCACCATGTCGCCGATCCGCCAGCGGAGGGTCGAAAGGGGGATGTAGATATCCGTGTCGTATTCGCGGGCTTCGAGGCTGCCGCCGATCGCCGCCGAGGCGGTCCGCTCGGCCGTTTGGCCGATCACCACGTAGAAATCGCTGCCGATCTGGACCGTCTGGCCCAGCGCGTCCTCGTAGGGAAAAAGGATGGCCGCGGTCTTGTGTCCCAGCACGGCGACGTTGTCGATCTGCTCGACGTCGCGATCGGCGAGGAAACGGCCGCGGGCCATGTTCAAGTGGTTCAAGGGGAGATACTCGGCGGTGCAGCCGACGACCTTCGCGTCGAGCACGTGGTCGATCCGGCGGACCTCGCGGACGATCTCCCGCATCGCCACGGCCTGGCGGATCGTGGGCACATTGGCCAGGATCCGATCGTAATCCTCGCGGAGGATTCCGTACTCGATGAAGAAGCTGCCGCCCGCCCGGCTCGACTCCTGCGGCGGTTTCACGCTGCGGATGATGATGTTCGTGGCGCCGAGGTCCTTGATCTGCTGTTGGGCCTGGTAACTCACGCCTTCGCCCATCGCCACCAACCAGATCACGGCGGTCACGCCGATGAGGATGCCCAGCACCGCCAGCGCGGACCGCAGCTTGTGCAGCATCAGGCTGCCGATGCCGAGCCGGAGCTTTTGGAGAAGGCTTTTGAGCATCTACTTGCCGCCCTGCTGGAAACGGGCCCGCATGGCGCTGATTTCGGCCTTGTCGATGAAGCCGTCGCTATTGGCGTCCATGCGGTCGAACATGCCCTGCATCGGTTCGGGGAGCTCGTCGCGGCTGATTTTCCCGTCGCCGTTCTTGTCGGACTGCATCAGGTCGAAACGGCCCTTGCCTGCACCGCCGGGGCCGCGCGGTCTGCCGCCCTCCCCGGGTCCGCCGCCTGGTCCGCCGCCGAAACCGCCGGGGCCCTTGCCACCGTCCGGTCCTCGCGCATCAGGCGAGGGCCCCCCCGGATTTCCCTTCTCCCTTCTCCCCTCTCCCTTCTCCCCTCTCCCTTCTTCCTTGGCCTTGCCGAACCGCTGATCGACGTCGACCTTTTCCGCTTCTTTGACGTCCTCGGTCATCTCGGGCAGCACGGCGCGGGGATTGAGCACGACTTCCTCGCCTTCCTGCAATCCGCGCTTGATCTCGATCGCCTTGTCGTTGGTCATTCCCAGCTCGACGGCCCGCTTCTCGACCTTCGTGCCCGTCTTCACGCACGCGAACGCCTGCCCGCGATGCTCGAACACGGCCGCGACCGGCACGGAAATGACACCTTTGAGCGCCGCGATGAGGATTTCCGCTTCAGCCGTCAGGCCCGGACGCAACTCTTTCGACTCGCCGTCGATCTTTACGATGGTGGCGTATTCTTTGACGGCGGCGGAGAAGAAGCTGCCCGCCTCGGGCTGATTGGCCACCGAGATCACGGTGCCTTGGAAGTCGCGTCCCTGGATGCGGATCCTGGCCCGCATCCCGCGGTGGATGCGGTCGACCTTCGACTCGTGTACGGTGACCTTGACCTGCATGTTGCTCAGGTCCGGCAGCCGCAGGATGGCCTGCTGCTCGCGCACGGTGGCGCCTTCCTTGATCTCCGAGCCTTGCTGGGGCCCCATCCGCGACCGGCTCTGCTCATTGGCGTACACGACCATGCCCGCGCGAGAAGCGCGGATCTGGCACTTCTTCAACTGGGTTTCGAGTCGTTTCAATCGGCCCTCTTCCAGGTCGAACGCCGCCTTCTCGGAGTTCTTCTTGGCCTCGCCCGTGTCGCGCTTGCTTTCCAGGTCTTGAAGCGTCTTGACCTTGGTGAAGCGTTCCAGCACGTCCTTGGCGGTCATGGCCGCCGCCTGGTCGAGCTTCGCCCGATCGACGGCGAACTGCTGCGTGTCCAGTTGGAGCGGCGTCACGTAGCCCTTGCGGAACATCCGCTGCGTGTGCTGCAGCGAGTTCTCCGCGCTGGTGAGATTCGCCTTGGCGATGGTGATGTCCGAATTCACCTTCTCCTGGTTCTGGCGGAAGGTCCCTTCCTGATACTCCTGAACGGAAATCTTGGCGACCTCGTAGTCCTTCTGGGCCTGGATGTGGGTGGCGCGGGCCTTCTCGAAGACGATTCGCTGCTGGTTGATCTGGTCCTCCAGTTGGGACGAATCGAGCCGGACCAGCTCGGCCCCCTCGGCCACCTCCTTGCCGTCTTCCACGATCCAGAGGATCGTGCTGCCGCCGGCGACTTCGCACTTGATGTCGACGTTCTGGGCGCTTTCCAGGTTGCCGTCCTCGGTGACCGTGATCAGCAATTCGCCGCGGGTGACGGGGTGCGTAAGGAACGCGCTGGCCGCGCGACTTTCCCAGGTCCCGGTGACCGTGGCGTAGCCCAGCGAGCCCAATCCGGCGACCACCGCCAGCACCAACAGCAAGAGGACCCATTTCCAACCGCCGCTGCCGCGATCCGGGGAATCAAACGATTCGTCCGTGCTCAGATCGCTGAGGACTTCCGAGACGAGAAAAGTTTGCTGTTCGGCCGTCCGCTCCATGAGGGAACCTCCGAGTCATGCGCCAGGAAAAGCGAATCGCCGGACGGCGTTCGCTGCGAAAGCGCGCAAGTGCGTTCCTTCATTGTAACCGCGGATTCCGCTCCCGGAACCGGTGAAAGCGCAAAACGGCGGGAAGGCATTCCCCCTATTACGTGGTTACGGACAGGGGATTTCTAGCCCCTTCAAGGGGTTTATCGGGATCTCTGGAGTGCGATGACTTGTCATCGCTTTCTTTAACCTGTTCCGGCAGCGGTCAAGCAGTGCCACACGGCCAGGGATCGGTCCCAGAATCGTGCCACCTCATTTGACTTTCCGCCAAACGCCCTCCGTCGACTTCCGATCGTCGGGACGTACCGGCGCGGGGCTGGGCTTCGGCGCCGGCTGGGGCGCGCCCTGGGGCCGCATGGCCGGGTCCCGCGCGGGCGGCAGCGGCGCCGTCTCGGTTGCCGGGGCGGGCTGCTGTTTCGGCAAGTTCTCGTTGAGCGCCTTGAGCAGTGCGGGCGGCACGTCCGGCGGCAATTCGGCCTCTTCCGCCGGCAGCCTCTCGGCGTCGTCCAGAGGCACGTCGAGCCACATGCCGCGCTCGTCGAGCTGCATCGTGCCCAGCTCCCGGGCCAGGCGCATCCGCGTGGCATAGTAGTTGAGCCAGACGCTCATGAAGTTGTTCTGCGAGCTGAGCAGGTCGTTGAGGGCCGTCAGCAGGTTCAGCGCGGCCGTCGGACCGAGCGACGTGGTGGGCTCGCCCGGCTGGGGGGGCGGCGGCGGCGTGTTCAGCGTCTCGCGCGTCTGGTCCACCCGGCGGATGGCGATCACCACCGCCCGCCGCTGGATCTCCAGGTTCACCCGGAGCTCGTCCAGTCCCCGGAGCGACTGGCGGAGCGTTTGCTCGACCGAGTCCTCGTACTGGATCAACTGCCGGCGGTCGCGCTGGTAGTCGATGATCACCTGGCGGAAGTTGTTCCGCTCCAACAGTCGGGTGAACGGCCCATCGAATCGCAGCCCGGCGCGGAGGTTCCCCGTCGGCGCCCGGAAACGCATCGGATTGTCTCCGGTCGTGCTGATGTCGCCGCTGAGCGTGACGTCGAGCACCGATTGCAGGGCATCGGCGTTGAATTGGATCAGTCGCCACGTATCGACTAGGGCGGCGCGGTTGTTCATCCAATCGAGGCGGTTGGCCCGGGCGATGTCCAAGGCGTCCTTGGGATCCAGGGGCTGGTACGCGACGGTGATCCGCTCGACCCTGGCCCGCGCCTGCACCAGCGACAACTCGTCGAGAATCGACGTCACCTCGCTGACCAGTTGCACGAGCCGATCGGCGGTGGCGCGGCGCGTGGCCTCGGCAAGCCGGTTGCGAAGGTCGCTCAGCCCCTTGGCCGTTTTTTCCAGGCGTGCGACGAGCGTGGCGTGGTCCTCGCGAAGCTTCGCCAAGTCGTTGGTGAACTGCTTGCGCTCGGCCGCCGTCATGCCGTGCTCCCGAGCCGAAGCGCGCTGGCTTGTGTTCTGGAGGTCCTTGGCCACCTGGCCGAACTCCGCGGCGATGTCGCCGCGGATCTGGTCCAGCCGATCCAATGCCTGACGAAGGATCGTGACCGCGGGATTCGGCGGCTGATCGCCGAATTCGGAGCGGAAATCGGCAAGCCGGTTCTGCAAACGGCTGGTGGCCGGATCGATGAACTGGAATTGCCGGATCAGCTCGGTGTCGAGCACGAGGGGCAGATCGGGCGGCAGCCCGAGAGTGCCGGTGCGGTAGGTGTCGAGGCTGTCTTCAAGGTCATTTCGCGCCTGGAGCAGCGAGGCCCGCGCGGTCTCGATGTTCTGGCGGAACTGGTCGACCTGGACCAGGTCGATGGTTCCGGCCTGGAGATGGGCTTCGAGGAGCCCGAGAGTCCGCAACTGGAGGGCGAGGGTTTCTTCGTTGTTCTGGATTTGCTGGAGTTGCTGCAAAAGGCCGAGGAAGCCTCCGACCTGTCCGGCGCCGCCGCCGGCGAACCCAGCCCCGCCGCCGCCCGTGCCGCCGCTTCCGCCCGCCCCGAAACCCGCCCGGCCGAAGCCGGTGGCGCCGCCTACCCCGCCGAACCCGCCCGCCCCTTGGCCCGTAAAGCCCGTCAGGCCCGTGCCGCCGAAGAAACCGCCACGGCGCTGCGGGCCGGTGACGCCCGACTCTCCCACGGCCACCCGGGTGTAGAACCCCTGCCGATAGCGCTGAAAGGCCCGCCG
>CAYTJV010000486.1:0-6016 GCA_964438165.1 uncultured Planctomycetaceae bacterium | reverse complement strand
CCGCTGTTCTCAATACCGCTCGTCCTGGTGCTGGCCGCCGAACATGTCGTACTCGACGTGATCGGTCACTAGCCAGCGGCCGTCGCGGAGCTCCAGTTCCACGACGAAATGGGCCCGGTAGTGGCCGTAGGGAAACTCGCCCTGTTGGTCGCGAAAGTCGACGCCGCCGTCGAATTCCGCATTGGCCGTAACCGGACTGGTCAGCCGGTTGATGGTCACGCGGAGATTGTGGTAATTGGCCCTCTGGACCTGGATGCGGCCAAGGGCCCAACCGGCCCGCGACCGGGTCCCCGCAGCGTCGTGGGCGATGTACTGGCTCAGGAGCGTGTTCAAGTCGTTGGCGTTCAGGGCGGCGACGATCCCTTCCATCGCCGCCTCGACCCGCTCCCGCTCCGTGACCACCAGCCGCTCGACCGCCACGCCGGCAATCATGAACCCGAGCGCACCGAACATCCACCAAAGCAGCCTCCCCTGCCGCATGGTCGCGAGCATCGTCGCCAAGACCGCCTCGGCGACGATTCCCAGAAAGATCCACGGCCAGGGGCTTTCGAGGAAGATTGTCATGGAATCGCCTTTAGCTATCAGCCGTCAGCTTTCAGCAGTCCACGATCAGCAGTCAGCCTCCAGCGCAACGCTGAAGAAGCTGATAGCTGAAAGCTGACTGCTGAAAGCTATCAGCTTTTCCGCTTGGGAAACAACTTCCCGCCGTAGACCGCTGTGTCGCCGAGCGATTCTTCGATCCTCAGCAGTTGGTTGTACTTGGCCATGCGATCGGTGCGCGAGGCCGAGCCGGTCTTGATCTGGCCGGTGCCCATGGCGACCGCCAAATCGGCGATCGTGGCGTCTTCGGTTTCGCCGCTGCGGTGGCTGGTGACGCTCGTGTAGCCGTTGCGCCGGGCGAGCTCGATGGCCTCGATGGTCTCGGTAAGCGTGCCGATCTGATTCACCTTGATGAGGATGCTGTTGGCCACGCCGGCATCGATCCCGCGCTGGAGCCGTTTGGTGTTCGTGACGAAGAGATCGTCGCCCACCAGTTGGATTTTGCTGCCCAGGCGGTCGGTGATGGCCTTCCAGCCTTCCCAGTCGTCTTCCGCAAAACCGTCTTCGATGGAGCAAATGGGATATTTGTCGACCCAGGAGGCGTAGAAGTCGACCAGTTGTTCCGAGGTAATCTGCTTGCCGTCGACGCTGTAACGCTTGGTTTCCGCGTTGTAGAACTCGCTGGCCGCCGGGTCCAGGGCGATGAACACCTGCGTGCCGAGCTCGTAGCCGGCCTTGCCGACGGCCTCCACGATGAGATCCAGGGCCTCGGCGTTGCTCTTCAGATCCGGGGCAAAACCGCCTTCGTCGCCCACGTTGGTAGCCAACTTCTTCGATTGGAGGACCTTCTTGAGGTTGTGGAAGATTTCGCAGCCGCAACGGATGGCCTCGCTGAACGAGTCGACCCCCAACGGCATGACCATGAACTCCTGCACGTCGACGGCGTTGTCGGCGTGCTTGCCGCCGTTGAGGATATTCATCATGGGAGCCGGCAGGATCCGCGCCCCCACGCCGCCAAGGTAGCGGTACAACGGCAGCCCGGCATGGTTCGCCGCGGCGTGGGCCGCGGCCAAGGAAATCCCCAGGATCGCATTGGCGCCCAGGCTCTTTTTGTTCTCCGTCCCGTCGAGCTCGATCATGCGCTGATCGAGGGCGGGCTGATCCAACGCATCCATGCCGCACAGCTCGTCGGCCAGCTTCTCGTTGACGTTCTCCACGGCCTGCAAGACCCCGCGGCCGAGGTATTTCGCCTTGTCGCCGTCGCGCAGCTCCCATGCCTCGTGGACCCCCGTGCTCGCCCCGCTGGGCACCGCGGCGCGGCCGAACGAGCCGTCGGCCAGGGTCACGTCGACTTCAACCGTGGGATTGCCTCGGCTGTCGAGGATTTGCCGGGCATGGATGTCTACAATCGTGGAGCTCATGGCTGCTTTGCTCACTTTCTTTCCAACAAGGCTATGGGGCGAAACCTCGCCCGCTTCAGTGGCAGCGGGGGGCCATCATTGTGTATCATGCCCCTCCGTTTGACCAGCGGGGGTGGCGTAGGGCAAGCTGCCAGCTTGCCGCAGCGCTCCCCAGGCAAGCTGGCAGCTTGCCCTACGACGCAGTCTTCCCGTGCCGATTGACACCAGCTACGATAGCTAATTGGCGATTTCTCGCCTTGGACACATAGAGAGTAGCGGCCGTGACGATCGTTGGAGCGACGGAAAGATGAGCACTACCCAATCCATCCCACCGCGAGCCACTCCGGAGCCGCTGGCGGCCAACATTCGGAGCGCACAGCCCGGCGGAGGGGTGTGCTATCGAATCGAGTTGGCGTGGGGAGCGTGCCGCCGTTGGTATCTGAAACGGTTTCGGCCGGGCTACGTGCGGCGCATGGCCGAGCTGCGTCGAGGCGATCCGGTTGGCGCCCCGCACGAGATTCTCGATCCGCGCGATCTGAAGTTCTGCCGCAACGTCTGCTCCTGTGGATGGGACAAAGGAGACGATCCATCCTCGTGGCGGGGTCGTATCCCATTCGCCAGATGGGGCCTGGCAGAACTGCAATTGATGGGCTGGCCGCTGTTATTATTGACGGTGGTTTCCGCCTATTACTTTTGGTATGTGGCCCCTGTATTTGGGGTTCTCTTCGGGCTGATCGTGTGGTTCTTTCGCGACCCGCCGCGGAAGATTCCCGAAGGGCAAGGACTGATGCTCTCGCCGGCCGACGGCAAGGTGGCCGAGGTGACCCGGCTGGGGCAGGACGAGTTCATCGGCGGTCCGGCGGTGCGGATCGGGATTTTTTTGTCGATCTTCAACGTCCACTTGAACCGCTCGCCGGCGGCCGCCAAGGTCATCGCGCTGCGTTATTTCCCCGGGAAATTCCTCAATGCGATGAAACCGGAAAGCGCGCGGGAGAACGAGTCGATGTGGATCGGCCTGGAGGCCGAGGCGCTGCCGCATCGCCGCTTCGTGGTGCGGCAGATTGCGGGCGCGTATGCGCGGCGGATCGTTTGCCCGCTGCGGCCGGGTGAGGTCGTTGCGCCGGGCGAGAAGATCGGCATGATCAAGCTCGGTTCGCGAACCGAGTTGATCCTGCCCGAGGTGCCGGGCCTGCGGATCGAAGTGAAGGTGGGAGACCGGGTGAAGGCGGGGAGCAGGATCCTGGCCCGCTATGAGGGATGATATGAGACCTCTGCGAACGATTTCCGTTTTGCCGACGATGTTTACGCTGGGGAACCTGGTGTGCGGGTTCTTTGCCATCGTGGTGGCCGCGCGCGTCAGCGCGCCGACCCTGCCGGCGGAGATCACGGCCGCCGACCTCGAAGATGCCTCCGTAGTGGCTTCGCCGGCTACGCGAGCGTCGTCGCTTCCCAAGACCAGCCCTGAAGATCTCCACAACGTGATGTTCAGCGCGTGTCTGATCTTCATCGCCATGCTGTTCGACGCCTTGGACGGCCACGTCGCGCGGCTCTCGCGGACCTCCAGCGACTTCGGGGCCGAGTTGGACAGTCTCTGCGACGTCGTTTCTTTTGGAGTCGCGCCGGGGTTTCTGCTCGTGAAGATGTGTCCCCGCTTCGCGTTCCTGCACAAGGAGGCGGTATGGATCATCGCGGCCTCGTTCGCCGCCTGCGCGGCCCTGCGCCTGGCGCGGTTCAACGTGGAGACGAGCGATGAAGACGACCACCTGCACTTCAGCGGCTTGCCAAGCCCTGCGGGGGCAGGGTCGATTGCCGGGTTCGCCATCATCTTCTACACGCTGATGGGCAAGAGCGGACTCACTCCACCCCCCTTCGCCGAAACGATCTACGCGGCCCTCCAGACCGTTCTGCCGTTTTACGCGATCCTCGTAGCGCTGTTGATGGTCTCGCGGATCCCTTATCCGCACGTGGTCAATCAGGTGTTCCGCGGCGAACGGAGTTTCAGCCACATCGTGAAGCTCGTGTTCGCCTTGGTGGCCGTGATGATCATCCCGGGCTATGCGGTGCCGATCGTGTTCTGCGTGTTCGTGCTGAGCAGCCCCCTGCGGTTCGCCTGGGAGCGGATCGTCCGCCACCGGCACCAGGAGGAGCCGGTGTTTTGAGCAGGGGTTAGGGGCCGGGGGTTAGGGGTTCGGTTGGGATTTTTCCATTTGCTGCCATGTATGGCCTGTAGGGAACGCCCTCCGTGGCGTTCCGTTGAAGCGGCGATTCCGCGGAACGCCACGGAGGGCGTTCCCTACAGATTGTTGAGAGTTGCCATGTTTTCCGGAATTGTGGAATCGCGAGGTATTGTTGCGGACATCCTTTCTGAGCCGCCGGGCTGCCGGTTGGTGATCCGCGAGCCTAAGATCGTCGCCCAAACCAAGGTGGCCGACAGTATCTGCGTCAACGGCTGCTGCCTGACGGTCATCGACGTGAAGGGCGATACGATGGCCTTTCAAGCCGGGCCGGAGACCCTGGCGAGGACCAACCTGGGCGGCTTGAAGCCCGGTGGGCTGGTGAACCTGGAGCGGTCTTTGGCCGTGGGCGACCGCCTGGGAGGGCACTTTGTGTCCGGGCACATCGACGACGTGGGCACGCTGATCGAGCGCAACGATCACGGCGACTGGTCGTTCTTCTGGTTCCAGATCCCCCGTCGGCTGAGCCTTCAGATGGCCCCCAAGGGCTCGATCGCCGTCGACGGCGTGAGCCTGACGATCGTCGACAGCGAGCAAGAGCGGTTCAGCATTGCCCTGATCCCGTACACGCTCGCCGTGACGACGCTCGGGCCCCTCCAGGCGGGGGGCAAAGTCAATCTGGAAACCGACCTCCTGGCCAAGTACGTCCAACGGCTGGTGGAGGCCAGGCAGTGGGGAGTTCAGTAGCGGCCGAGTAGCCGGAACCGCGTCGCGCTGGCCACTACGGCTACCCGGGGTCCACAGTCTGTGCCGCGCATTATAAGCGGCGGTTATCTCATCACGACGCAGGCCAAGCCGCCTTCGGGTCGCTTATCCGCCTGCCTCATCTCACGTAATTCAAGCGACGACTTCGGGAGATCCCGCAGGTCGCCGGACCAGCGGGCATCTATAAGTAAAAGTCATATTATGTATAAGCAATTTAGTAGATGCGTAATACCTGGACGAGTGATAGAATCGCGGTTTTCGGGGGTCGACAAGCCGCGGCACGCCTAGGGCCTATCACAAGACCGGGATCGGCAGCCGGAAACTTCCGAAGTCTCGAAGACTTCGGAAGTTTTGGACAAGCTCTCAGGCCGTAGCCAGGTTCACGACGATCGCCCGCCGAACTTCAGGACCGTGCCAAGGAGCTATTTTGATGAATCTGCAACAACCCAATGCCAGCGACGTCACGCAGACGAAAAACCGTGCGTTACGGAGCGTGGTGCCGCAGTCGGGCCTCTGTTCGCGCTGCATGGACGGCTGCCAGGGCAACTGCGAGGTGTTCCAGGCCACGTTTCGCGGCCGCGAGCTGATCTATCCCGGTCCCTTCGGCGAGGTGACCGCCGGAGGCGACAAGGCGTATCCGGTGGATTATTCCCACTTGAACATCCAGGGCTACGCGCTGGGTGCTAGGGGCCTTGCCCCGGGGCTCCTCGCCGGGCCCGACACCTGCACCTTCCCCTCCGTCGACGTCGGCACCCAGTACGGCTGGGACCTCAAGGTGAAGATGGCCGCCCCGGTGTTCACGGGCGCCTTGGGCTCGACCGAAATCGCCCGCAAGAACTGGGAGCACTTCGCCGTCGGGGCGGCCCTGGCGGGCGTCACCCTGGTGTGCGGCGAGAACGTCTGCGGCATCGACCCGCTCCTGGAGCTGAGTCCCCAGAAGAAGATCCGTGCCGCCCCGGACATGGACCGCCGCATCCGCACCTACCGCAAGTATCACCGCGGGCTGGGCGAGATCCTCGTGCAGATGAACGTCGAGGATACGCGGCTCGGCCTGGCCGAGTACGTGAACGGAAACCACGGGTTGGAAACGATCGAGCAGAAGTGGGGCCAGGGGGCCAAGTGCAACGGCCGCCAGAG
>CAYTJV010000485.1:0-6022 GCA_964438165.1 uncultured Planctomycetaceae bacterium | reverse complement strand
TTGCCAATCTGCCGTGTTTTTGGCAGGTTGGCAACCTGCCCCACGTTGCAGTTTTATTGGATCGGGCCATACATCCTACCAGCAGATTTCCCGGCCGATAAGCATGTGTACATGCGTACCATCCCCCCGAAAGCTGTTGGGGGCGAATTTCGCGATTTTCCGTCCCTGAAAGAGCCTCTGGAGTCAAGGGCCTCCCGGCCGATTTTTTTGTGTACGCTCTGCGCCAAAGCTAATGCTCGCTTTTTGTTGACGGTTCGTATTGGTTGGACGGAACGGGTTGTGGACTTCGGTTGTCGCGGTCATGTTTTGCGAGGTTGTTCGCGCCGTTCTTTTCGCGTGCGGCGGCACCCGTCCCCCCATCCTTCGATCTCGCCAGGGACCCGATCAATCCCTACGCAGCCGACGAATCGTACTGGCAATCGTTCTGGCTCCGGCCACCGGGCCGGTGACGGGCGACGCAGTTCTTACCGAGACCGCCTCGTCAGAAGTTCACTCCCGCTTTCAGTCCCACGGTGAACAGCGTGGACTCGGGCTGCAGGGCGCCGCGGGCAATGGCCGACTGTCGCCAGGTCAATACTTCAGAGATGGCCGAGCAGAAGAAGTGCCGCCCGCGCAGGCCGGCTTCCAACTGGCCCGTGATGCCGGCCTTGGGATAGAGCACGGCGTCGAAGAACGTGGCGTGCTCGTAGGTCAGCGCCGTGCAGCCGATCCGGCTGGAGGCATAGAACTCGGGCCCGTTGGTCAGGACGCGCCGCGTCTCGATGCCGAGGTAGGGGTAGATCGTCCACCACATCTCCTGATAGCCGGTGACCGGAATGCCCGACTCCGTCACGCCGTCGCGGAGGTCGCGGAACCAAAATCGCGTGCCGACGCCCACGAGCAGGCTCGCCTTGGGCCACCAATCGGGCTCGATCATGAAATCGTATTCGCCGCGCAAGCCGAGATAACCAGTCTTGGATATCAGGGGCTCGGTCGAGCCGTCTTCGAATTGCGCTCCGCCGTCGTAGTGCATCGTTCCGCCGAACAATTCGGCCCGGTAACGCTCCGCTCCCACGCGTCTTTGGTATCCGAGCGTGAGCAGCAACCCATATTCATTGACGAAGTCGGCCCCGTCGAACCGCTCTCGCCAGTGGAAGTACTCCTCGCGCGTGTACCAGGTCGATTCGACGAGCCGACTCCCGAATACCGAGGCGAAGGTATCGGAGTGCAGCGAAGCCGACGCAGCCGAGCCTGGGAAGCCCTCGCCGTAACCGCCGTAAGACGTTGGGTTTCCTTGGAACGCCCCAGGTGCCGTAACCGTCGTTCCACCGAAGTTTGAATTTTGGCCCGGCGGCAGCGCAGGCCCGCCATCATTCGGTTCGTACATCGACTGCGCGAGGCCGCGCGAGGCCGGCCCGTCCTGGGCCAGGGCTTGGCAACTTCCTAGCAGTAATGCGATGAAAATAGCGATACGGCCCGTCGTCATGATCTGCTCCCCACCGAAGGGTGGACACGAGTTGGTCCTTACCAGACGCTGGTAAGGGCGAGCAGGGTAACGTCAAGCCTGTGAGTAGGTCAACCGCGTTTCGGGGGGCACCGTCATTATCGGCCACCCTTCAGGATGGCATTGATCTCACCATCCTAGAGAACCGGGACCCCAGGGATGGTTACATTGATCGTGTCGTCGCCGTCGCCGCCATCGATTCGCAGGTGGAGCCCTCCATCGTCGTCCTCATCCTCTTCGGGGATCGGCAGGGCGTCCTCATCGTCGTCCGCGTCGTCTACCGGGACAGGCAGCGCGTCCTCATCGTCATCCTCGTCCTCTACCGGGACAGGCAGCGCGTCCTCGTCGTCGCCTTCATCCTCGTCGGAAACCGGCAGGGCATCCTCATCGTCATCCTCGTCGCCCTCGTCCGAGACGGGCTGTGCGTCCTCATCGTCGCCTTCATCCTCGTCGGAAACCGGCAGGGCATCCTCATCGTCATCCTCGTCGCCCTCGTCCTCGTCGGAAACCGGCGGGGCGTCCTCATCGTCGCCTTCTTCGGAGACTGGAACGCTCGGCAACTTGACCTCGATATGATCGTCGCCGTCGCCGCCGTCGATGAAGAGCTTGAGGTCCTGACCAGGACTGGCGGTCACGCTATCGACCTCGACGGAAACCGTGTCGTCGCCACCTTGGGCGTCGATCTTCACCTCGTTGAATTCGGAGCCGAAACCCGGGAAAGTCGTCTGAAGCGGGTCGGCATCGCACTTGAGCGTCACGGCATCGCCGACGATCGACACGTCAATCGTGTTGGCGGCAGCGTCGCCTGCGATCAGCAGGACGCCTCCGTCGACGACCGCGGTGCAACTAAGCGCCAGGCGGTCTTCGAGGCGTTCAAAACGCCCAAGTCGTCGAAGCCTTGGGCTTCGGCGCTGCGACCTGCGCGGACCACGACCACCTTGGACGCTGCGGAACCACTTGAAGCGGCTCATGGAAAACCTCCATTTTCTAAAACCGCACGAGGCGCGAGAATCGCCTCGAGAGGTCGGGATTTTTGCCACCCCTCATTGTAATAATATGCGTGCGATCCCTCCGGGGAATGCCCCAGGGAGGGAAAATGGGTGGACCAAGTCAGGCTAGGTGGGATCCCGTCATGCGGGTAGGGGCCGACTATCGCTACAGTTCTTGACGCGGCGACTTAGAACTCCCGCAGCGACTCGTGGATTCCTTTGTGGACTTCGTACCAGAAGCCGAAGGCGGCCTCTTGTTTGTCCTTTTCGAAGCGGTCGATCCAGTCGAGCAGCTCGGGCCGCTGGTTGCCTTCCACGTCGCGGTGCCGCTTGAGAAAGGTGGCCACGCAGTCGGCGTTCCGCTCCGATTCCCAGTAGATCGACGAGTTGCGGCTGTTGATGCGGCTGGCCGTGACGGCGATCGCGCGCAGGTACTCGTCTTTCTTGCCGTAGAGCGAGCCCATGATCTCCGGCAACATTTCTTCGGCCCAGAGGCGGTGGAAGCGGCACATGCCGAGGTTGTCGAGGATCAGCTCGTCGCGGAAGCGTTGGGCGTTGATCCGGCCGAGGTCCCGCGGCGGCAGGAAATCGCTGCCGTAGTACATGTAGTACTTCCCCATGATCGCCACCGGGCAGAGCGCCCCGGGAGTCCAGTACTGGTTGGGAACCATCCAGCCTTTGCGGGCGTAGGCGACATAGACGAACGGGTCGAGGACCTTCTTGCCGCGCTGGCGGGCCAATCGCCGGGCGAACTTGCGGGCTCCTTCCCCCAGGTCGAGAATGCCGCGCTTCTCGATCATCGCGTCCAACAGGCCCATGCCGATCTCCGCGTTGTGCAGCGAGTCGGCCTCGACGCGGAAACCTTGGGGCGAGAAAGCCGGACGGGCTTTCACGCCCAGCTCCTCCGGCTGAATGAAGCCCTGGTCCAGGCATTCCATCAGCCAAGCCAGCACGCCGCCGACGGAGATCGCGTCGAACCCGTACATGTCGGCCCGGTGGTTGAGCTGCTCCGCGGCCCGTTGATCGAACACCCCGCACAGCGGGCCCATGGTCTGGTACGGCTCGTAGTCCTTCTTGAACTCGCCGCGGGTCTTCTTGCACACGGCGGGGCAGGGCTCGCCGCAAGTGTGCTGGGACTTGGTCGCGATCGTCTCTTCGTTGAACTGGCGGAGGTAGTGGTCGACCACGAACTTCTGGTGCAGGTCGAGCCGCTCGGCCTCGTCCATGTAGATCGTGTTGTAGTTGAAGGCCAGGATGCGTCCCTTGAGCGTGGCGTAGTTCACGCCGAATGTGCCGCCGGTGTCGAAGTGGGGGTCGTAGCGGTACTTGACCGTGGCCTCGACGTCCTTGGCTCCCAGCTTTTTGCGGTACTTGTCCTGGAACCACTGGTCGGCCACGGTGCGATTGCGGAAGTCCTCGTCGACGAAGGTGCCGCCATAGATGATCGCGGCGATGCCGTGCTGCTGGAGCATCTTGCTGCCCAGGCCGCCGCGGCCCGCCCAGGTGTCGACGGTCGAAAGGCTGCCGCGAACGATCGGTACGGAGCCGATGGCGCCGAAATCGGTGGCCAAAGCGGCCGGGCCCACGGCCAGGATCCGCGGGTCGGTTTGGAACGACGGGGCGAAGCGGCCGAACACGTAATCCATGAGGGAGTAAATGCCCCCGCGTCCCTCGCGCCACACGCGCCTCAGCTCGACAGGCTCGACGCGAACCTCGATCTCCTCGCCGTGAACGCGGTTGAGATAGAGAATCGACGGCATGGGCGACTTGCCCACCAGGGCCAGGAGGTTGATTCCCAGGTTGTCGAACACGAGGCCCGCCCCGCCCATCGTAGAGATATAGAAGCCACCCCAGCAGGTGGAGAATCCGCTGACGATCAGGCGGTTGGAGCCCGGAAAGATCGACCCGGCCAGAAGCCCTACGCCGATGTTCAGGCTATTGTGCTTGCCGGCCAGATGAAGCCCGAGATCGACCGGGCCGAAGAAATCCCCGACCGGATAGCGGGCCACGCGGTAAAACCCCGTGCCCGCATCGACGAATAGCACCTTCTGATGAGCGTCCAACGTTTGACTCCTAAGTCGGCCAAGGCCATGACACTTCAGTGTAACGGAATTCGGCCCGCGTTTCAGCCCCCGGTCCTTCCTAAGGCACGCCGCAGAGCGGCGGGACCGTGCATTCCCACGCAGAGCGTGGGAACGAGGAATTTCAGCCCGCTGGCCCGCCCGGGCAAATTGACTTCCGCCGTCCGGCGTGCCATACTACGCCCTGTGCATGCAGTTAATTCCTGCCCCGGCTAGCCTAAACTGGAGACCATGCCGATGAACCACGCACTCAATCGCCGCGATTTTCTGTCCGTCACCGCTGCTGCGGCTGCGGCGGGAGCGGGCCTGTTGGCCGCCGATCGCTCGCAGGCCGCCGAGTTCACGACCAAGCTGTACCGGGCCATGATCCGCTCGCCGAAGGAGGATGCCCTGGCCGAGCTCGAGACCGCCGGGTTCGACGGCCTGGAGACGAGCGACTGGAAAACCACCCCGGAAAAGGCGGAGGAAGCGCGCAAGCTCGCCGAAAAGCACAACCTGAAGATCCATTCCGTGCTCTTCGGCTGGGCCAATTTCAACAAGCCGGACGCCGTCGAGCAGGACATTGCCAACGTGGAGCAGGCCCTGCGGGCCGCCCAGGGCTATGGAGCGTCGGCCCTGCTGGTGGTCCCCTGCCGCACGGGCGTGACGCCGATCCCCGAGGCATGGGACTTCGAGATCTGCTTCGACGACAATACCGGCCACGTGACCCAGGTTGCCGCGGGCGACAACGCGAAGTACACGGCCTACATCGAGGCCCAGAACCAGGCCACCGAGGCCTCGCGCAAGGCCGTCGAGAAGCTCATCCCCACGGCCGAGAAGACCGGCGTGGTCATCGCCCTGGAGAACGTGTGGAACAACCTCTGGGTCAAGCCGAAGTTCTTCGCCCATTTCGTGGCCTCGTTCAAGAACCCCTGGGTGAATGCCTATTTCGACATCGGCAACCACGTGAAGTACGCGCCGCCGGAGGAATGGATCCGGGCCCTCGGCAAGCTGATCGTGAAGCTCCACGTGAAGGACTTCAAACTCAACCCGGACGGACACGGCGGCACGTTCGTCCACCCCCGCGACGGGAGCATCAACTGGCCGGCGGTCCGCGCGGAAATCGACAAGATCGGCTACAACGGCTTCTTGACCGTCGAGGACGGCGGCCTGCCGCTTGCGGAGTTCCGCCGGCGGCTCGATTTGATCATTGCGGGGAAGTAAGGGGAACACCATGCGCCGGCAAAGACTTCCGAAGTCTCGGAGACTTCGGAAGTCTGGAACTTGGGCTCGATTTGACCATCGCCGAGAAGTAAAGGGAGAGCACCATGCGTTTACATCCTGTAGTTGGCATTCTTCTTGGGGCCCTGACGCTCGGTGCGGCCATGGAGACCGCGGGCGCAGAGCCGAACGCCACAGGGTCAGTGGCATCCGGCGCCACCAGCAGCGCAGGCTTGTCGCCGCGCCGGACGGCACGCTCAAAGCCACGC
>CAYTJV010000484.1:0-6028 GCA_964438165.1 uncultured Planctomycetaceae bacterium | reverse complement strand
CTGGCAAAGCACAAACGGCTCGCCGAACAACTCTTGCTGTAGAGTTAGGGATTAGTAAGCCGTCTTTCAAGCGTTTGAACGGTCCGCTGCAACTCCACACTGCCTTGCTCCACTCGCCGCACGGCTCGCCCTACACCGCTGTGGTCCCGATAGCCTAGCACCGCGGCCGTTTCGGTCGCCGCATAGCCGAATCGGCGCCGTGCCAAGTACGCGGCCACCGCCCGAGCCGCGCCATCGCTTCGTCGCCCGGCTGCCCAACGGCCCGCCTCCACCCCGAAGTGTGCGGCAACTGCCCCGCCAATCGTCGCCAGGTCCGGGCGATTCCGTACCTGCTTGAGCTGGGGCACCTCCCGGTCTTCCGGCTCATCCTGGATCAGGTGTCGGATGCGGTCGACGAACTCCGGCGTCCCCACGATCAGCCCGCCCACCGCCTCCGTGAATGGCGACACCGGCGGTTCCTCCAATCCCGCTCGCAAGAACTGCCCATACGAGCGACGCGATTGTTCTTCCCGATCCCCAAATTCCCCCAGCACCCGGCCGTAGCACACCCAATCCAGGCGGCCACGCGCGCGCACGTAGCCAAGGCAACTACTCCATCTCCAGGCTTGCGGAACCTCGACGAGCTTCGCGCGAACCGGATTGAGGTGAATGTAGCGGCTCACTTCGAGGAAATAGCCTTCCTCCTCGATCAGATTCGCGCTTGCGAAACCTGAGCCTGTGGCAGGACAAAAACACGTGTAACGTTTCGATACGGTGATGAAAGCGCCGCCGAAGTCCGGGAATTATCAGATCGCTGGAAAGTTCCGCGGCAAGGCGTTCTCGAAGGGAACATTGGACATCAAGACGAGAGCGGGACAGCGCTGATTCTTCTCGTTCCGAAGCTCTGCTTCGGAACGAGGAACGGAACCACTGCTTTTCATTCTCCTTTCATTCTTTCTTCACGCATCGCGGCCAGATAGGCTTGGCCGGTGGCCAGCACGCTGATGGTCCGTGAGGGCCTTCTTCGGTTCGCGGGACAGCGAGAGGCAGAATTGCACGAGGTCGACCGTTTGCTGCTGCGACAAACCACTGCTGGAAGGATGGGGACTGCCGGGCATTCCCGCGGCGATTCGCAGGTAGACGGCAGTCGCGTCCTGGCCGCCCTTGAGCGGCTCGCGAGCCAGATCGTGCGCCCGCACGGGAAATCCCCGTTCGTCATACCAAGTCTGGTCGGCAACGCCGGCGCCGTCCGCGCCGTGGCAGTTCGCGCATCCCTGCCGTGCGTAGATCTCTTGGCCGCGGAGAACCGATGACGGCGACGAGCTGCCGATTGGCGGGACAACGATCGGCTCACCGGGCGAGGTCAGGACATCGACGGATTTCTCCACGTCGTCTTCAACGACCTCCTCCCCCTGGAGCTTCAGCACGTCGACGAGCCGCTCGCGCAGACCTTCGCGGCGCAGCCGGTGCACTTCCTCGGCCACCAGACGCAACTCGTCGTCATCCAGGTCGCCGTAAGAGGGCATTGACGTTCCGGGAATCCCTCGCCGCAGGACGGTGATCGTGTCGTCCAAGGTGGGTGCGCCGCTGCTGGTGCTCACAAGTCGGCTCGCTTCCCAGCGAAGGTCGCGCGGGCGAGGGAACAGGTGCCGCGCGGCCAACCCGTTGCCGTCGCCGCCAGGACCGTGACAGGCGCCGCAATGCAATACGAACAGGCGACGACCTGGCGAGAGTCTCTCGTCGGCGGTCGTCGACTCCGCCGGCAATGCCTCGGCCGAGGTCATCTCGCGAAGGCCCTGCAACAGCTTCTCGATTTCCGCGGCGGCGCCCCCATCGCGAGGGTCGACGGCGAGTCGGATGCGAAGGTCGCGCGTCCTGGTCACGCGGTCGCCGAGAGCGGCAATCCGCTGGAAGAGCCGCTCCGCTTCGGCGGACTTCCCTTGGATGCCCCGGAGGCGTACCGCGCTCATCAACAGGTTCGGATCCTGTGTTCGCCCCAAGCCGGCGCGTTCAAACCACCGCTCCGCGCTGGAAACATCACCACGCTCCATAGCGATGCGGCCCATGTCTGCGGCGATGTCCATCGCCGGTTCGCCGGTCCGCGCCAACGGTTCCAGGATGGCTTGCGCGCGGGCCAGGTCGCCCATTTTACGGAGGACTCGCGCAGCACCGACCGCCGCGACTTCGCTGACGGGAGAAGCAGATCCCAGCGCGGCATATTGCCGAAATGCCTGAGGCAGTTGATCGTTTTCCTCGAATATTTTGGCCAGGGAGGCGTGCGCCAGTTCGTGGCACGGCTCGAGCGAAATCGCCGCCTCGTACTCCGCCCGGGCTTGCTGCGTATTGCCGAGCGATTCCCAATACTTGCCCCTCATGTGCGCCACGTGAGCGTCGTTCGGGCAATCGGCGTTCCAGGCATCGAGGAGCTGCTGTGCCAGGCCGTTGCGGCCGCTCGCCAGGGAGCCGGCGACAAACGCGGCCGGCACGTCGTAAGCCGTGATGCCTTCTCCGGCAAGCGAGGCCAGGCGAGACTCTGTTCCGTCGGGCCAATCGCCCGCCTGGATGCGGTAGAGTTGTCTTTCGCGTTCGACCTGCGCTTTCGGCACGCCCTTCTCCTCGGCCGTTCGCAAAGCGGCCTGCCAAGCGTCGAGCTGGCGAAACTGCCGAAAGCAGAACGCCAACATCAAGTCGATGGCGCCGTCCTCGGGGGCGCTCCAGGCCGCCCGCCGCAGGTGCCGGCGAGCTTCGCTGATCGCGCCGATTCGCAACCGGTCAGCGGCCGCTTGCTTGGCCCAAAGTGAGTAGCCCGTAGGCCCGAAGATCGCCAGCGCGATCCCGGCCAGCAGAACGGCAAGCCACACGGCCTGCCGGCGCGAGCGGCCCCATCCTGCCAGCGTTCGATGCGGGGTCGGTCGCTTGCGGTTCGAGTGTTTCACAGCCTTGCTATAGCTCCCCGACCGGGGGCATAAAAGGCAAACAAGTAGGTTATGCTTCAGCATAACGAATGCCCCTGTTATGCTGAAGCATAACCTACGAGAGAGGAGCCCAGCCATCAAGCATTCTACTTCAGGGACCCCTTCAGGGACAACCATCGGCAGTCTTGGCAGGCGCCCTGCACGATGGATCATTCGCACTGCGACTGCCGTGCTGCTGATCGGCGGGCTGGCCGCCATCGCCGCGTGGAGGATGCCGCAGCGGACGCCGTGGTATCGGCAAGAGGTTGCCGGCAGCGCGGCGCCATCGCCGGCAACGGCGGACGCGATGGAGCCGCGGATTGCGGCGTTTTGCGGCAGTTGCCATGCGGTGCCGTCTCCGCAGAGCTTTCCGCGCGACGCATGGCACGACGAGGTGCTTCGCGGTTACGAGTTCTACGCCCGCTCCGGGATGACGCATCTCGACCCGCCTCCCATTCACGCCACGGTCGATTACTTCCGGTCGCGGGCGCCCGAGGAGCTCGTTTTCCCGGCGCCCGCGGAAGCGACCACTCCGCTGCGTGCCAGGTTTACGGTGGATAAGCGCTCTGTCGATCGGCATCCCACCGTGGCGCCGGCCGTCGCGCACCTCCGTTGGGCTCGTCTCGAAACCGACGCCCGTCCGGTATTGCTCGTCTGCGACATGCGCGATGGAAACGTGACGGCGGTCGATCCGAACCCAAAGGGGGAGCCGCCCCGCGTCTTGGCGCGTTTGAACAATCCGTGCCGCGTGGAGCCGTGTGATCTCGACGGGGACGGCGCGATCGACCTGGTTGTGGCCGACCTGGGAAGCACGATCCCCTACGATCACGACTTGGGTCGCGTCGTCTGGTTGCGCCGCGACCAGCAGCGAAATCGATGGGAACAGACGGTCGTCGCGTCGGGCCTGGGGCGCGTTGCCGATGTTCGGCCCGGCGACTTCGATCGGGATGGCGACGTCGACCTGGTCGTCGCGGATTTCGGGTTGCACAGGACGGGGCAAGTCCTCTGGCTCGAAAACACCCTGGGGTCAGACCCGGTTTTTCGGTTTCAAACCGAAAAACCGGGTCTGACCCCGCCCAAATTCTTGCCCCGGCAGATCGATCCGCGTCCCGGCGCGATCCACGTCCCCGTGGCGGATCTGGACGGCGACGGCCGACTCGATTTTCTGGCCCTCATCAGCCAGCAGTACGAATGCGTGGAAGCGTTCACGAACCGGGGGAGCGACGCCTCCATCGAGCGCAGCCATCCTTTCGTGCGGAAGCGGCTTTGGACCGCCCCGGATTTGACCTTCGGTTCCAGCGGGATTGAACCGGTGGACCTCGACGGGGACGGCGACCTGGACGTCTTGTACGCCAACGGCGACGCCTTCGACAACAACTATGCCAACCCGTCGCACGGCATCCAGTGGTTGGAAAACCTCGGCAACGGGCGATTCGTCTGCCACCGGCTGACGGATCTCGTCGGCGCCTACTCTCCGCGGGCGGGCGACGTGGACCTCGACGGCGATTTGGACATTCTCGCCGTCGCTTGGCTGCCCGAACAAGTCAAACCGGCCAGCCTCCGCGATCGGCCGCTTCCATCGATCGTGTGCCTGGAACAGACGGCGCCGGGGGTGTTTGCGCGACACACACTCGAGGTGGGCTCACCCTACTATGCAACGCTCGAACTGGCCGACTTCGACGGGGACGGGGATCTCGACTTCGCCGTGGCTCCGCACATGCAGACCACGCGCCATGCGGCCCCGGGACTCGCTATCTGGTGGAACGAGTTGAAGGAGCAGAAACGGGGACGCAACTCGTTCTGAGAGCCGCGTCCCTTGAGGTGCTGCGGCCGCTCCGTGGTGGAGGGCTATCACTTGGACGTTTTCAGCGCCGCCGACTCTTGAGCCATGTCTACTTTTGCCTCTCCCGGGTTCTTTACCTCTCGCTGGCTCCCTGCCGGTCCCTTTGAACATCCAACGGCAGCCACAACGCCCAAGAGAAGAAGGAATCTTAGCCACTTCATCATACGCAATCCTCCTGGATAGACCTGAAAGGAATCAACGCAGATCGAGGCCCCGATCCGCGAAGGCCGCAACTACGGCAGCGATAGCGTCTCCCCCTCTCTGATCGACCCTCCGGCGATCCAAATGGCCTGGTCGATGGTCTCAGAGGCGAAGCTAACCGAACCATCCGCTTTCAAGACCTGAACGCCGCCCGGGTGGTAGCTGCTCGGCTCCTTGACGTCGATGTTAGTTACCGACGCATCCACGTCGCAGGCCGGACCGGCATTCGGACCGATCAGCGTGGTGATATAGGAAGCCCGAAACGCGGTACCGCACGTCCAGAAGCGGCCCTGCTCGTCGCTCTGGCCATCCCAGCCGGTGCCTGCAGCATACATCGACAGGCAGTTCTGGTAGTAAGCTTTGATTGTTGCCATGTCCGCGGCGCTGTTGGTGAAAGTATAGGCATTCCCAATGGCGGGAACCTGGACCAAGGCGGTTCCGGTGACCACTCGGTAGCTCGGATCGCGCTTACTGGGATCCCACATGCCTGCGTTTTGGCCTAACCTCCCCTCGGCCATCGCGATCGTGTTGGAAGAACCATCCCTGATGTCGGCCATACTGGACCAATACATTCTGTCGAACATTCCAACTTCCTGACCGTCCGCCACATCCCACGCCGAGCACGGCCCGTGGGAAAGGTTGTACGAAGTTGGCCCCATATTGGTCGTGTAGCGTACGACTGAATCGCTCGGGCACACGAAGGCGTTGACGAACGAGTCTGTTACAGACCGGTTGCCAGAAGGCGTAACATTATTCCAAGCCCAACCCCATTGAATCCGGTTGTAAAGTGCGCCCTGCTCAATATACGCAGTCAGTGAAGCCAGGCCACCCCAGCCGTTCCAGCCGGCGCAGGGCGGAGTATCCGGCGGATTATTATAGACACACGGTCCAATACCCGCCGGAAAGCGGTTGTACGTATCATGGTAGTTGTGAAGCGCCAGACCCAACTGCTTCATGTTGTTGGTGCAGTGCGAACGCCGCGCCGCCTCCCGCGCCGCTTGCGGATTGTCGATTTAATCTAGCGGCCATATTCCACAAATTCGAGTGAAGT
>CAYTJV010000483.1:0-6037 GCA_964438165.1 uncultured Planctomycetaceae bacterium | reverse complement strand
CATCGAGCACCTGGCGGATCCGCTCCTGGGCGGGGACGTGCCAGTGGTAGCCGCACTCCGGGCAAACCCCGAGGAGCTTCTCCGCCGCTTTGCGGAAGATCGTCTGGTTGCAGCCCGGACAGCGTTTCCACAACCCCTCCGGGACCGCCCGCTTCGGGTGTTTGACCAGATTCCGCCAATTGCTCGAATCAGGACGGTCGGAAGCCATGGAAAGTCGCTCAACCACTGTGTACCAGGGCGGGATTCACGGCGATGATTTGCCAGCGGCCGTGCTCCTCCAGTGCTTTCCAGAGATCCCCGATCTCCTCGTGCGTGATGAAACGGCGGACGAGCGTGGCCAGGGGTTCCGGCACTACCAGTGCGATCACCCCCTCCTTATGCCGTTTGAGCAACTTGGTCATGGCCGCTTCGACGCGCTCGGCGGCGGCGAAGAGCATCTCCCCTTCCGGCGGGCAGACGTTCTCGGGGTGTTCCTGCCACTGCCGGTAGACCTTGGGCTGTTTCACCCGGACCTCCCCGATGAGCATTCCTTGCCACAATCCTTGGTTGAGGTTGTGCATTCGGTCCATTTTCCGCAGCTTAACCGCAAGCGCGTCGGCAATGTTCTTGGCGGCCTGCATCGCGGGCTCGCCGCACGATGAATACACCACCTCGATCCCCAGACCGCGCAGCTCTTCTGCAACGCACTGGACGTGGCCGACGCCCTGCTCGTTGAGGGGAACGTCGAGGTTTCCTTGAATGCGCCCTTGCAGGTCGTAATCGGTGCAACCCGGGCGAATCAACACGATTTCCAACATGGCTTACTTAGACTCTTTCAGCGAAAGCCGACTTGGCAAGGGCACGCAATTGGGCAAGCCGCTCGCGGTAATCCGGATGACCGAACAGTCCCGTCCCGACAACGAACAGATCGGCGCCCGCGGCCGCGCACGGCGCGATGGTCTCACCCTTGACACCGCCATCGACCGAGAGCAACGTTGAACTGTCCACACGGGCCCTGAGCCACTGGAGCTTCTCGAGCCCCTCCGGCCGCAACGCCTGCCCACCGAAACCGGGCATCACGGTCATCACCAGCACCAGATCGCAATCTTCCAGGCAGGATTCGAGAGCTTCCACGGGAGTGGGCGGGCTAATGGCCACACCTGCGAGGGCGCCAAGTTGCCGGATTTCCCTCAGAAGCGGGGACGGATCGGGGGCTACTTCCACATGAATCGTGAGCAGATCCGCACCCGCCTCGCGGAAAGGCTTCACATACCGGGCAGGCTCGGAAATCATCAAATGCACGTCCAGGGGCAAATCAGTCACCCGCCGCACGGCCTCCACGATCGGCAGCCCGAAACTCAAGTTGGGCACGAAATGCCCGTCCATAACATCCAAGTGCAGAATGCGAGCCCCCGCGTCCTCAACCGAATGCACCTCCCGCTCGAGGTTGGCGAAATCGCACGCTAAGAGCGATGGCCCAATGAGCGGAACACTAAAGAGCAGATCGGCCCGAAGCGAAGAGGCGTCCATCCGAGAGATTTTAGCATCGGCCGGAATGAGCGTCTGTGCTCGTTTCGGGGGGTAAAATGTAAGTAGTTCCAGTCAAAAGACTTATGATCTTCGATCGCGACTCGCGAATCCCCAGGAAGACGGGTCATTGCGGCCGAGAATATCCCTCGATTGGGCCAAGCATGCCAGCACGACGCGACAGCCAGGCCGACGTTATTTCACATCCACGTCGTCGTCGCTCCGCGGAAGATCATTCAGGCTCTCCAGCCCGAACACGCCGAGAAACCGGTCGGTCGTGCAGTAGCGCGCCACGCGCGGCGTGTCCGGATTTCGCTCCACCCGGAGTAAACGGCGGCGCACAAGCTGGGCGAGCAACTGATTGCAGGGATGCCCTCGATGCTGGTTCACCTGCTCGGCGGTGATCGGCTGCCGGTAGGCGACGACGGCCAGCACGTCAATCGCGGCCTGCGACAACCGGGCCTCCCGGACCCGCCCATAGAACCGGTTCCGAATCGCCCCAAATTCCCGGCGGAGCGTCATGCGGTAGCCGGCGCCCTCGCTGGCGACATGGTAGGGGCAACCGCGGACCGTGTACCGGCGGTTTAGTTCATCGACCAGATCGGGGATCTCCTCGGGCGTGACGCCCCGCATCAACTCCGCGGCACGCTGGCTGGTCAGCGGCTCACCCGCCTGATTCCCCACAAACAACATCGCCTCCAGAATACTCGCGGGGCTAATCTCGCACGGATCGTTGTCGACCTCGTCACCGACAGCCACAGGAGGCGGTTCCGTTGCGGAGGAGGCCTCCCTCGC
This sequence comes from uncultured Planctomycetaceae bacterium, assembly GCA_964438165.1. Classification (GTDB taxonomy): domain Bacteria; phylum Planctomycetota; class Planctomycetia; order Pirellulales; family Thermoguttaceae; genus CALFBP01. The sequence continues at coordinate 3,736 of CAYTJV010000483.1, read as the reverse complement.
CGGCCCGGACGACACGAACTCAGCAGGTCGCTCGGCCCCTTCCCCTCCTCCTCGCATCCCCCCATCTGAGGAAAAAAAACCCGTGCCCATGCCGGGCTGCTGCCGATCTCCCATGGCCTGGGCGAATGCCTCGCTGAGCTGCCGCAGCGACACGTCTTCTTCAGCGGCGCGCTGGAAATCCGACTCTGGCATGGTGGACATACGGCGCACTATACGCCGCTCGGCCGGTCCGCGGCAAGGGCGGATGGAAGGAAGCCGAAGTAGCGGGCGGCATTGTGGAAGCAGATGTCGCGGACCGTGCCGCCGATCAGATCGAAATCGTTTGGCAGAATGCCTTGCTGCATTTCTATGCCCAGCAAGTTGCAGAGGATGCGTCGGAAGTACTCGTGCCGGGTGTAGGAGAGGAACGATCGGCTGTCGGTGACCATGCCGACAAAGCGGCTCAGCAAGCCCTGGTTCGAAAGCGACTGGAGTTGCCGTTTCATGCCGTCCTTCTGGTCGAGGAACCACCAGCCGCTGCCCATTTGCATCTTGCCCGGCACGGAACCGTCCTGGAAATTGCCGATCATCGTGGCCAACACGTCGTTGTCGGCCGGATTGAGGTTGTAGAGGATCGTCTTGGCGAGCCGGCCTTCGCGCTGGAGGCGGTCGAGGAATTTGGCCAGCGGCCGGGCCAGGCGGGCGTCGCCGATCGAGTCGAAGCCGGTGTCGGGCCCGATCGCCTGGAACATCCGCGAGTTGTTGTTCCGCAAGGCCCCGATGTGGAACTGCTGCGTCCAGCCCTTGGCCCAGTCCAGCTCTGCAAGCTCGTAGAGCATGGCCGACTTGAACTTCAGCGCCTCGTCCAGACCAAGCTCCTTGCCGGCTCGCAGCTTGGCGAATGCGGCCTGGATTTCGGCTTCCGTGTAATCCTCGGCATACATCGTTTCCACGCCGTGGTCCGAGAGGCGGCAGCCGCGGGCGTGGAAGAAATCGTGCCGCCGGGCGATTGCCTCGAGGAATCTCGAATAATCGCGGATTTCCATCCCGGCGGCCGCGCCCAGGCGATCGACCCACCCGTTGAACGCGGCAGGGGATTCCACCGCCATCGCCTTATCCGGCCGGAAGGTCGGCAGCACTTGGACCGAAAACGTGGGATCGGCCGCCAGGGCGGCATGGGGCGCAAGGTCATCGGTCGGATCGTCGGTCGTCGAGACCAGCACGACGCTCATCTGCCGCATAATGCCCCGGCACGAGAAACCATCGCCGGCAAGCGTCGCGTTGCACTCGTCCCAAATCCCTCGGGCGGTCTCGGGGCCGAGCAACCGATCGCTGATGCCCAGCGGACGCTTCAACTCCAAGTGGGTCCAGTGGTAGAGCGGATTCCGCAGCGTCTTGGGCACGGTTTCCGCCCAGGCGGAGAACTTCTCCCAGTCCGAGGCATCGCCGGTGCAATAGCGCTCCGGCACGCCGTTGGCCCGCATCGCCCGCCACTTGTAGTGATCGCCGTAAAGCCAGATCTCCGCCAGGTTGGCGAATCGGTGATCGTCGGCGATTTGCTCGGGCGGCAAATGGCAGTGGAAGTCGATGATCGGCAGCGGGCGGGCGTACTCGTGGTACAACCGCACCGCCGCTTCGTTTTGGAGCAGGAAGTTCTCGGTGATGAACACGTCGGCCATACGGATCATGTCCCTAGGGGCGGATCGGCGGCGGCGAAGGCGGCATAGCAGGCGGCGGCGATTTGGAGATCCCGGGCCCGATTCACGACGACGCCCCGCACCCGCCCACGCAAAATCACCCCTTTTTCCAGGCGCTCGGCAAACAGACGATGGCGGGTCTCGACGATCGCCGGGCTTTCGGCCGCGGGCGCAAGAACTGTTCCCTGGAAATCGGCCGGATGCGTCATTTCGGCGTAGCTGAAAGGCGAGTCCGACATGCGAAAGACGAACAAACACGGACCGGCCGCGGCATCCAGAACAAGCTGCGGACCTGGGACACCGCCGCACGACTCGAACTGCGTCGTTTCCACGTCAGCCAGCCGCAACACCTCGGCCGCGGCCAGGCGGCTCCGAACGGCCAACTCGGGCCAGCTATCTAGCAGTGCGGTTCGAACGGACACGATCACATCCACCCCGGCCAGAACGTCGGGAGCCTCGGTCGGCGACATCGCACGCCAGATGATATCGACGCAGACCGGCCATGACGACGATTCAGGATACGCAGCGATCAGGTCGCGGCCACGCTGGTGGCATTCCAGCGAGCATCGCGCCTCACCCTCCGCCAAGGACGGAAAAGCCAGCCCGAGCAACTGAGCCTCGCCAATCGCATGCGTTTCGACGCGCACGTCGTACAGGCCGCGGTCGGGCCGCGCCGTGGCAAGTCGGGCCGACAGTCGCTCAAGCCGCAAGCAGGCGCGCTCGTGATCGAGTTCCCAGGTTGGCGTGGTCATCTTGCACATGGAAACAAAAAACCCCGCCGCTCGCAACTAGGCGAAACGGCGGGGCCGGAACAGAGAAGAGGCCGTATTGACCCAGCAGGCATAATGCCGAAACCGGGATGAATCCACGAACCGATGATACCTCAATTACCGCTGGGGAGCCTCTATCCCCTAACGTCTCATGATATCAGTATCGGCGAGTTTGTCTATAGGCTTGCGCCCGCAAATTTCCGACTTCTGTGAGATTAACCATACGGAACTATAATCGCATAACCCGTCAGATGGATTCACAGGTCCATGGGCCCTCCGTTTCTAGCTGTAGGACGGCCTTTCCAGGCCGTCTTTTCTGGCGGTTCGCTGACGGCCTGGAAAGGCCGTCCTACAAGAAACGCCGCCTCCTCCGCGTCGACACGGACAACTCCGGTCCGTTGTGCCTCGGCCCGCCTCCCGTATAATCAAGCCGTGCCAGAGTATCTTGAAGTCTGCGAAACGGCAGTGCGGCGCGCCGGGGCCGTTCTGGTGGACCGGTTCGGCCGAGTGACCGTGCGCCACAAGGGCCCCGCCGACCTGGTGACCGAGGCGGACTTTGCCGCTCAGGAAGTGGTGCGTCAAACGCTTCACGATGCATTCCCCGATCACCTCCTGATCGGCGAGGAAGATCCGATCGATCGCCATAAGTCCTTTCTGGAAGATGACTTCCGATGGATCGTGGATCCCCTCGATGGCACCACGAACTACGTGCATCGCGTCCCCTTCTTCAGTGTCTCACTGGCCTTGGAACATCGCGGGAGACTGCTGGCTGGTGCAATACTTAACCCCTTGTCGGATGAGTGTTTCACCGCTGCCGCCGGGCAAGGCGCGGCACTGAACGGCGCCTCGATTCGCACCAGTCAGGTCCGCGCGCTCTCGGAGGCCCTGATTGCTGCCGGGTTCCCGCCTGCCGTAACACCGGATACTGCGGACTTGAGGGTCTTTAATCAGGTGGTCTTGAGGAGCCAAGGGGTCCGACGTACGGGATCGGCTGCCTTGAACCTCGCCTATGTCGCTGCGGGCCGCTTTGATGCCGGCTGGTCTTGCTCCACCAAGATCTGGGACACCGCCGCTGGCACGCTGCTGATCCGGGAAGCCGGCGGCATTGTCACATCCCTGACGGGGGAGTACGTGGGCGTCCCCAGCGGGCCATTCCTTGTGGCCGCGACCGGCGAACTGCACGACGAGATGCTTGCCCTGATTCGCCGAGTCATTTAGCCCGGATTATTCGGGGATGGGTGCAATGCGGCGCAGTGTGCGCGTAGCCGAATTCGCCAGAATTCGGGGTAA
>CAYTJV010000482.1:0-6071 GCA_964438165.1 uncultured Planctomycetaceae bacterium | reverse complement strand
CACGTTTGGCGATCGCCGCTGGGTATTCCCCCGCGACGACTGTATCTTGCTGCCCGTGCCGAACACGACCGCCGAGCTCCTCGCCCGGCACATCGGGCTGCGTCTCCAGGACGAGCTCGCAAAGCGCACAGGGGTCCGGGTGTGCGGCGTTCGCATCGAGGTGGACGAGTGCTTTGGGCAGTGGGCCTCGTGGGAGATCCGTTCGTAGTGCCGGCTTTAGCCGGTAATCGGCGACGAATACCGCCTGAAGGCGGCACTACGAACAGCCATTCGCTGGTGCCTCTAGCATAATCGGTGGGTAACGCACCCTGCGGATGAGTTTGGCGGCTCCGGCCTTCAAGTCCGGGTCGAGTCCCCGCCGATAAGGGCCCACGAGTGCCAGTCTAAGAGACCGTGCCGTGTAGCGAAAATAGACAATTTAGACAATGTGGGTATTATGGCAGCCTCCGACATCCGCAAAGCAGCGATCCTCTTGACGTCCCTGCCCGAGGACCAAGCCGCGCAGTTGCTGGCCAAACTGGAGCCCAAGCAGGTCGAGGCCGTCTCCATTGAAATTGCCAAGATCGGCAACATCCCTGGGGACGAGCAGCAACAGGTCATCCAGGACTTTGCTGCGGCGGGCCCGGGCAGCTTGACGGGCGGATCCGGGGGCCTTAACGTAGCGAAGACCCTTCTGGAGCGGGCCCTGGGAAAGAACGCCACGGCCACGCTGGACAACGTGCGGCAGTCGATCGAGGCCCTCCCCTTCGGCTTCCTCCAGAAGGTCGATAGCCAGAACCTCCTGACGTTCATCATCGATGAGCATCCGCAGACCATTGCCCTGGTCGTCTCGCACATGGCGCCCGCGCAGGCCTCGACGATCATCAGCGGACTGCCGGGCGATCGGCAACTGTCGGTCATCCGCCGGATTGCGACCATGGGGCAAACCAGTCCGGAGGTCATCCACGAAGTGGAAAAAGGCTTGGAGCACCGCATGTCGAGCGTGATGAGCCAGCAGTTCGAGAATGCCGGCGGCGGGGCGGCGGTGGCGGAGATCCTCAACGTCATCGACCGGGCCACGGAGCGCAGCCTGCTGGAGAACCTCGCCCAGGAGGACCCCGACCTGGTCGAAGAGATCCGCCGCCTGATGTTCGTCTGCGAGGACATCACCAAGTTCGGCGATCGCGAAATCCAAACGATACTCAAGAACGTGGAAAACTCGAAGTGGGCCATGGCGATGAAGGGCGCCAGCGAGGACCTCAAGCAGAAGATTCTCGGCAACATGTCGAAGCGGGCCGCCGCGCTCTTGCAGGAGGAGATGGAGTACCTGGGTCCGGTGCGGGCCTCCAATGTCGAGCAGGTCCAGCAGCAGATCGTCGACATCATCCGACGCCTGGAAGACGCCGGCGAAATCACCGTCCACGCCGGCCAAGAGGAGGAGCGGTTCGTGCAGTGAGGAAAAGGGAGAGGGGGAGAGGGGGAGATCTGCATTGTCCATTTCCCGTCTTTCATTGTTCATTCCTTTCAGGTCGCGGCTGAGGGCCGCCTTGTGGAGAAGATGCATGAATCGTCCAGTCCCAACGCGACGTGATTTTCTGAAAAGCGCCCTGGCGGCGGTCCCCTTGGGCGCAGCCTGGGCCGGCCCGAGCGCGGTTGCCCAGATCAAGCCCGAGCCCGGCGCCGACAAGCTCACGGCCTACCAGGGCGGCCCGCAAATCTGGATCCGTTGGGCCAATAGCCTGGTCACGAGCTACCGGGCCCATCCGAGCCAGAAGTACCCGTACCTCTATCCCTTTGCCGGCCCGATCTCGGGAATCTCGCTCACCGCGGAGACGTGCGTTCCGTACCCCCACCACCGCTCCGTGTTCTTCGCTTGCGACCGCGTCAACGGCGGGAACTACTGGCAAGGGCCAATCCAACTCGGTCAGATCGTGTCGAGGGGACCCAAGCTCGGGCCGGTGACGCCACAGTCGGCCGAGATCCTCGACACGTGCGAGTGGCGCAAGCCAGGCCAGGAGTCGGTGATGACCGACCAGCGGAAAATCACCGTCAACATCGTCAGCAACCAATTGCGTTGGATCGACGCGGAGATCCAATGGACCGCCGTCCAGGACGTGACGATCGAAAAGACCAATCACGCCCTGTTTTCCGTGCGGGCCGCGGCCGACTTGATCCCCTGGGCCGGCGGGAAGCTGGAAAACTCCTTCGGCAAGTTCGGCGAGAAGGCAACCTTCGGCCAGCCGGCCGTCTGGTGTACCTATTACAATAAGCGGGCGGGGATCCCGAGCGAGGTGGTCGAGGGGGTTGCCCTCTTTCATCACCCGTTGAACCCTTGGAAGGACTGCCCCTGGTTTACCCGCGATTACGGGTTCATTTCTCCGAGCCCGTTCAATTTCCTCGAGAAACCGTGGCAACTGGCCGCCGGCAAGTCGGTCCAACTCCGTTTCCGCGTGGTCGCCTATGCGGGCACGCCCAGAGACGCCGAATTGGAAGGGATCTACGAGGCGTGGGTCCGAACGTGAAGCGCCCACCGAAGGACGGATTTCTAACATGATGAACGCGGGCTTCGAGACATTTTGAGAGAGGAACCCGTGGGCAACGACCTTCTCGACTTCCGCAGCGACACCGTGACGCGCCCGACGGCGGGCATGCGCGCCGCCATGGCGGCGGCCGAAGTCGGCGACGACGTATTGGGCGACGACCCGACGGTCCATCGCCTCCAGGCCCGCGTGGCCGAGATGGTCGGCAAGGAAGCGGCGATCTTCGTTCCCTCCGGGACGATGTCGAATCTGATCGCGGTTCGGCTCCATTGCCGGCCCGGCGACGAGCTGATCTGCGAGGCGGGCTGCCACATCTACAACTACGAGCAGGGCGGCTACACGCAGCTTTGCGGGGTGGCCGCGCGGGCCCTGGAAGGAAAGTACGGGGTCTTGGAGCTGCGGCAGCTCGACGATTGCGTGCGGCCCGACAATCCGCATTACGTTCGCACGCGACTGGTCTGCCTGGAGAACACCCATAACCGGGGCGGGGGACGCATCCAGCCGTACACGGTCGTGGAATCGATTTGCGCCTGGGCACGAGCGCAACACTTGGCCGCCCATCCCGACGGCGCGCGGCTCTGGAACGCCGCGATCGCCACCGGGATCGAGTTGAAGAGCTGGGCCCGGCATTTCGATACGGTCGGCGTGTGCTTCTCGAAGGGGCTTGGGGCGCCGGTCGGATCGGCGCTGTGCGGGCCGCGCGATCTAGTGGCCGAGGCGGTGCGGCATCGCAAGGTGCTGGGGGGCGGCATGCGTCAGGCCGGCGTGCTGGCCGCCGCGGCGCTGTACGCCCTCGACCACCACGTCGACCGGCTGGCCGAAGATCACGCCAATGCCCAACGCCTGGCCGACGGGATCCGCCGCATCGATCCGCTGCGGCTGGATCCGGAGACGGTCGACACCAACCTCGTCTTCTTCCACGTGAGTCCCGCGTGGGGAAACGCGGCCGATTTCTCGTCGCGGCTCAAGGAGCGGGGGGTGCTGATGCTGGCCACCAGTCCGACGATGATCCGTGCCGTGACCCATCTCGACGTCTCTTCGACCGACGTCGATCGCGCGCTCCAGGCGATTCAGGCAGTCGCCTCCGGACGGCGCTAAGCATCTGCGCAGAAATAACTTGGACAACTTCTTGTGGTGCAGGCGTCCCGCCTGCCCCGAAAACCGCAGGCGAGACGCCTGCACCACAACCAACAATCGACCATGTTATTTCTGCGCGGTCGCTAAGCAGTTTTCGGGCCCTACGGCGTCAACTTTGGACGTTGACGGTTTTCCGCTTCCCCGCCGGTCCCGTGCCGGTGGAAACGAGGTTTAGCAACAAGACGTTGGCGTAAGTCGTGAGGAACGAGCACATCGGTCGCCGGGTGGGTTCGAGGAGGATTGCGGCGATTTGCCGGCGTCTGCGCCGTGAGTACGGGCCGGTGGAGCCGCCCCCGCAATGGCCCGTGCTCGACGAGCTGATGGCCACAATCCTCTCCCAGAACACGTCCGACGCGAACAGCGACGCTGCCTTCGAGGAGCTCCGCCGGCGGTTCGACGGCTGGGACGCCGTGCGCCGCGCGCCGGCGGCGAGCATCGCCAAGGCCATTCGGCGCGCCGGGCTCTCCAGGCGAAAGGCCCCGCGCATCAAGCAGATTCTGCAGGCGATCTTCATCGAGCGCGGGGAGCTGTCGCTCGACTTCCTCCGCGGCCTGCCGGCGCCCGAGGCGGCGGACTACTTGCGGCGTTTCCCGGGCGTCGGCCCGAAGACGGTGGCCTGCGTGCTGTTGTTCGCCTGCCGCAAGCCGGTCCTGCCGGTCGACACCCACGTACACCGCGTGAGCCGGCGTCTGGGGCTCATCGGGCCGCGAACGGGCGCGGCCAAGGCCCACGACGACCTCGCCCGACTCGTTGCCCCGCGCCAGGTGCTGGAATTCCACATTCAACTGATCCGCCACGGGCGGCGCACTTGCGCGGCGCGGAATCCGCAGTGCGAGGATTGCCCGCTGGTGGATCTCTGCCCGGAAGGACGCGCACGCGCGTTCGGCGCGGGTCTCCTGACCCCGCCGATGCGTTGACCGCAGGTCTCCCTTCGCTTCTGGAGACCTTCGGTCGAGCCTTGTGCGGGGTCAGGAGACCCGCGCACAGCGCGGCACGGAGGGGCGCGCATACAGCGCATGACGCCTGAGCTAACTGACCGGTTGCGGCTCGTCGGTCCGGCAAAGATCGCCGGCGGCAAGGACCAGAGCGGCCTGGTCGGTGGCCGAGTCGAGCCGGTCGAGGATCTTCGTGGCCCATGGCGCCCGGCATCCGTCGGGCGCATCCTTGTTGGCCGCAAACTCACGCAGTTGGCGGAAAAACTCCTCATCGCCCACGGCGGTGGGATAGCGTTCGCAGGATTGCGTCAAGAACCGTGTCAAGGTGCTGGCCCACATCTTGGGCGAGAAACCGCAGCACGAAGTAGCCGTTTTCCTGTAGAAGAAGGTCTTTGCGCCGGTCGCGACGGTAGGCCTCGACATTGGCCAGATGCTGGCCGCCGTCGAGCTCGACGGCGACGCGCGCGTCGGCACACAGCAGATCGACTTCCATGTGCCCCCACCCGTCAAAGGGAATCGGCAACTCGACGTTGAGGCGGAACCGCCCGGCGGTTTCCGACAGCGACTCAAGTCGCCGGTAAAGGAACGCCTCGGTGGCACTTCGCGCGCGCTCGATTCCTTCGGCATCTGGACTGACCGTGCGTGCCGCGTGGACGAACAGGTTTGCCAGCGGCGCATCGATGCCGTCACGAACGAGTCGCCGCACGCTGGCCGCGTACTCGCTCTTCCACTGGGGATCGACGGGAAGCGGGACGTCGGCGGGCCAGCCCGGCACTGCACTGGCGGGCAGCAGAATCGTATATCCTACGGCCTCATAGCCGCGGCAGCGCCGATCGAACATCCGGGCCAGCATGGGCACATTCAGGTCGGCGTAGTCAACCACGCGCACCTCACGCTTGCGATCGTACAGCCGGTGCAACCTGCCGACGTACTGCGCAATCGTCCCTCGCCATGAAACGGGCAGCGTGAGAAACAAGGTATCCAGTCGTGCGTCGTCGAATCCTTCTCCGATATATCCCCCGGTGGCGAGCAGGGCCCGATCCTCGTTCTCGGGAATGGCCGCCAAACGAGCGATGATCGCCCGGGCCTCCTTGGGCCGCGCGCCGCCGCGAAGCACGACAAGATGGCGAATGCTCGGCGACAATCGAGCAGCCAGGCTGTCGAGATGCTCATTGCGTTCCGTCAATACCAGAGGCGAGCGGCCTTCCCGGACGGCCTGCACCACGTCGTCGCAAATGACGCCATTACGCTGGTCGTCTGCGATCAGCTCGCTGTAGAGATCGTGGAACTGGATTCGCGCATCGGGATTGGCCGCCGTGAGCGGGCGAAACGACGTGGGACGGACCAGCACCGTGTGCTGAAAAGGACGTGCAGCCGCCTGCGCTTTCGCGTCGACGCGGTGGCGAACGGGGCCGCACTGCATGAAGATGATCGGATGGTGGCCGTCCTTGCGCGTGACGGTGGCGGAGAGCCCCGCGAC
>CAYTJV010000481.1:0-6089 GCA_964438165.1 uncultured Planctomycetaceae bacterium | reverse complement strand
CCTCGCTTTCTATCCCGAAACTTCCGAAGTCTCCAAGACTTCGGAAGTTTTCCCCTGCGGTGCTCTGCGACGGATACTCTCGGTTCATGATCTTGGCATCGCCTCGCTTTCTATCCCGAAACTTCCGAAGTCTCCAAGACTTCGGAAGTTTTCCCCGCGGTGATAATCGTGCCCACGGGCTCGCCGTTGAGGGCGCGAGTCAAGTTGCCGGGCACCAGCCCATTGATGACCTGGATCGAGCGGCGGTGCTTGGCGTGTTTCATCAGCTCCAGCACGCTCCGCTCCACGACGACGTCGTCGAGGTCCATCGCCTCCAGCTCCTCGACGGTGATCCGCGGGATGAACTTGGCGCTGCGGTCCTTCTTCGGATCGGCGGTGTACAGGCCCTCCTCGTCCTTGACGTAGATCATCGAGCGGCAGCCGAACACCTCGCTCACCAGGAAGGCGCCCGTGTCGGTGCGGTGCGGCGGGATGCGGCCGACCTGCGGATTGGGCTGGTAGAAGTTATACGGAGGCATGCCCACGAAAATCACCGCCTGGCGCTCGGCCAGGTAGAGCGGCAGTTGGGCGAACTGGGCCTGCTCGATGAACGGAATGCCGTGCTTGGCCAAGAGGTAGTGGATCATCCGGGCGTTCTGTGTGCTGACGAAGATCCCCAGCACGCTCAGCACGCCGGTGGGCATGCCCAGGTCGAGGCCGACGCTGTAGGCGTGGCGGGCCCGCGTGCCGGCCCCGGTTCCAATCAGCATCTTGTGCCGCGGCAGGTTCGCCACGATCTCGTCGATCAGCGGGAAAACGGCCGCCCGGCCCCGGTCGATGAAGCTCTGACCGCCGATCTTGACGACGTTGGCCTCGGGCAGAATCTGCACGCTCGGTTGGCGATCCAGCGCCGCCAGCCGCGTCGTGTCGGTAAGGCTGCACTCCATCAGGGCCTTGCCCAACTCGGTCAGAAGCGCTTGTTCCATAATCTCTCCCACATTCATGCTAAATAACGTTGTATGACTCCGGGGCAAATCGGACACTCCGAGCCGGGCCGTGTCGGCCCGGCTTGTATCTCGCAATCCCTCACTCGCAGCGAACCGCCGGGCCGACACGGCCCGGCTCGGAATTCCCTGAATCGCGTGGTCCATTTACGGCAGCCGAACGCCGTCCAGCGAATATTCCTCATTGAATTCCTGCTCGCGGTCCAGGTCGCCGAACTCGCTCAAGGCCCGGTCGCGCAGCGCCTTGACCACGGCCGCCCGCGCTCCCGCGCCGAGCTTCCCGCCCCCGGCCCTGCTGTCGAGTTGGGGCTTTCCCTCCCAAGCCGTCAGCAATTGTCGGGGCGTGGCGGTGCGTGTCCACTGGGCTGCCGTGACTGCGTTCAAAACGGCCGCGCCGCGGGCCGCGCACTCGTCGACCACCTGACGCACCGCTTGACCCACGGCAGGGGCCTGCGAGCCGTGTTCCGCCAGCAAGCCGCGCTTCATCCCCTGCAGGCGGCTCGGCAGGCTGTCGGGCTCGCGCCGGACCCGTCCGAGCAGGAGGTAGCCGCCGGGCCGGCAGACGCGAAACACCTCGTCGACGAAGTGCCCGACCTTCAAATGGTGTACGACGCGGGAAGCAAACACCAAAGCCACGGCGCCATCGCGGATCGACCACGGGAGTTCCACGTCGGCCTGGAGGAGCAGCACGTGGTCGGGGTACGCCGCCAACTTCTGCCGGAACACCTCCAGCATTCGCCGGGAAAAGTCCAGACCAACGTAGTGGCAGGCCCGCGTCGCGAAATGCACGCCGAGGGCCCCTGTGCCCGCGCCCACGTCCAAAATAATGTCGTCCGAAACAATCCCGCTCCGTTGCAGGACACTCCGCACAATCGCCTGGCCGGCCAAAGGTTCTAGCCCTGCATGATCGTCAAACTCACGGGCCTGTCCGTCTAACCACATCGTTGGCGCTCTGGTTCACCGTAGCAGGCACACTCCGTGTGCCGTCCGCTCACTTACGGCACACGGAGTGTGCCTACTACTTTGAATTAGTTGCTCAATGGCCTCTGGTCGGCCTGATCCTCTATCTGGGGGTCTCCCCGAACTCCAACCTCTCTTGTCTGGCTCGAAAGGGATTCTATGCCGGCCCCATCGGGCGGTCCAACCGATGAACCGTCTCTGGCCGCTTGGGGCGAATCGGGGGATGCCGTTTGCGGAGTACAAGCGACTGGAGTTGGCTCGCCTTTTGGAAAGCCCCGTAAGACGAATGCCGTCACAAAGCCGCTGAGCGTGCCCGCGATCAAATTGGGAACCATCGTGGCGGCCGGGAAGAGGTACACCTCGGCCCGCGCCCCCAAGAGCAATACGAGGACCAGATCCGTGCTGGTCCGGGCGATGGCGGCCAGGAAGCCCAGGACACAAAAGACCAGTGCGGACTGCGGCAGCCGGCGCGTCATCGGCAGGGACAGGTCGATGACCAGCCCCGGGGCGAGGTGCTTGAGGATCTCCAGCACGCCGTACCGGCCATCCCCCTGAAGGAAGGCAATCACGCCCATGATCGACCCCGCGGCCGTCCCGCCCCACCGCGACCAGGTCAGATGCGCGGCGAGAGTGTAGAGCGGAAAGAGCAATAGGGTCTTCAGTCCAGGCGCGAACGGCACCCCGGGCAAGAGCTTGACCGCCTTGAGCGACACCATCACCATCGCGATGCCCGCAATCACCGCCACGTCATGAGCGAGCCGTCTGTCCAGCCGGTCCTCGGTATTCAGTTCCACCTGCGCGCGGGCGCGGTCCAGGCCGCCCTGGATCCTGCGGAGAAACTCCCCGACGTCGCCCCGTAGCAATCGGCCCACGATTGCCAGCAGACCGGGCGGGGGTTTCGCGGCCTCTGGCACACTCGCCGGCACTCTCCCACGCCCGTCCGCGTCAGGCCGGCGCAGGCTTCCCAACAGGTCCAGCGTCTGATCGAAAGAGTAGACGAAGAGCTTCGGCAGACCGAGGATTCGTAATCCATGGACCAAGTCCGTCCCCGAGCCACTCAGGCGCACGACCGCCGAAGCCAGGATGACGGTGAGGATTTGCAGACACATCAGACAGGCCTGCGCCAGTCCGCTCAGGTTCAGCGTCGCGGTCCAGGGCGTGCCGGGGATTTGCCAAGGAAGGAACACTGCCTCGCCCGACGCGCGACCTTCGGCCGGCAAGAGGCTGTAGCAGAGGATGAGAAAGACGAACAACCACTTCAACCGCCACACGGCACGCGAGATCTCGGCGAGCCCCACCCCCCAGATAAGGAGCAGAACGATCTGGGCCGCCAGCAGCCCAGATACGACGTGCCACCGTAGCGGCTGTGTCGCCTCGATGGCGGGCACAGCGAACACGGCCCCGGTTACGCCCAGCAGATACAACACCTTGAGAACGGCGAACCACGATCTCTTGCGGCTGTTGGGGGCTTGGGCCATCGCGAATTTCGTCCAGGCGCAGCGCGATTCCGACTTCATATGCTGCACGCGGTCCGGAATGACGCAAGTTCGTAGTCCCGGCTTTAGCCGGTAATCCGCGAGGAATGCCGCCTCAAGGCGGAACTACGAACGGGCATTCCTAGCCGCGTGCAGGAAGGTATGCCCGGTGGCGGCGGGAGGCGAATCTGGCGGGCCTCGAACAGAGGATCACTGCTTCCTGCCCGGCGCCTAACGTGCCCCACAACAGAGACAAAAAACCCACGCTTTGGAGGGGTGAACGGCCAATGGTTGTGCTTTTCGTCCGGCTGTGCCATACTGAAAGATGGAGCCCCGCGCGCGGGGATGCCGGGTGGAATTGCGCGATGGATGCAATCCCAAGCAGTCTCGTGCGAAGGTGTGGACGGCATCCTTGAGAAGAACCGAACATGGATTCCATCGACACATCGCCATCGGCCGGTCGCGCTGCGGCGGGAGTGCCGAGGCTTGGCCATCGCTGGGCGCGGCCGCCCATTCCGATGCCGGCTGGCGGTCAGGATCATCCGCTCCTGGGGTGGGCCCTGCGCTACGGCACGGCGGCCGTGGCGGTGGCCGCGACGTTCGGATTCCGCGTGGCGATCACGGCTTGGGTGGGGCCGGGGCTGCCCACCTACATCACGTTCTATCCGGCGGTGATGGTGGTGGCGTTGCTGGCCGGCTTTGGGCCGGGCCTGTTGGCCACCGCGCTCACGGCTCTGACGACAGCGTACTGGATCCTGCCGCCGGAAGGGCTCGCGGTCGGCTCGCCCGTGGACCATCTCGCGCTGGTGTTCTTCACCGGCATGGGCGTGTTGATGAGCACGGTCGCCGAACTCTACCGCCGCTCGCGCCAACGCACCGCCGCCTACGAGCGCGAACTCGCGGTGCGCGCGAGCGAGGCGCGGTATCGTTCGTACATCGAAGTCACCGGCCAACTGGGCTGGACGACCAACGGCGCCGGCGAGGTCGTGGAAGACATTCCGGCATGGCGGGAGTTCACCGGCCAAACGCGCGAAGAAATCCAAGGCTGGGGCTGGGCGAAATCGCTTCACCCGCACGACGTGCAGCGCACCGCGGCAGTCTGGCGCCAAGCGGTGGCGGGAAGACAGTGCTACGAAACCGAATACCGCGTTCGCCGGCATGACGGGGTTTATCGGCATTTCCTGGCCCGTGGCGTGCCGATCTTCCACGACGACGGCAGCGTCCGGGAATGGATCGGCACGTGCGTTGACATCACCGAGCGCCAACAGGCCGAAGAAGCGATGCGGCGGGCCAACGAGGACTGGGAACAGACGTTCAACACCGTTCCGGACTTCGTGGCCATCCTGGACAATCAACACCGGGTCGTTCGCGCCAACCGCGCCATGGCCGAGCGGTTGGGCGTGGCTCCCGAGCAGTGCGCCGGTGTGCATTGCTATCGGGCCGTTCACGGCGCGACAGAGCCGCCCGAGTCCTGCCCGCACGCGCACACCTGCCGGGACGGCCGAGAGCATACCGCCGAGGTCTACGAGGCGCGCCTGGGCGGGCACTTCCTGGTGACAACCACCCCGCGGTTTGACGAACAGGGCCGAGTGATCGGCGCGGTCCACGTGGCCCGCGACATCACCCACTTGAAGCGCGCCGAGGAGGCGCTCCGCGAGAACCGGGAGGACCTGAACCACGCCCAGGCCATGGCCCACACCGGAAGCTGGCGCCTGGACGTGCGGCGCAACGAGCTGGTCTGGTCCGACGAGACGCATCGGATCTTCGGCATACCCCGTGGAGCGCCGATGACGTATGAAACATTCACCTCCGCGGTTCACCCCGAGGATCGAGGGTTGGTCGACCAGGCGTGGCAAGCAGCCCTGCGGGGCGAGCCCTACGACATCGAGCACCGTATCGTCGTGGACGGAGAGGTGAAGTGGGTCCGCGAGAGGGCCGAGTTGGAGCTTGACGAGGGAGGATCGCTCCGCGGCGGATTCGGGACGGTTCAGGACATCACCGATCGCAAGCGCATGGAAGCGGCCCTCGTCGAGGCCAAGGCCGCCGCCGAGGCCGCCGCCGAGGCCAAGGGGCGGTTCCTGGCAAACATCAGCCACGAGCTGCGGACCCCGATGAACGCCATCCTCGGGATGGTCGACCTCGCGGTGCCGAGGCAAGTCGATCCGACCGCCAAGGAGTTCCTCGAAACCGCCAGGAATTCGGCCGATCTGCTCCTGGCCCTGCTCGACGACCTGCTCGATTCCGCGAAAATCGAAGCAGGAAAACTGCAACTTGAAGCGGCGCCGTTCAGTCTTCGCCGCGTCTTGGACCAAACCACGCAAGTGCTCACGGTGCGGGCGAGCGAGAAGGGAATCTGCTTCGCTTGCCGCATCCCCTCCGACGTGCCGGACGCCCTGGTCGGCGACCAAGTCCGCCTTCGGCAAGTCCTTCTCAATCTCGCCGGGAACGGAATCAAGTTTACCGAGCAAGGGGAAGTGGTGGTGCGGGTGGAACTGGAGAAAGAGGGGGAGTGGAGGAGTGGAGGAGTGGAGGAGTAGAGGGATGGGGGGGTGGATGATGGCGGTGGCGCGGAAGAAGCGGGTGACACCGAACCGGTACGCCACGCTCCGCCCGGAGCCGGTCCGTTCACCTCGCCTGGAATGCGTTGTCTCACCAACTTCGCACTCCCTGC
>CAYTJV010000480.1:4297-6093 GCA_964438165.1 uncultured Planctomycetaceae bacterium | reverse complement strand
ACAGGGGAGGCCACTTCGCCCCACGTCACGGGGGAAGTTGGCCCGGCAATAAAGTTTCCCCGTTTTGGCCCCCGGGTTGTCCCCGCCAATGGGAATCCCTTCGGGAACCGAGTGGGGATCGCCCTCCAAGGGCGAGCGTTTCATGAAGGCGCCGGGGTCGCCTTCGTCGGCATTGCAGATGAGGTATTTCTGATCGCCGGGGGCATCGCGACAGAAAGCCCACTTGCGCCAGGTGGGAAAGCCGGCCCCGCCGCGCCCGCGCAGCCCGGAACGCTTGATTTCATCGATGATCCGCTGCGGGCCCAGTTCGAGCGCCCGAAGGAGGCCCCCGTAACCGTCCTGGGCCAGATAGTGATCGATGTTGGCCGGATCGATGAAGCCGCAGTTTTTCAAGGTCCGGCGGACCTGCAGCTTGAGCACGGGGGTGTCGAACAGAGCGGGGATCCCCGCGACGCTCCCTTCGCCGATCGTGCCCAAAGCGTAGGCCGGCAGAGGATCGTCGTGGATCAAATACGCGTCGACAAGCTCCGCGGCCCGCTCCGGAGTGATTTCGCCATAGCAGACGGCCGGCCGGGAAGGCTTGGCGATGGAAACGATCGGCTCGGCGTAGCACAGGCCGATGCAGCCTACTTCGACGATCAGGCCGTCCAGCCCGCGCTCGCGCAACTGTTGCCGGAAGACCTCCAACACCTCCAAGGCCCCGGCCGAGCGGCCGCAAGTGGCGGTGCCAACGAGGATCACGGGGCGCGGACTGTTCGCGAGCGCCTTCCACTGGTCCCTGGCCCGCTCGCGCAGAACGTGAAAACCATCGATCATTCGCGGCCGCCTTTCCCAAACACCTGGGCGACTTTCTTGGGCGTCATCTTGGCCTGGACCTTCTTGTTGGTCATGATGCACGGCGACAAGCTGCAGGCCCCGATGCAAGCCACCGTCTCCAGCGAGTATTCCAGGTCCGGCGTGGCCTCGCCTTCCTTGATGCCCAGTTGTTTCTCGATCGCCTCCAGGATCCGCGGGGCGCCGCGTACGTGGCAGGCGGTCCCCCGGCAGACCATCACGTGGTTCTTCCCGATCGGGGTGAAGCGAAACTGCGCGTAGAACGTGGCCACGGCGTAGACGGCGCTTTCCGGCACCCGGGCGAAGCGGGCGATCGCCAGCATCGCGTTGTCGGGGAGATAACCGAACTTCTCCTGCACCTGCTGCAACAGCGGGATCAGTTCTTCCCGTTTCCCCTTGTACGACGAGAAGATCGAGTCCAGACACTCACACTGCTCCATGGCGTTTCCCCGTTTTTTATGAGCTTGCGGCGTTTCATCTCCTGGGCGATCTGAAAGGCAATCACCCGCTTCGCGACCGTCGCGCTCACCGTATCCAGGAGTTGTTCTTCTCGCAAGAAATCGTCAAAACTGCTGCCAAGACGCTTTTTGTTCATGACGCTATTCCTTACACAACTCGGCGAGGGCGAATGAGTTCGTCGCCGGCCTTCGTCCGATCTACCATGCAGCGTCACCTTTCGCCACAGCCGCTTTTCGTTCTTCCCCACCGGCCCCGTGCCGGTGGAATCGGGTTTGGCAACTACCATACGGCGTCCATTCTCGCCATGGCTCGTTTTCATTCTTCCCCACCGGCCCCGTGCCGGTGGAAACGGGTTTGGGAACTACGGCGGCCACTTTGTCGGATCGGTCTCCTCTCAGGTAGTCGTCAAACCCGCTTCCACCGACACGGGGTCGGTGGGGACTTTGTTGGATCGGTCTCCTCTCAGGTAGTCGTCAAACCCGCTTCCACCGACACGGGGTCGG
>CAYTJV010000480.1:0-4197 GCA_964438165.1 uncultured Planctomycetaceae bacterium | reverse complement strand
GGGTCGGTGGGGACTTTGTTGGATCGCTCTCCTCTCACTAGTCGTCAAACCCGATTCCACCGGCACGGGGCCGGTGGGGACTTTGTTGGATCGCTCTCCTCTTAGTCGCCAAACCCGTTTCCACCGACACAGGGTCGGTGGGGACTTTGTTGGATCGCTCTCCTCTCACTAGTCGTCAAACCCGATTCCACCGGCACGGGGCCGGTGGGGACTTTGTTGGATCGCTCTCCTCTTAGTCGCCAAACCCGTTTCCACCGACACAGGGTCGGTGGGGACTTTGTTGGATCGCTCTCCTCTCACCTAGTCGTCAAACCCGATTCCACCGGCACGGGGCCGGTGGGGAGTCAGCATCTCGGTAGTTCAAAACGGCCGTCCGCCGAGCCTAGCCACCAGGCTTTCGCAAAGGACCACGACGTCCTCGGTACAAAACCACTCCTCCGTGTTACTGGGTAGGAGGACGGTCGCCGATGGCGGGAATTCCTCGTCGGCGGCGTGCCAGATCAATTGAATCGCCAGCCGGAGGAAGACATCAAAGCGGAACGCCGCGTCGCCACCCGGAACCGCGCGGCCGCCGATCGCTTGGGCCGAACGGCGGAGGGTGTCGAGCTGGCGGCCCGCCGTGCCGCACAACCGCTTGATGACCCGCTTCTCGTAGACCCCCGCATAACCCCGGCCCAACGGCAGGTCGGCAAAGCTGACTTCCGGCGGCTGCGGCTCGGGTCGGGCGGCGACACCCAGGTAGTGCAACACGAGGATCTGCCACGCCGCCTGGACCGCAGAGCCGGATGACGTTGTTACCCGGCCGGTGGCCGGGTCGATCGCCAGCGTGTCGTCCAAGACCGCCACGTGCCAACGGTCGCCGCGCTGCACGGCGCCCAGCCAGGCGAGCTGCTCCGGCGTCTGACGGCCGAGGGCCTCGACGGCCTTTTCCACCGCCACGCGATAATTCTCTTGCGGCGGAGGCTTGGGAATCCGTGTCGAAAGGGCTTCTGAATTCATGATTCTCAATCCCTCAGCGAGCGATGTTGGTCTTTGGTCTTGGGTCTTAGGATTTGGGTCTTTGGTCTTGGGGCTTAGCACGAAGACCTAAGACCCAAGACCCAAGACTAGTTTCGGTTATCGGCGCCGCCGCGCTAGGCCAGTCCTTTCTGCATCTTCCATGCCTTCACGTATTCGTCGCTGTAGAGGTGCTTTCCAAGGAGGATTTCGGCGCTGATCATGGCCTCGATGAGTTCCTGGTCGGCGGCGTCGACGATCGCCGCGTCCAGGCCGGCGGCCAGGGCCATCACCAGGTAGGTGCGGTTCAAAAGGTGGTTGTGGAGGCATTTCTGGCTCACGTTCGACAGGCCGACGATGAACTTCGGCGGCGGGTCGTTGACCAAGGCGAGCTGCCGAATCGCCTCCATGGAATGGATCTGCTGCTTGTGGGCGGCGTTGACCGGCAGGATGATCGGATCGATAAAGATGTCGTCGATCGGCAGGCCGGCCTCCAGGGCCCCCATCATGAAGGCCGCGCCGCACTCGACCCGCTGCTCCGCGTTGCCAGGCACGCCCCGCTGGTCCATCGTCAGGCCGATGATGCCCGTCCCATGCTTGGCCGCCAAGGGGACTAGCTTGTCCATGTAGTCCGGGGCTGCCGTACACGAGTTGATGATCAACTTCGTGCCGGGCAGGGCCTCGCTCACCCGCGGCACGACCTGCACCAGAAGATCGGCTTTGGCGCTGTCGAGCGAGAGCGGCTTGTCAGTGATTTCGTGGACGGTCTGGGCGAGCCAGACGAAGTGCTCGACCGCGTCGCCCTTGGCCGGGCCGACGTTGAGATCCATCACGTCCGCCCCGCCGTCAAGCTGGCCTTGGGCGAGCTTTTGGATGACGGTCTTGTCGCGCTCGACGATGGCCGTGCGCACGTCGCGATACATGCCGTTGATGCGTTCGCCAAAAATGATCATCGGTCTGCTACTCCCGGTCACAAGGATGGATAGAACGTTTCCAACACTCCAAATGAACTTGCGTAATTCCGGGAGGGCGAGGCTCCTGCCGAGCCGTACATGAAAATACATGTTCCGCAATCAGAGCGGCTCGGCAGGAGCCTCGCCCTCCCGGAATCGTGAAAGCCCATTTAGCCTCAAGCGGCCCCATCGTACTACACGGCGACCAGCTCGGAAATCAGATTCCGAATCACTTCCACGGCCTTGGTATGGCGAAGGACGAACAGGTCGGCGCCGCCTTGGAGCAGATCGGCGGCGGTGACGGCCTCCCACGCGGCGCCGCGCTCGGTGGGCGGCCCCCAGGCCTCGGTCGCCTCCTCGCCCGATCGTGCCTCCTTCGAGCGCCACGCCTCGTAGCCCACGTCGAGGATGACGGGCTGGGCCATCAGCCGGTCGCCGGCCAGGGCCGCCAGCCGGCCCCGCTCCAGAATCGAATACACGTATTCCATGCCGTAACCCAGCGAGGCGGTCGTGGGGTAAATGACCAGGTCGGTCAGCGGGAAGCCCGTGTCGCTGATGAGGATGTTCACCTGCTTCTGCTTGTTGATGTCGCACGGCGCCAGCGCGATGAGCTTGTGCCGGTAGGCCTGGGCCGCCGCCGCCAGGGTGCGGTGTTCCGACTCGGTGGCTGCGCCCAACAGGCAGTTCTCGCCCTGGGCCGCTTCGGCCACCTTGGGCATCACGCGCTGGTCCTTGGCCGGCACGTCGCAGCCCCAGATCACCAGCGGCAGGTCGACCGCCGCGAGCACGGCCCGCACCGTCTCGGCAGCCTCGTCGGGCGAGCGGTCGCCCTCCTCGGGATGCGTGCTGATCAGCCGAAGATTCACCAGATCGGCCCCCAGCTCCTTGACGCGGCGGGCCCAGGCGGCCGGATCCGACCAGACGTCGCCGTAGATCGCCCGCAACGGCTCCGGCCAGTCCAGCGGGGCCTTGTCGAGCACGTCCAGGGCGATGGCCGGCACATGAGGCATCTCGCCGTCAAAACTTAGGAACGGAATGCCGCTCTGGCCGCCGATGGTCACAGAGCGCCCGCGCGTCCCGCCTTCGGCCTTGGTAGCCCCGATGGTCACCGCGTTCACTCGGCCCGACCATTTTTGTTTTGCGTCAGGAATTGCCATGGAGATCCTCCTCGGAGTTGGTTGCTGAATGTGGGTTCGGGGTTCAGGGTTCAGGGATTCAGGGCTGGGGACCCGAGATCCGCGTTTTATCCATGACCGCCAACGGGGTCAGGAGTGGGGCGGTGAAAAATCGGCCCTTGAGAGCTGCTGCCTGGATACCGGTTTTGTTCCAGGCGATTCGGCGTCTGGCGGCCTTCCTCAGCCCCGAAGGGGCGTCATATGACAGCCCAGGGCAACGCCCTGGGGAAGTGGGGCGCCATGAGCGCCGAAGCCCTGAAGGGGCGAAATGCGCTTCCCCGTGGCTCCTATGCCGCCCTTTCAGGGCTTCCCATTTCATGTTCGACTCCTCCCCAGGGCGTTGCCCTGGGCTTTCGTATTACGCCCCTTCGGGGCTGAAGCCGCTCGAGGCCGACGCCCCTGCGACGGCACTCGCGTTTCGATCGTCCTTCTCTTCGGAACAGAGCTGGCACCCATTAGGCTCTTGGTCTTTCATCCGCCCAGTCCCGACCCCTGCTGGAAATCCTGAACCCTGAACCCCGAACCCCGAACCCTAAAATTCATCTACTTTGCTGTAAAACCGCACCGTTCCGCGGGTTGCCGGCGCGAAGCACTTCGGCCACCTTGCGCATTGCCGCGAGCGCGGGAGTCTGGGCCGGAAGTGCGAGGACGTCTTGGCCGGCCGCTCCGGCCTGCTCGACCTGGTCGTCTTGGGGAACGTCCGGCAGCCGCTCGGCGGCCAGCCCATCGAGCTCCCGGTCGATCACTTCCGGCGCTCCCTGGGGACCGACGCGATTGACGAGCACCATCCGGCGGCCGATCCGAATCGGCAGCTCGTTGGAAAGGGCCAGGATCCGCTTCGCGGCGCGGAGCGAGGGGAGCGTGGGATTCATCATCACGACCAGGACGTCGACGTCGTTGGTCGTGCGCCGCGAAAGATGCTCCATGCCGGCTTCATTGTCGACGACGACCGCCGGGTAGTTCTTCGCAAGGCCGTCGAGCGAGTTCCGCAGGAGGTTGTTCACCGCGCAATAGCAGCGGGGCCCTTCCGGCCGGCCCATGGTGATCAGGTCGAATCCGTCGGCCTCGGCGAT
>CAYTJV010000479.1:0-6095 GCA_964438165.1 uncultured Planctomycetaceae bacterium | reverse complement strand
ACGTTCGTCCAAAACTGTACTGTGGGATGACACGATCACGTGCGATAAAGATTAAGGATAACGCCTCCCCTAGGTTGCCCGGTGGCAATTCGACGGGGCTTCGCAATCGGGGGGGGGTTGCCTGCGGGGTTGTCAACGGGTATCTTTCTGGATGAATCGACGAAGTCGTAGCTCGGCACAAAGCTTTTCGAGACCAATTATGGGGTCCTCTGACGTACTTGACTTTGCTCGACTCTTGACGCCCTTTCCCGGAGAAAATCCGGCTGGCCGGCCGTTGCGAGCGGACTTTTCGCCCAACTCGATCTACCAACTGATCAAGGATGCGCGGTCTGCCGCCCGCGCGTCGGAACGGAGCGTTGCCTGGAGCGATGATCAAGAGACATCAACGGCCGACCATCGGGCGCAATGGAAACGGTTGTTAGAGTTCGCGCCCAAGGCGATCGCCGAGGAATCAAAAGACATTGAGATCGCAGCCTGGTTGACCGAGGCTTTGGTGCGCGAGCACGGCTACGCAGGGTTGCGCGATGGTTTCCGCTTGATGCGCGAGTTGGTCGAGTCGTTTTGGGACAACCTGTATCCTTTGCCGGACGAGGACGGCCTGACGACCCGGCTGGCTTCCCTGGCAGGGCTTAACGGCGAGGATAGCGACGGCGTGATTATCGCCCCCATCGCCGGCATTCCCATTACCGCGGCGGGAAGCTCCCGACCGTTGACGCTGTCCGACTATCGCCGTGCGCTCGATCTGGATCGCCTGTCCGATCCGGACAAGCGGGCCCAGCGGATCGAACAAGGCACGGTCGCTTTGCAGACGTTCGAGAAGGCGGTGCTGGAAACCCCTCGGACATTCTATGCCGACTTGCGAGAAGACCGAGACGCGTGTGCATGCGAGTTTGAAAAGCTTTGCGCCGAGTTGGAAGCGAAGTGCGGCACAGACGAGAACGGCCACTCGCTGGCCCCACCCTCCTCAGCCATCCGCGGAGCGCTGGAAGCGTGCCGGGACGAGTTGCGGGGAATCGTCGAGCGCCTTTTTCCCGGCGAGGGAGACGCGGAATCCGTCGCGGAGGGCAACGGCACGGCGATGGTTAGTCTCCAGGATCGGCCGGCTGGATTGGCTTCCGTGGTGCGAACGCGGGAAGACGCGTTTCGGGCCCTGCTGCAAGTGGCCGATTACTTCAAACGCACCGAGCCGCATTCGCCGGTGGCCTATACCTTGGAACAAGCCGTGCGTTGGGGTAGGATGCCACTGCCCGATCTGTTGACCGAACTGATCCCCGAGCAGACCGCGCGGGAACAGATATTTAAGATTGTGGGTATCAAACAGCCGGAGCAACCTTCGTCCTAGTCCGCGCGGCCCGACCGAAGTCTTTCGGCCGCGACTAGGGCGCCGGTTGCAACGACATTTTAGGAAACGCAACGACGTATGCAGGGCGTCTGCCCCCAGCCCCAGTCCGGAGGTTCAAACTTATGGCCGAGAGTATTCACGAAAAACTGAAACGCGTGCGCAAGCCGCGGGTCCACATCACCTACGACGTGGAAACGGAGGGCGCGGTCGTCGAAAAGGAACTGCCGTTCGTGGTCGGAGTTCTCGGCGATTTTTCCGGCAATCCCACCGAGCCGTTGAAGCCGATGAAAGATCGCAAGTTTATCCAGATCGACCGCGACAACATCAACGACGTCATGGCCCGCATGACGCCGGGCTTGAGCTTGCGGGTGGAGAACACGCTGAAGGGCGACGGCAGCGAGATGGCCGTCCAATTGAAGTTCAATTCCATGGACGACTTCGAGCCCACCAGTGTCGTCAAACAGGTGGAACCGCTCAAAAAGCTTCTGGAGACGCGGGACAAGCTCCGCGATCTGTTGACCAAAGTGGATCGCTCCTCGGATCTGGAAAGCGTGCTGGAGGAAGTCCTGGTCAACACCGAACAACTGAAGCAACTCTCGGCCGATCTCGGCGTGAACGTGCCCGGTTCCACAGGAAAGGAGAACGATCAATGAGCGCTGGTGAAGAACGGAAGACCCAAGCAGCGGCTGCCCAAGTCGTCGTCAAAGAAGGCACGCTTCTGGATCAGGCCATCAAGGCCACCAAGCAGACGGAGCAGTCGCGTGCGCAGGAACTTTTGCGGACCCTGACCGAGGAGGCGCTGAAGGGCACGATCACCTGGAACAAAGACGTCACCCGCACGATTACGGCCGGCATTCAGGCCATCGACGGGGCGATTTCCAAGCAGCTCGTGGCAATCATGCACGTGCCGGAGTTTCAGAAGCTGGAAGGCACGTGGCGCGGCCTGCACTACATGGTGATGAACAGCGAGACCAGCGCCCAACTGAAGCTGAAGGTGCTGAACGTCTCCAAGCGGGACCTCTTCAAGGACCTGGACCGCGCAGTGGAATTCGATCAGAGCCAGGCATTCAAGAAGTTGTACGAGAACGAGTTCGGCACGCCCGGCGGCGAACCGTACGGGGCGCTAATCGGCGACTACGAGTTCACCAACCATCCGGAGGACTTGGACCTGTTGAGCAAGATGTCGAACGTGGCGGCGGCGGCGTTTTGCCCCTTCGTCACCGCCGCTGCGCCCGCGCTGTTTGGCTTCGAAAGCTACACCGAGCTTTCCAAGCCGCGCGACCTGGAGAAGATCTTCGACACGATCGAATATACGAAGTGGAAATCGTATCGCGACTCGGACGATTCGCGTTTTGTGGTGTTGACGATGCCGCGAGTGCTGGCCCGGCTTCCCTACGGCTCGCAGACCAAGCCGGTGGAAGCATTCGACTTCGAGGAAGGCCCGTTGGACCGCCGGGGCAAGGCCGTACCCATGCCGCACGAGCACTACTGCTGGTCGAACGCGGCCTATGTGATGGGCGCCCGGCTGACCGACGCCTTCGCCAAGTACGGCTTCTGCACGGCGATTCGCGGGGCGGAAGGCGGCGGCAAGGTGGAAGGATTGCCGGCGCACGTTTTCACCAGCGACGACGGCGACGCCGACCTGAAATGCCCCACGGAGATCGGCATTACGGACCGCCGCGAAGCGGAGTTGAGCAAGCTGGGCTTCTTGCCTTTGTGCCACTACAAGAACACCGACTACGCGGTCTTCTTCGGTGCGCAGACCACCCAGAAGCCCAAGAAGTACGACCGGCCCGAGGCCACGGCCAATGCGGCCATCTCGGCCCGGCTTCCGTACATCATGGCGTCGTCGCGATTTGCGCACTACCTGAAGGTCATCGCCCGCGACAAGATCGGCTCGTTCATGGAAGTTGAAGACTGCCAGAAATGGCTGGAGCGCTGGATTGCCAACTACGTCAGTGCGGATGCCAAACCCAGTCCGGAGGTCAAGGCGCGCTACCCGTTGCGGGAAGCCAAAGTCGAGGTGCGCGAGATTCCCGGCGCGCCCGGCAGTTACAACGCCGTGGCTTGGTTGCGCCCCTGGCTGCAGATGGAAGAGCTGACGACTTCGCTGCGGATGGTGGCGCGAATTCCCCAGTTGCAGAAGTAGTTTGGGCGGGGAACGGAATACTCGTGGGGCAAGGAAGCTGAGCAGAGTGTGCCACTGCTTGCCTGCAAGTAGCGTGGGATGGGGTTTGTTGTTCATGCACTGCCTGCAAGACGGTAGTGGCACACCCTATGAATAATTCGGGCTGGCCGTAGCCGGCGAGGGAAGGGGCTGTGCCCATGAGCGGAGAGCCTGTGCAGACCGATCGGACTTCCGACCCGCCGACAACCGGTGTCCCGGCGGGCGGCAGTGTGTTCGGTTCTCCGCAGCGGGATCTGTCGCGGCCGTTCACGGGTGGATTGCTTGCGACACTCATCGCCGCAACGGAGGCCGACCAAGGCTCGGCGCGCGTGCTGCTGGACGACTTCCTGCGGGAACCGTCGCCGCGAAAGGCATTATTGCGGTGGCTGGCTTGGGGCGCGCCGTGCAAAGAACGTTTCTCCAAGGACGAAGTCGTGCGTTTGCTCGGCCGCGACATTGCCCGCCTGGACGCCTTGCTTGCCCGCCAGGTCAATGCCATCCTCCACCACCCCTGTTTTCAGAAACTGGAGGCATCGTGGCGCGGCTTGCGATACCTGACCGGGCAGGCAGAAGGAGCGGAAAACGTTAAGATTCGCGTGCTGAGCGTTTCCTGGATCGAAATTGCCCGCGATCTCGAACGTGCCATCGAGTTCGATCAGAGCCAGTTGTTCCGCAAAGTCTATAGCGAGGAGTTCGGCGTGCCTGGCGGGGAACCGTTTGGCCTGCTGCTGGGCGATTATGAGATTCGCCCTCGCCCCTCGGCGGAGCACCCGGTCGATGACGTGGCCGCGCTCGGAGCGATTTCGCAGGTGGCCGCGGCGGCCTTCGCGCCGTTTGTGGCCGGCGTGCATCCGTCGATGTTCGGGCTGGATCAATTTGCCGAACTCGAACAACCATTGCACCTCGCCAAGACGTTCGACCAACTCGAATACTTGAAATGGAAGACGCTGCGTCAGACGGAGGACGCGCGATTCGTGGGCCTGACGCTTCCCCGCACCCTCATGCGATTACCCTACAAGGACGACGGCGTGCGGGTGGATGGTTTCCGTTTCCACGAGGAGGTCTCCGGTCCGGATCGAAGCGCTTATTTGTGGGGCAACGCGGCCTATGCGTTCGGGGCCGTGGTAGTGCGGGCCTTTGCCGAGACCGGCTGGCTGGCTGGAATCCGGGGCGTCGAGCGCGACGTGCTGGGGGGCGGGCTGGCGCCGGGGTTGCCGGTACACTGCTTTTCCACCGATCGGCACGGCGTGGCGCCGAAGTGCTCCACCGACGTGGTCGTCACCGATTTTCAGGAACAGGAGTTGAGCGAACTGGGCTTCATTCCCCTGTGCCATTGCGCCGACACGGAGTTTTCGGCGTTTTACGGCAACCAGTCGGTGCAAATCCCGAAGCGGTACGACGAGACAGCCGCCACCGTGAACGCCCGCATCTCCGCCATGCTCCAATACATGCTGTGCGTGTCGCGGTTCGCCCACTACCTGAAGGTGGCGGCGCGCGACAAGATTGGTTCCTTTACCGAGGCCGACCAGTGCGAGGGCTACCTCAATCATTGGCTGCAACAGTACGTGACGTCGGACAGTGAGGCATCTCGCGCAGTCAAAGCCGTCTACCCGCTCCGCGAAGCCAGCGTTCGCGTGCGCGAACATCCGGGCAAACCGGGCAGTTACCTGTGCGTGGCGCACCTGTGGCCGCACTTTGAACTCGACGACGCAACGACCACGCTGAAAGTCACCACGGAGTTGTCGCCGGCACGATAGTTTCGTACGCGTCACGCTCCGCGTGACGCGGTTTCCTCACGCGGAGCGTGAGGAGTACGTTTCGACGATCCATAACGAAGGAAAGGAACCAGTCGATGACGACTGCCGCAGAACTTTACAAATCCGGCCAATTGGCGGAAGCCATCGCCGCGGCCGCCGACGAGGTCAAACGACACCCCACGGACACGGCCCCGCGGGGCTTGCTCACGGAGTTGCTGTGCTTTGCCGGCGACTTTGAGCGGGCCGACAAACAACTGGATACCATCGGCCATCAGGATCCGCAGACGGCCGTGGGAATCAGCCTGTTCCGGCAACTGCTCCGCGCCGAACAGGCCCGGCAGCAGTTCTACGCGGAAGGGCGGCTGCCTGAGTTTCTCGGCCAGCCGTCGCCGCGTTTGCAGCGGCACCTGGAGGCGTCGATCCTGCTGCGCGAGGGACGGGCGGCGGAAGCCGCCGCCTTGTTGGATGACGCGGAACGAGAGCGGCCCAGCCTTTCCGGCGTCTGCGCAGGACGCCCCTTCGAGGATATCCGCGATGTCGACGATCTGACGGCGTCGTTCTTTGAGGTCCTCACGAGTACGGGCAAGTATTATTGGATACCGATGGAGCGTGTCGAGACGATCGAGTTCCACGATCCGGTACGGCCGCGCGATCTGCTGTGGCGACGCGTCCACATGGTCGTTTGCGGCGGTCCCGACGGCGAGGTCTTTCTTCCCACGCTCTATGCCGGCTCCGCGGCTAATGCGGACGACCGAATCCGCTTGGGCCGCATGACCGAGTGGCGAGGAGGGGAGGGTGCCCCGATCCAGGGGATGGGTCAGCGCCGGTT
>CAYTJV010000478.1:0-6125 GCA_964438165.1 uncultured Planctomycetaceae bacterium | reverse complement strand
GGGCGTTCGGCAACCGGCGTGAGAGCAGCGCGGGGTTTTGGCGGCCGTTGTATCACGACATGGGGCTGATTGGCGGCGTGATTCAGCCGATTTACTGCGCCGGCACTTGCGCCCTGCTTTCGCCCGCGGCCTTTCTCCAGCGGCCCGCCCTATGGCTGGAGACGATTTCCCGCCGGCAAGCCACGGTGGCTGGCGGCCCCGACTTTGCCTTTGACCTGTGCGCGCGGAGGGTCCGGGCCGAGGACCGCGCGGGGCTGGACCTCAGCCAGTGGGAGATTGCCTTCGTGGGGGCCGAGCGGATCCGCCCCCAAACCCTCCAGCGGTTTGCCGAGGCATTTGCCCCCTGCGGCTTCCGACCCGAAGCGTTTTTCCCCTGTTACGGGCTTGCCGAGGCAACGCTCATGGTCTCGGGAGGACCGCGGCGGGCTGCCCCGACCGTTCTGCACGTCGACGCTGACGGGCTGTCGCGCGGTCGGGTGTGGGAGCTCCCTCGCAACGACCCGGCCTCGCGCAGCCTCGTGGCGTGCGGCCAGAACTTGCCCGGACAGCGCGTCGTCATCGCCGATCCCGAGACCTGTCTCCCCTGCGGCGACGGAGAGATCGGCGAGATCTGGGTGCAAGGTCCGAGCGTGGCGTGCGGGTACTTCGAGCGGCCGGAAGCCACCGCCGCCTGGTTCGAAGGCTGTCTGGCCGGATCGCGCGAAGGGCCCTTCCTGCGCACCGGCGATCTCGGGTTCCTGAGAGATGGGCAGTTGTACGTGGCCGGCCGGCTGAAAGACGTGATTATCATCCGGGGTCGGAACTTCTACCCCGAGGACATCGAGCTGACGGCCGAGCGGGCTTGCGAGGGTCTTCGCATCGGCTACTGCGCCGCCTTCTCCGTCGACAGCGACGAAGGGGAACGGCTCGTCATCGTCCAAGAGGTCGAGCCCCGCAGGCGCGATCTGGAGATGGATCGTGCGCTGGATGCCATCCGCCACACGGTCGCCGCCCGGCACGAAATCGAGGTCCACGCCGTGGCGCTGGTCCGCGCCGGGTCGATCCCCAAGACGTCCAGCGGGAAGACGCGGCGGTCGGCTTGCCGCGAGCGCTATCTGAGCGGCGAGATCGAGATTTTCGCCGAGTGGCGAGCGAACCCCGAGCAGGTCGAAGAAGAGTCGGCCGAGTGCCGATTCGTGCTCCATCCGCGGACGGTGACTGCCAAAGAAGTGGAGACCTGGCTGACGCGGCGGATTGCGGCGCGGCTGCGACTGGAGCCGTCGCGGGTCGAGGCGGCGACGCCGTTCATCGAATTCGGGATGAGCTCCTTGGACGCCGTGGAGATCGCGGCTGAGTTGTCGCGTTGGCTGGGGCGGCCGTTGTCGCCGACAGCGATTTACAATCACCCGACCATTGCGGCCTTGGCCCGGTGGTTGGCTCGTCCTTCGGGGGATTCACCATCGCCCCACGCACGCCAGCGCGCCGTGCCCCTGCTGGAGAATCTGGATCCCGATCGCGTGCGGCACGAGGTCCAACAGATGACCAATGAGGAGATGGAAGCCTTTATCTCGGGCCAGATGGCAAGCATCCAGCAGGAATTGGCTAAGCAGGATGGTCGTTGAGAAGCGACAGGGAAGTCACTTCAATAGAACAAGAAGCGGCCCCGGGACGTAGAATCCGCGCGCCGAGGGCCCTTCGGCCGCTTGGGAAAGGACACCATGGCTGACGACCAGCTCACCCCGTTGCAGAATGCCGTCCAGGTCATCAAGCAGTTGCAGGCCCGGATGGCGGCCCAGGAGCGCGCGCAGTCGGGGCCCATCGCCATCATCGGCATGAGCTGCCGGCTTCCGGGCGGGGAGAACCCGGCGGCGTATTGGCAGTTGTTGCGAGGGGGGATGGATGCCGTCCGCGAGGTCCCTGCCGACCGCTGGAACATCGACGAATACTACGACCCGGACCCCGCCGCCCCCGGAAAAATGAACACGCGATGGGGCGGGTTCCTCGACCGGGTACACGAGTTCGACGCCGACTTCTTCGGCATCTCGCCGCGCGAGGCGGTGCGGGTCGATCCGCAGCAGCGGCTGCTATTAGAGGTTTCCTGGGAAGCCATGGAAGACGCGGGCCTGCCCCCGGCCGCCATCGCGCGCACGAGAACCGGCGTCTACGTCGGCGTCATCGGCAGCGATTACGGGCTGTTGCAGTCGCGCGACCCGTCGGACATGGACATCTTCTCCGGCACCGGCAACAGCCACGCGATCCTCTCCAACCGGCTGTCCTACGTGCTCGACCTGAACGGGCCGAGCATGACGCTGGATACGGCGTGCTCGTCGTCGCTGGTCACAGTTCACCTGGCCTGTCAGAGCCTGCGGCGGCGGGAAAGCGATCTGGCGTTGGCCGGCGGGGTGAACCTGATCCTCAGCCCGGAAATGACCCTGGCGCTGACCAAGGCCTACATGATGGCCCCCGACGGACGGTGCAAGACGTTCGACGCCGCGGCCAACGGCTACGTGCGCGGCGAAGGCTGCGGGATGGTCGTGCTCAAGCGGCTGAGCGAGGCGATGGCCGACGGCGATCGGATCCTGGCCGTGGTTCGCGGCAGCGCGGTAAACCACGACGGGCGGAGCAACGGCCTTTCGGCCCCCAACGGCCCCGCGCAGGAGGCGGTGATTCGCGCCGCGCTGGCCGATGCCCACCTCGCGCCGGAGCAGATCGGCTACATCGAAGCCCACGGCACCGGGACGCGCTTGGGCGACCCGATCGAAATCGAGGCCCTCCGCTCGGTCCTCTGCGACGGTCGGTCGCCGGAGCAACCCCTCGTGGTCGCCTCAGTCAAGACGAACATCGGTCACCTGGAAAGCGCGGCCGGAATCGCGGGCCTCATCAAGCTTGTGCTCATGCTCCGCCACGGGGAGATTCCTCCGCACCTGCACCTGCGCACGCTCAATCCCTTGCTGAAGATCGAGGACGCCCCCATCGAGATTCCCACGGCACTGCGCCCTTGGCCGGCCGAGGTGGACCCTCGACGGGCGGGCGTGAGCTCTTTTGGGTTCGGCGGAACCAACGCCCACGTGATCCTCGAGGAGCCGCCGCCCGCGGTAGGACGGGTCTCCAGACCCGTCCCGGACGGCTACGTAACCGAGCAAGCCGAGCGGCCGCGGCACGTGCTTACGATCTCGGCGCGCTCGCCGCAGGCCCTGTCGGAGTTGGCAGGTCGCTACGCCGACTACGCCCAGACGCATCCTTCCGCTTCCCTGGCCGACGTCGCCTATACGGCCAACACGGGCCGCGCGCACTTCGCACACCGTGCGGCCGTCGTGGCGGCATGCTGGGACGAGGCCCGCGGCCAGTTGCGGAAACTTGCCACCGATCCCGCGGCTCCGCGCATCGCTCGCGGTGAGGCGCCGCACGACGCTTCCCCGCGCATCGCCTTCCTCTTCACCGGCCAAGGGGCGCAGTATGCGGGGATGGGCAGCACGCTGTACGCCGCGCAGCCGATTTTCCGGGAAGCGATCGACCGTTGTGCCAAAATCCTGCAAGATTACCTCGACCGCCCGTTGCTGTCGCTGCTTGCTCCTGAGGTCGGCCCGGTTTTGGATCAGACGGGTTACACCCAGCCGGTGATGTTCGCCCTGGGATACGCCCTGGCGGAGCTTTGGAGGAGCTGGGGCGTCGAGCCGGCGGCCGTGATAGGCCACAGCGTCGGCGAGTTTGCCGCGGCCTGCGTCGCGGGCGTGCTCTCGCTGGAAGACGGTTTGCGGCTGATCGCTCAGCGCGCGCGGCTCATGCAGTCGCTGCCGCCCGGCGGCCTGATGGCCGCGGTGCTCACCTCCGAACCGCGGGTTAGCGCGGCGCTCGAATTGTACGGCGGCCGGGTGGAAATCGCCGCGCTCAACGGGCCGGAGAGCGTTGTTATCTCGGGCGACGAGCCGGCGGTCCGCGACGCGGTCTCCCGGTTTGAGACGGAGGGGATCCAGTGCAAGACGCTAGTCACCTCGCATGCCTTCCACTCCCATCGCATGGATCCGATCTTGGAGCCGCTGCGCCACGCCGCCGAATCGGTGCTCACCCAGGCGCCGGCGATCGAAATCATCGCCAACCTTACCGGCCGGCCGGCCGACGCCGAGACCTACGCCGATCCGGGCTATTGGAGCCGTCATGCGCGCTCGCCGGTCCGGTTCGCGGAGGGCATCCAGGCTCTGTCGGCCGACGGCTGCCAGGTATTCCTGGAAATCGGCCCCAGCCCCACCTTGATCGGCATGGCGCGGCGTTGCCTGAGCGAAGGCGACTACGCGTGGCTCCCCTCGCTCCGCCCCGGCCGCGACGATTGGCAGACGCTGCTGGATAGCCTCGCCCAGTTGTACGTGCGCGGCGCGAAGATCGATTGGGCCGCGCTGGATCGCCATTGGCCGCGGCGTCGCACGGAGCTTCCCACGTATCCCTTCCAGCGAAAGCGCTACGTGGCCAGCGTCGTTGCGGAGATTATCCAGCACGGGCTCTCGGGCGTCCGGCAGAGCACCCCGATCCTCCATCCGCTACTCGGCCGCCGGCTGCCTGCCGCGGTGCGCGAGCAGGTGTTCGAGGCCCAGATCGCGGCCAATCGGCCGGCGACGCTTGCCGATCACAAGATCCAGTCCATGGTGGTGATGCCCGGCGCTGCCTACCTCGAAATGGCCTTGGCCGCATCGGCGGCCCTGTTCGGCAGTGCATGGAGCGTCGTGGGCGCGTCGTTCCGCGAGCCGCTGCTGCTGGACAAGAGGGCGAAGACCGTCCAAACAATTGTCACCCGGGAAGGGCCCCACGAGGCGTCGTTCCAGATCCTGAGCATCAAAGAGGCTGATCCCGACCAGGAGCCCTCGTTCATTCTGCACGCGGTCGGGCGCCTCCAATCGACCGACGGCAAAGACGGGGGCACGATGGACCTGGCGGCCGAGCGGGCGAGTTTCGCGGACCCGCCGCGCGACGATGCGTGGAGAGTTGAAGCGCTGCGCAAGTCGGGCCTTGAGCCCGGCCCGACGTTCTCCTGGATCCCGCTCCATTGGGTCCAGGGGCGCGAGGCGCTGGCCGAGCTGCGGGCCCCGCGCGAGGCGGATCGAGTCGACGATTACTACGTCCATCCGGGATTGCTCGATAGCGCGTTTCAGTTGCTCGGCGCCGCGCTGCCCGGGGCGGGGACGGGAATCGACGCCTACGTGCCGATGAGCATCGACCGGCTCCGGTGGCACGATCGCGTGCAAGGGCCGGCGTGTTTTCGCGCCTCGCTGACCTCGGTAGAGGCGAATCATGCCGTCGGCAACGTCCGCCTGGTGGACCCTTCCGGGCGCGTGCTGATGGTAATCGAAGGGGTGCGGCTGCGGCGGGTCCCGCGCGACTGGCTGGCCCGCATGGCCGCCGGGCCGTTGCCCGACTGGTGCTATGAGCTGGCATGGGCGCCTCAACCCTTGGCCTCGCCTGCTGCGGAACACGCCTCGATCGAACCGGGCGAGTGGCTGATTTTCGAGTCGCGGGACGGGTTTGGCGCGGGTCTCGCCGAGCGGTTGGAGAAGAGCGGACATCGCTCGACGCTCGTGCCGGCAGGCGGAGATCCGTCGTCCCGCCATGCGGCGGTCCAAGCCTTCCTCTCCGGCGCCGAAGGGGATTGCCGCGGCGTCGTTTATCTTGGCGCGCTGGACGCGGACGACGGGAAAGCGGAGCCGGACTTTCAGTCGGCACGCGACTCCGGTTGGGGCGGCGTCTTGGACGTGGTGCACGCGCTGACGCAATCGGGGCGGGCCACGCTGCCGCGCCTTTGGCTGGTGACCCGCGGCGCGCAGGACGTCGGCGATCGCCCGGCGTCTTTGTCCTTGGGGCAGTCGCCGATCTGGGGGCTTGGGCGGGTGATCGCGGTGGAACACCCCGAGCTGGCCTGCACGCGGATTGACTTAGAGCCTATCCGGAAAACTTCCGAAGTCTCCAAGACTTCGGAAGTTTGCGACCGCGACAACGAGGCCGATCAATTGATCCACGAAATCCAGGCCAACTCGAGCGAAGATCAAGTCGCCTACCGCGGCGGCGAGCGCCGCGTGGCGCGGCTCCGGCGCCTGCGGCACGGCGCCGCGGGAGGGCTGGAAGTTCCCCGGGGTCAGCCTTACCGGCTGGAAATCACGTCG
>CAYTJV010000477.1:0-6135 GCA_964438165.1 uncultured Planctomycetaceae bacterium | reverse complement strand
GCACGGCGGGCCGCTCTGCGGCGAGTGGCCCGACACGCCGCAGAGCGGCGAGGCTTGCGTTCCCACGCAGAGCGTGGGAACGCGAGAGACGAGAGAAACAGGGAATGTAGAACTTCAGCCATACTGAACCCCGAGGCCGCCCGATCCCGTATTGACCGTATCCTTCATCCTTCATCCCTCATCCTCTTTGCAATGGACGAATTCGCCTACGTAGCCCGAGATGCTTCCGGTCAGCGCGTGACCGGCACGATCGCCGCGGCCAACCGCCGCGAGGCGCTGTCGGCCATTGCCGGCCGGGCCTTGTTCCCGGTGGAGGTTGCCGGCAAGGCCCCGCCAAAGGCCGCCGGCCGGCTGCGGCGGCTGTCCGGGCAGGCGCTGGCGGTGCTCTACGGGCAGCTTTCGGATCTGCTCCACAGCGGGGTGCCGCTCTTGCGGGCCTTGGACGTGCTCCGCAAGCAGAGCACGCGGCCTTCGCTAATCAACGTGCTCGGCGAAGTCCACCACGACGTCGAGCAAGGGGCCTCGTTGGGGGAGGCCATGCAACGTTTCCCGCGGATCTTCGGCGAGATGGCGATCAGCATGGTTCGCGCCGGCAGCGAGGGTGGGTTCTTGGAAGAGGCCCTCGCCCGGGTGGCCGAATTCACCGAGACCCAGGACGACATCAAGAAGCGAACCGCCGGCGCGCTGGCCTATCCGGCCTTCCTGGCCGTGGTGGGCGCGATCGTGGTCGTGGTGCTGATGGTCTTCTTCGTGCCGAAGTTCGACGGTCTGTTCCAGAACCTCCGCGAGCGCGGCGAATTGCCGATCATGACCGAGCTGGTCTTGGGCACAAGCCAGTTCATGCAGCGGTGGGTGCTATTGGTCTTGGGCGGGCTGGTGGTGGCCGGAATTGCGCTGCGGAAGTGGTTCATCAGCGAGTCCGGCCGGGTGTGGCGAGACCGCTTTAAGCTCCGCGTGCCGCTGGCCGGCACGGTGTTCCAGAACCTGGCCGTGGCCCGGTTCTGTCGCGTGCTCGGCACGCTGCTGCGCAACGGCGTGCCGATCATCCGCTCGCTGGAGATCGCCGCCGATGCCGCGGGCAACCGCGTGCTGAGCGCGGCGATCCTTGCAGCGGCCAAGGACATTTCCGCCGGGCAGCGCCTGGCCGGACCCCTGGCGGCTTGCGGGCATTTCCCGCCCACGGTCGTGGAAATGATCTCCGTGGCCGAGGAATCGAGTACACTGGAGAAAGTGCTGGTCGACATCGCCCAGTCGCTGGAGCGCCGGACCTGGCGCCAGCTCGACCTGGTAGTGCGGCTCTTGGAGCCGATCATGCTCCTGATGCTGGCCATGGTCGTGCTTGCGCTGGTGATCGCCCTGCTGCTGCCGGTGATCAAGATGAGCACGACGATATAGGGGTCAGGGGTTAGGGGTCAGGGGATAGGGGATAGGAGAGAGCGAACGGTCGGTTTGAGTCGGTAAAGTTGCGACCGGCGGTCTCGCTGTTTGGGTGCGCTTTGTACGTCGCCGCGGCCACGCGGCGGATGGATCTCTTGGAGGAGTGCAATGATCAATCGTCATCGTGGGAACCGCAGCCGCCGGGGCGGCTTTACGCTGGTTGAAGTCTTGCTGGTCTTGGTGATCCTGGTGATTATCGCCTCGCTGGCCGTCACCAATTTGGTGCCGATGCAGAGGAAGGCCAACACCAACGCGGCCAAGACCCAGATCCGGGCCTTCAAAGGCCCCCTGGCCGCCTATCGGCTGGATATTGGCGACTATCCCGCTTCGCTGGAAGACCTGCGCATGGCGCCCGCGGATGCGGCGGCGGCCGAGCGGTGGAGCGGGCCCTACCTCGATCGCGAAGTCCCGCTCGATCCGTGGCGCCGTCCTTACCAGTACCGCTACCCCGGCCAGAACGATCCCGATATGCCCGACATCTGGTCGGCCGGATACGATGGCGTCGACGGCAGTCAAGACGATATCGCCAGTTGGGGCCCGGACTAATGCCGTGTTGAGCGAGCGCTACGACCGAACTGTTTTCCTCGTTCCCACGCTCCGCGTGGCAGCGCACGGCCGGGCCGCTCTGCGGCCCGGGCGACCAAGGGCGCAGAGCGTCCCCGAGCCGACGTTCCCACGCAGAGCGTGGGAACGAGAAAAACGTGCTCCACGCACGGCGATGACCCTGCTGGAGATCTTGCTCACGCTGTGCCTGCTGGTCATCTTGGCCTCGCTCACTTGGCCCGCGCTGGGGCGGCCCATGGCCAGGCAGCGGCTCCGCGCGTCGGCCGACCAGGTTCGGGTCGAATGGGTGCGGGCCCGGGTGGAGGCCATGTCCTCGGGTCGGACTTGCGAGTTCCGCTACAGCTTCAACGGCGATGGCTACTCGATCGAGGCCTATTCCAGCGAAGACGATGTGGCCTCGGAAGCCATGCTCGCCGGCCCCGACGCCTTTGGGCAGGAGGCTGAGCAGCCGGCCGATTCGCGGTCGCAGCATCGTCGCCTTGCCGAGAAGATCCGGTTCGTCGCGGACCAGACCTCCGGCCAGACAGCCGCCCAATCGCCTTCGCTGGGAGCCCGGCCGGCTGGGTTCGGCAGCCAGTCGCCGGCCTCGGGAGCCGGGCAGTCCGCGGCCGCTGACGCCAGCCCCGCGCCGCCGATCTTCTTCTACGCCGACGGCACTTGCTCCGACGCCCAAGTGGGGTTGGAGAACGAGTATGGGCACACCGTCACCCTCTCGCTTCGCGGCCTGACCGGCGTGGTAACAGTGAGCGAGGTCCTCTCGGCGGAGGCACGCGGACGATGACCACGAGCAACCTGAACTCAGCCCCGAAGGGGCGTAATACGACAGCCCAGGGCAACGCCCTGGGAAGAGGGCGCGTCATCAGACCGGTAGCCCTGAAAGGGCGAGATAGACGCGTAGTCAATTGCCTATCGCGCCCTTTCAGGGCTTGGCTATGTCTGCCGTCCGCTTCCCCAGGGCGTTGCCCTGGGCTATCATATTTCGCCCCTTCGGGGCTGAGGCCTCCTGCGCCCCAGTCGCGGCCTCTTCGTCCGCGCCGCTCGGGTTTCTCGCTCTTGGAAGTGATCCTGGCTCTGGCGATCCTTGCCGGGGCGGTGGCCGTGCTCGGAGAAGTGGCCCGCCAAGGCCTGGAGACCGCCCGAATCGCTCGCGATTTGACCTACGCCCAATTCATAGGTGATAGCCTGCTGGCCGAGATCACCTCGGGACTTATCTATCCCGAAGCGGTGGACCAGGCGCCCGTCGACGAGGTTTCCGATCCAAGCCAGATGGGCTGGGTGTATTCGATCGACATGGAATCCACGGAAATCGAAGGGCTGGTGGCCGTTCGCGTCACCGTGTCGCAGGCCCTGCCCGAGGAAAAACACCCGGTGCGCTGCTCGCTCGTGCGCTGGATGCAAGATCCCGAGGTGGCGCTGAGCGGCAGCGGCACTCAATAGCGTAAAGCGGCGAAAGAAAGATGGGGGAAAAGAAGATGGGGAGGGGGCGGCGGTCGCACGGCTTCACGTTGCTGGAGGTGCTGCTCGCCTTGGGGCTGACCGCGCTCATTCTGGTCGCGCTGGGCATGGCGGTCGACTTCCATTTCCGCGTGCTCGATGCGGGCCGGGCCCACGTCGAAGAGGCCCAACTCGCCCGAGTGCTGCTCCGCCGAATCGCCGACGATCTGCGCGCCGCGGTCCACAGCACCGCGAGCACCCCGGACACAAGCACCGACGATTCCGAGACAACCGAGACCACCGTTGTTCACACCACGCCGGGGATCTATGGCGACGTCTACTCGATCCAGGTCGATGTGAGCCGCTTGCCACATCCGCACCAGCTTCAGACCCTGGTTTCCGCCATCCCCGAGAGCGTGGACCCGACCTCGTTGAGCGACGTGAAGACAGTCTCCTACTTCACGGCCGGCTCGCAGAGCGTCGGGCTCTCGCAGCTCCCGCTCTCGTCGCTGCCGGAGCGGGGGCTGATGCGCTGCGAGATCGACCGGGCCGTGGCATCCTACCAAGCGGAGCAAGGCGGCCTGTCGTCCACGGACCTCAACGCGGTGCTGCTGGCGCCCGAGGTCGTAGGGCTCGAGTTCGCCTACTGCGACGGGACCCAATGGCTGGATCTATGGGATACGACGCAAAACGGCGGCCTGCCCGTCGCCGTGCGGGTCACTCTCCGTATCACCCCGAACCAAACGAAGCGGCGCGGATCGCAGTCGCAATCGTTTGGCGGGCTGACCGGTGGCGCTTCAGCGCAAGAGGGCGCCCTGGCGTACAGTCTGCTGGTAAGTATCCCGGCCGCCCAGCCGACGCAGGCCGCAGGCACGTCGACTGAGTCCGATAAATCGAATTCGGACAACAACATGAACGATGCAACCAAGACCGGCAACAATGAATAGTAGCAACCCGACAAAGAAGCCCCGAAGGGGCGTCATACGACAGCCCAGGGCAACGCCCTGGGGAGCGGGTCGCCATGAGCGACGAAGCCCTGAAGGGGCGAAATCTGCCTCCCCGTGGCTCCTATGCCGCCCCTTCAGGGCTTCCCATTTCGTGCTCGACTCCTCCCCAGGGCGTTGCCCTGGGCTATCCTATGACGCCCCTTCGGGGCTGAAGTCGTCTGGTCCTCGCGGCATGGTCCTGGTCGTGGTGCTGGTGGTCATCACCTTACTGGCCTTGGGGGCACTGACGTTCTCCGAGCTGATGATGGCGGAGCGCGAAGGGGCGGAGGTGGCGGTGCTCCAGTCGCAGGCCCGGGCCCTGGCCGATTCCGGCGTGGAGATGGCCCGGCTGTTCCTTGCCCAGGATGCCCAGACCCAGCAGCAGGCGGGCGGATGGTACGACAACGACTCGCAATTCCGCGGCGTGGGCGTGATTTACGAAGGCGGCGCCCACGGCGTGGGCCGGTTCACCGTCGTCGCCCCGGCAATGGACCAGGACGGCCGGCTGGCGGGCATCCGCTACGGTCTGGAGGACGAGTCGGCGCGACTGAACCTCAACATGCTCCTCGAAATGGAACAGAAAGTCCCTGGCGGCAGCGACGCGGGACGACAGATCCTCATGGCCCTGCCCGGCATGACCGAGGACGTCGCCGATGCGATCCTCGATTGGATCGATCTCGACGACGAGGTTCGCGACTACGGCGCCGAAATCGAGAGCTACGCCGCGCTTTCCCCCGCTTACGCAACCAAGAACGGGCCGCTCGACACCATGGAAGAACTCCTGCTGGTCCGCGGGGTAACACCGTCGCTCCTGTTCGGCATGGACACGAATCGCAACTACCTCGTCGACCGCGCGGAATCCAGCGGCACGATGATCGCCGACGCCGGCAGCTCCGACGGCTCGATGAATTCCGGCTGGGCGGCCTGTTTGACGCTCCACAGCCAGGAAGCCAACCGCCGGTCCGATGGGCAGGCGAAGATCGACCTCAACAAATACGAAAAAGCGAAGGAGCTTTATGAAGCCTTAGAACCGGTCCTCGGCGCCGAGTGGGCGACTTTCATCGTCGCTTGGCGTCAGGGCAAGGATGTTGCGAAAGAGAACACTTCGCCGGGCCGCCCACTGGAGGGTTGCGAACCCGACCTCGACCGGCCCCTCAGCCGCACTCTCACCACCTCCGTGCTCGATTTGGTTGGTGTGCGAGTCCAGGCGAGGATCAAGGGAGAAAGTCGAGACGTGATCTTGGAGACGCCCTTCCCGGATGCCCCGGCGTTGTCGAACACTTTCTTGCCCAAGCTGCTGGACAATTGCACTGTCGGTTCCTCGTCCGCGACGCCGGGTCGAGTCAACGTCAATTTGGCATCCCGAGAGGTGCTCTCCGCGATGCTTTCCGGGATTCTGGGATCAGGCGACGACACAGGGAAGGTTGATCCAACGAAGGCGCCGACAGCTAGCGGTGGATCAACAACTGGCGGGCAATCAACGGGATCAGGCAACGACACAGGGAATGTCGATCCAACGGAAATCGTCGACCGAATCATTTCCGAGCGTCCCGACGACCCCAACCAGGCCGACGAGAGCTTCCGGTACGAGACCTGGCTGTACTCCAAGGGGATCGTAACCCTCCCCGAGATGAAGGACCTCATCCCCTACGTGTGTGCGGGGGGAAGCGTTTATCGGGCTCAGGTGGTCGGCGACTTCGACCGCATTCCACAG
>CAYTJV010000476.1:0-6158 GCA_964438165.1 uncultured Planctomycetaceae bacterium | reverse complement strand
CGCTGTATGGCGCGCCGCTGGTGGACACCAGCGAGAGCGTGTGCGACCGAAGCGCGGCGGCCCCCATGTCGAAGCTCGATTGCGCCCGCTGCGTGGCGGCGGCGCTGGCATACCTCGTTCTCCAGCAGCAGGACAGCGTGGGGCTGGTCACCTTCGACCACCAAGTCCGCGCCTCGGTTCGCCCGAGCAGCAACCCGTCGCACTGGAAAGAATTGATTCGCGTCATGGAAGAGTCGCTCCCCGAGCGGAAGACCGCCGTGGGTCCGATCTTCCACGACCTGGCCGAGCGCTTTCGCAGGCGGGGGATCGTGGTCATCCTCAGCGACCTGTTCGACGAGGTCGACTCGATGCTCGCCGGACTGAAGCACTTCCGCCATCGCCGCCACGAGGTGATCCTGTTCCACGTGCTCGACCCGGCCGAGTTGGACTTCCCGTTCCACGACGCGACCCGGTTCCGCGGCCTGGAGGGCTGGGCCGACGTGATCGTCGAGCCCCGGGCCCTGCGTCGGGCGTATCTCGACCAGTTCGACCGCTACCTCCGCCGGCTCCAAGAGGGCTGCCGCTTGGCGCAAATCGACTACGTGCTGATGCGAACCGATCGCTCGCTGGAACTGGCTTTGTCGAGCTACTTGGCGTCGAGGTTGAAGAGGAGTAGGTAGTAGGCAGGGGGGAGAGGAGAGAAGGGAGAGGGGGAGAGCGGGCGAAATCGTAGGGCGGGCCGAACGCAGTGAGGCCCGCCAAAACCTCGGCAAGGCGCGCTCCCCACCGACCCCGTGTCGGTGGAAACGGGTTTGGCGACTACTGGGAGGCGACCGATCCAACGAAATCCCCACCGACCCCGTGTCGGTGGAAACGGGTTTGGCGACTACTGGGAAGCGACCGATCCAACGAAATCCCCACCGACCCCGTATCGGTGGAAATGGGTTTGATGACTACGTGGCCGCGGTAGTTGCCAAACCCGTTCCCACCGGCACGAGGCCGGTGGGGAAGAGCGAAGAAGCGGCCATGGTGAAAGTCGACGTGGCATCGCCGCGGTAGTTGCCAAACCCGTGTCCACCGGCACGGGGCCGGTGGGGAAAGGGAGGTCGTAACGTCCCAAGTTGACGCCGTTTAGCCCAAAGAATCGTCTGGTGTTAAATCATGATCGCAAACTCAATCTGCAATTTGCAGTTTGCAATTTGCAATTTACAATATCCCCTGGCATTCACGCTCGCCCATCCGGCCATGCTCGCTTGGTTGGCGGCCGCGGCGGCGCCGATTCTCATTCATTTGTGGAGCCAGCGGCGCTTCCGCGAGACGACCTGGGCGGCCATGGAGTATCTGGCGGCGGCGTTGCGGCAGAAGCGGCGGCGGCTTTTGCTGGAGCACTGGCTGCTCTTGGCCGTGCGCACGCTCATCGTGCTGCTGGTCGTGCTGGCCGTGGCCGAGCCGATCCAGGACCGCGGGGGACTCGCCGCAGCGCCGGGCGAGCGGCGACACCGCGTGCTGGTCCTGGACGGATCGTTTTCGATGGCCTATACCTCGGGCGACAAGTCGCGATTCGAGCGGGCCAAGGAAATCGCCGCCCGGATCGTCCAGGAAGGCTCCCAGGGCGACGGATTCACGCTGGTGCTCATGAGCAGCCCGCCGCGCGTCGTGGTGGGGAAGCCGGCCTTGGAATCGCGCGACTTTCTCAAGGAACTCAGCCTTCTGGAACTGCCGCACGCGACGGCCGACTTGCCCGGCACGCTCAAGGAGGTCGAGCAGGTGCTGTTGGCGGCCCGCCGCGAGGAACCGCGGCTGACGCGCGAAGAAATCTACTTCCTCACCGACCTGGGCCGCGTCGGCTGGGACATGGATCGCGCTGACGCGGCCATGCAGGCCGACTTCCGGGCGCGAAGCGAGCGCCTGGCCGAGGCGGCCTCGCTGGTGGTGATCGACGTGGGCCAGCCGGACGCGGAGAACCTGGCCGTCACCGCCATCCGAGCCCGGGAGCCGTTTGCCACACTGTCGCGCGACTTCGAGATCGAGGCCACGATCAAGAGCTTCCCGCCGCAGGCCCGCCCACGTCAGCCGGTCGAGCTATGGGCCGACGGCCGCCGGGTGACGCAGCAGGCGATCGACATTCCCGCCACCGGGGAGGCGTCGGTCAAGTTCTCGTACCGCTTCGAGGGCCCCGGAGATCACGTCCTGGAAGTTCGCGCCGCAGGCGATTTGCTGGAGGTCGACAATCACCGCTGGATCGCCGTGCCGGTGAAGGGGTCGATTCCGGTGCTGTGCGTCGACGGGCGGTCGTCGGCTGGCGCGTCGGACGCGGCAACGCGCTACCTGGCGCTGGCCCTTTCGCCTGTAGGGAACGCCCTCCGTGGCGTTCCGGGAATCGCCATGGACGCGGCTCCTCCACCTCCCGGAACGCCACGCAGCGCGTTCCCTACAGGCGAGTCTCCTGGAATCACGGAAGGTTGTTTAGTGCGTCCCGAAGTCGTCGCCGAAAGCCGCCTGGCCGAGCTGAGCCTCGAACGCTACGATTGCACCTTCCTGGCCGACGTGGCCCAGTTCACCGCCGCCGAAGCCCGCCTCCTGGAGACCTACGTCAGCGGCGGCGGCAATCTGGTGTTCTTCCTGGGCGATCGGGTCCAGGCGGAGCGTTACAACGCCGAGTTGGGCGGGGAGCGCCCTGGGCGGATTCGTCTTCTGCCGGCTCGGCTGGGCCCAATCGTCGACCGCCTGGAAACCCGCCTCAATCCGCTCGACTATCGCCATCCGATGGTCGAGGCGTTCCGCGGTCGCGAGCGCTCCGGCCTGTTGACCGCCCCGGTGAGGAAGCACATTCGCCTTGTCGCTGCCGAGCGATCGAAGGCCCGGGTGGCCCTGGCGTTGGCCTCCGGCGACCCACTCATCGTCGAGGAGCCGATCGGCCGCGGCCGCGTCGTGCTGGTGGCCACGTCGGCCGACACCACGTGGACGTATCTGCCGCTCTGGCCCAGCTACGTGCCGCTGGTTCAAGAGATGCTCGGCTTCGCGATCCGCGGTCAGATCGAGAGGCGGAACGTCGTGGTGGGCGAGCCGATCGGAGGCACGCTTCCCGCAAACCTCGGCGAGGCGGCGGTTGTCGTGCGCGATCCCCGCGGGCGCAACGAGTCGGTCCGTTCGCGCCGGGAGTCGGACCTGAACGTGTGGAGCTTCGCCGACACGATGACCAGCGGCGTCTATTCTGTAGGATGGGTTTCCAACCCGTCCTTCGGGCAGGGTAATCCGCCGATCTCGCGCGCCGACGCCTTTGCGGTGAACGTCGATCCGGCCGAGAGCGATCTGGCGGCGCTCACCGTCGAACAGTTGCGAAGCGAGCTGTGGCCCGGCATCCCGTTTGTCCACCAGACGTCGTGGCAGCACTTCGATCGGCCGGTTTTCGGCCGCACGAGCCGGTCCAGCCCGTGGGCCAAAGAGCTGCTCAGCGGCGTGCTCATGCTGTTGCTCGTGGAAACGTTCCTGGCCCGGCGGTTCGGACACCATGACTAGCCCGCTGCCCAATTGGATCGAGCGGCTGCTCGGCATCACGACCGGGACCGGCGCGGGTCCGGCCTGGAGCCTGGAATCGTCGTGGGGTTGCCCCCCCTGGATCAGCCTGATCGTGCTGGTGCTGATCGTAGCGATCGTTGTAGCCACCTACGTCCGGGAGAATCGCCGCGCGAGCCCGGCGTTTCGCACGGCCCTGGTGGCGATCCGCCTGATGCTCCTGGCGATCGC
Organism: uncultured Planctomycetaceae bacterium; assembly: GCA_964438165.1. GTDB lineage: Bacteria > Planctomycetota > Planctomycetia > Pirellulales > Thermoguttaceae > CALFBP01. The sequence goes on along the minus strand of CAYTJV010000476.1, from coordinate 2,432 downwards.
GGCGTTCATGCTGGCCCAAGTGGTGTTGTCGCTGAAACGGACCGGGCTGCCTTACGTGGCCCTGGTGGTCGACGACTCGCTGAGCATGACGATCGCCGACCGCTATCCCGACGCGGTTCGGCGTGGGCTCCAATCGCGGGCAGAAGGGGCGGGTTTCGACCGGCTCACGCGCTGGAACCTGGCCCGGGCCCTGCTCTTGGAAGATAGCGCGGCGTTTCTCCGGCAGCTCGAACAGGAGTACAAGCTGCGTCTGTATTACCTCAGCGGCCCGCGGCTTTCCTCGGCTTCGTCGGCGGAGCAACTGGCGGCCGAGCTTCGCACCAGCGAGCCGTCGGGCACGTGTACGCGCCTGGGCGCCGCGGTCCGCTCGGTGCTCGATGAGCTCCGTGGCAATGCTCCCGCGGCCGTGGTGCTGCTGACCGACGGCATCAACACGGAGGGGCCGGGCCTGGCCGATGCGGCCGCCTACGCCCGCCGCCGCAGCGTGCCGCTGTACTTCGTCGGCTTCGGCGACGATCAGCCGGCCCGCGACGTCAAGCTCAGCGACCTCTTGGTCGACGACACGGTCTTTCTGGGCGACGTGGTCTACTTCGAGGCGAAGCTCACGGCCGGCGGCTATCCGGGGCGCACGGCCCACGTGTCGCTTCGCCGCGAGGGCCAGCAGGACCCCGTGGCGAAAACCGACGTGACCCTCGCTCCCGACGGTCAATCGCAGCCGGTCCGCCTGGCGCACCGGCCCACGCAGGAGGGGGTGTTTCGCTACGTGCTGGAGGTCGAGCCGCAGGAAGGCGAGTTGCAGACCGAGAACAATCGCGTCGAGACCACCGTCCGCGTGCGCAAGGAGCGGATCCGCGTGCTGTTGGTCCAGGCCGATCCCAGTTACGAGTACCGCTACCTGCGCAACATGCTCGTCCGCGACCCGACCATCGAGCTCAAGACCGTGCTCCAGAATGCCGATCCCGAGCACGCCGAGCAGGATTCGGCGGCGCTGCGCAGCTTTCCGGTGCGGCGCGACGAGCTGTTCCGTTACGACGTGATCGTTCTCGGCGACGCCGATCCGGGCCTCTTGAGTCCGGGGATGCTCCAGAACCTTGCCGATTTCGTCGATCAACCGGGCAAGGGCGGGGCGCTGGTGTGCATTGCCGGGCCGAAGTTCATGCCGATGGCCTTTCGCAACACGCCCCTGGCGAAGCTGTTGCCGATGGACGTGGCAATGGTCCAAATTCCGGCAGCCGACACGCCGCTCAGTGAGCGCTTCGTGGTGCGGCCGACGGAGCTTGGCCTCAGCACGCCAATGCTGCAACTGGCCGACGATCGAGGTGAAAACGCCGCCGTGTGGCGCGGGCTCGCCCCGTTGGATTGGATGCTGGAAGTGCCGGAGCTGAAGCCGGGGGCCCGCGTGCTGGCCGAGCATCCAACGCGCCGCACGCGCGAGGGCCGTCCGCTGCCGATCTTCGTAATGCACTACGTGGGCGCCGGCAAGGTACTCTTCCACGCCACCGACGAGACGTGGCGGTGGCGATTCCGCGTGGGCGACCTGTACTTCGCCCGCTACTGGCTGCAAACCATCCGCTACCTGGCCCGTTCCAAGCTCGCCGAGGGGGACCGCGCGGCAACGCTCCGCGCCGACCGCCGCGAGTATCGGCAAGGGGATCCGGTGCGTCTGCGAGTCCGCTTCCACGACGAGGCCCTTGCCCCGGCCGAAGACGACGGCGTGACCGTGGTCGTCGAGTCTTCCGGCGGAAAAACGCAGCGCGTGCCGCTTCGGCGCACGAGCGCCGGCCGCGGACTGTTCGAAGCCTCGATCGAGAACCTGCCGATCGGCTCGTATCACGCCTGGGTCGCCGTGCCGCAGCTTGCCGGCGGCGCGCCGGCGGCCGATTTCACCGTCGTCGCCCCGCCCGGCGAGTTCGCCCACGTAGAAACCGATACCCACGAAATGCAGCTCGCCGCCGACCAGAGCCGCGGACGGTTCTACACCCTCGCCACGTCCGACCGACTGCTCGACGAGCTGCCCGAAGGCCGCCAGGTCCCCATCGAGTCGTTTCCGCCGCGCCCGCTGTGGAACTCCTGGCCCGTGCTCTTGGCCTTTCTCGTCCTGCTGGTGATCGAATGGGTGCTACGAAAACTGGGCGGAATGGCATAGAATGGATGAGGGATGAAGGATGAGAGATGAGAGATGAAGGATGAAGGATGAAGGATGAGAGATGAGAGATGAAAGATGAAAGATGAAAGATGAAAGATGAAAGATGAGGGATTCCATGTTGTCACATCGTTGCATAGTGGGCACGTCGATCTGTAAAGCGGCGACCATTGGTTTCGGGTATTCATCGCTCATCCCTCATCCTTCATCTCTCATCCTTCATCCCTAACCCCTGACCCCTAACCCCTACTCATGTCTCATCCGCTGGAAACACGAATCGGCGCACTTC
>CAYTJV010000475.1:0-6176 GCA_964438165.1 uncultured Planctomycetaceae bacterium | reverse complement strand
AACCATTCGCTCATCCTCCTCCTCCCTTTGCGCCTTTGCGTGAGACTACGGGATATTCAGCGCACTCGTCAGCATCGGCACGGGGACGTCCTCGATGAGGTCTTCGACGATCGCCGCCGCCGTCATCTTGCGGAGCCGGCTCTCCGGACGCACGATGACGCGATGGGTGAGCACCGGGGGGGCGACCTTCTTCACGTCATCCGGCAGCACGTAATTCCGCCCCGAGACCGCCGCCAGGGCCTGGGCACAGCGGAACAGGGCGATCGAGGCCCGCGGGCTGCCGCCCAGGCTGAGGTCCTCGCAACTGCGGGTCTGGTGGACGATTTGCGTCAGGTAGCGGCGCACCTTCTCGTCGACGTGGACTTCGCGCACCGCCCGCTGCGCCGCAACGAGCTCCTCGGCGCTGACGACCGGCTGCACGTCGTCGATCGGGTGGCGCCGCTGGAGCATTTCGAGCATCTTCAGCTCTTCGTCGAGGGTCGGGTAGCCGAGGCTGAACCGCATGAGGAAGCGGTCCAACTGGGCCTCGGGGAGCGGGAACGTCCCCTCGTGGTCGATCGGGTTCTGCGTGGCGATGACCAGAAACGGCGGCGCCAGCTCGTGCGTCACCCCGTCGACCGTCACCCGCCGCTCGGCCATCGCCTCCAGCAAGGCCGACTGCGTGCGGGGCGTGGTCCGGTTGATCTCGTCGGTGAGCACGATTTGGGCGAAGATCGGCCCGGCGCGGAACTCGAAGTCCGTGGTCCGCGGGTTGAACACCGAGGCCCCGGTCACGTCGGTGGGCAGCAGGTCGGGCGTACACTGAATGCGTTTGAAGGAGGCGCCGATGCTCTTGGCCAGGGCCCGGGCCAAAATGGTCTTGGCCACGCCCGGCACGTCCTCCAGCAGGATGTGCCCCTCGCACAGCCACGAGACGAGCGACAGGATGATCTGCCGCCGCTTGCCCACAATCACCTTTTCCACGTTCGCCAGGACCTTCTTGGCCGTGGTTGCTACGTCGCCCATGGGAGCCTCGAGAAATAGCACCTACGCCCCTGACCAAGTCCAGTCTAACAAGCCGCTGACAAGAGTGCCAGACGACGGATTGCCGCGACTGATTACGCCTCTTCCACCACTTTCGCCAGCGGCTTGACCATTTCCGTACGCGTGCGCTTGGAAAACTCGTTGCGGAACTTGGGGATCTTCAGCAGGAGGGTGAAGAAGGCGTCGGAAAGGCGGGTCTTGAGGCTGCGGCGGGGGAAGTCGTAGAGACCGTGCTTGGTGTAGTATCTGTGGTCGGCCTGGAAGATCACGCGGAGCCCGGCCCAGATCTCGTCGCGGAGCACCTTGTGGACCGCCTTGCCAAAGAACGTGGGCGGGGCGATGTAGCCAGTTGCAGCGCACTCGATGAGCCGCTCGGCGAGCTGGTCGATCAGGCGGTCAAGCTCGCGTGAGTCGCCGCACTCGTCGGTGACGATCCCGGCCAGGTTAGCCTGCTGGAACGCGGCCGAGGCTTCCAGGATCTGTCTCAGGATCGGGAGCTGGCGCAAGGGGCCGGAAACGAGACGGCCGACCTGCTTGCCGACCAGGATGGGCATGTGGTTGTTGAAGAACCCGCGGTCCCAGAAGAGCTTCCACCGCGCGGAAAGATACCGGTCGCGGATCGCGCCCGCCTCGACGATCACGTCGGCGGCCTTGATCTTTTGGTAGACCTCGTAGATTTGGTCTGCTTCGCGGTAAATGCACTCGTTGTCGAACCCGCAGTGGATGCACCCCTGGCACCCGGCCCGGATCGTCACGTCGTGCAAATTGATCACCTCCGGCGGCTCGGCGAAGGCCCGGCAGAGTTGTGCGACCATGCGTTGGAGATTCGTCTGGTGGGTTTGGGCGTCGGTGAGCACCAGGATTTTCAGGTCGCCGGTGCGGATTTTCCGCTCCGGCTCGCCGGGCTGGTATTCCCATGAACTCGGCCTGAGCGGCTCGTGCCGCACGGCGGTCGGCGCCTGCCGCGCGACGGCCTCCAGAAGCTGCTTCGCAAACGAAACGAGTCGCTGCTGCTCGCTCTGCTTGAGCAGGTCGTACATCTCGGCCGAGAACTCGCCGAAGTAGCGCATCTCCAAATCGTCGCAAATCGCGCTCAAGTAGTCATGCGCGGCGTGGTCGAAGACGCGGACCGAGGTGGTGAGCACCGCCGCGTACTTTTCCCGGAACGCCGCCTGGGCCGATCGCTCGAACACCAGCTCGATGAACCGTTTGTACGGGCCGGGCACCAGAAACACGTAGACCGGCAGGGCCCAGAGCACCGCATCGGCTGCCTCCACGGCCCGGATCACCTCGCCGAACGCGGCCTCGTCTTCTTCGAGCTTCTTGATGTCGTGGCAGACCGAGAGGATGGTGAACTCGTGCTGCGGGAGCTTCTTTCTGAGGAAGAGGACGTACTGCATCGTGACGCTGGTCATCCCCTTCGGGCTTCCGTTGAGAACGGCGATTTTCATCGTACAGGTTTCTCCGGAACTGGGCGAATGGAAGCGGCAATTGGCTGCCCGATCCGATGGATTGTACCCCTGCCTCCCTTGGAATGCGAGATGCTTGTGCGGTATCATCGCGGACGGTTTGCCACGTTTCCAAACGACATTGGGTGGTCCCGGAATCATGCAGTATCATTTCGAGTGGGACTCGCCCTTGGGCACGGGCAGAAGTCGCAGGCCGTTGTCCGCGCGTTGCGGTCCGCGGCCTGTCGCCGAATCGCCGCTACGCGGGGCCAGGGATTCCGTGGACGACATTGAAGCGCGGCAGCGGCGGCTGGCCCGGGAGCTTGCCCAGCGCAGTCCCGAGTCCAAGCGGGCGGCGGGCGTGTACTACACGCCCGGCTACATCGTCGATTACATCGTCCGCCATGCCGTCGGGCCGCTGCTGGCTGGGAAGAAGCCGCGCCAAGCCGCGCGCCTGAGGATTCTCGATCCGGCCTGTGGGGCTGGCTCGTTCTTGATCGGGGCTTATCAGTTCCTCTTGGACTGGCGCCGCGATCACTACCTGGAGAACGGCCCTGAGCGGTGGGCGCGGGGACGCAATCCGCGTCTGTGCCGCACGCCGGGCGGCGATTGGCGTTTGACGACAACCGAGCGGCGGCGGATTCTCTTGAGCAGCGTTTTCGGCGTGGACCTTGACCCCCAGGCCGTCGAAGCGGCCAAGCTCGCCCTCGTGCTTCAGATGCTGGACGAATCGGCTTATCGTAGGACGGATTGGCAATCCGTCCGGGAAAAGACGGACGGATTGCCAATCCGTCCTACGGGTGGCTGCCCAAGTTATCGTTTTACGCCTCCTGAGCTGATCGGCGCTCAGACGCTCGATCGCCTCGCAACCAACATCAAGTGCGGCGACGCCTTGATCGGGCCCGACGCGGTTCCCCGCATTGTCGGCGCGCAAGGCGGCGGGTTCGACGCCGTGCTGGGCAATCCGCCTTATCGCCGCGAACGGGGTTCCAAGATCCTTCTGGAGGCCCTTGCGAGCACGGGGTTCGGCCGCAAGTACCGCTCGGCCCGCATGGACCTGTGGTACTACTTCCTCCATCGCGGCCTGGAACTGTTGAGGCCCGGCGGGGTGTTGTCGTTCATCGTCAGCGCGTACTGGACGTCGGGGGCCGGTGCGGAGAAACTCGTGACCGCCCTCCGCGATGAAGCGCACCTGGACGAGGTTTTCCTGTTGGACGACCTCGCGATCTTTCCCAAGGTCGTTGGCCGGCATTCGATCGTTCGCATCACCAAAGACGCGAGCTCCCGGCCAATCACGATCAAGCGATTGCCGCCGGCTTCAACCGCAACCGCCGAGGACGCGGTTGCCGGCAAGCAGCCGGTGATCGTGTTCGAGAAGACCGCCCAGCAGCTTTTCCGCGCCGACCGGGTGGATCTCGAACCTCCGGCCGATGAACTTCTGGCGAAAATCGGCCGGTGGCCGTCGCTCGGCGAGTTGGGTATCGTTCGTCAAGGGATCGCCGAGAACCCGGCGGCGATCAACGCCAAGACCAACGCCGCATTCGGCAACCGCTGGCAGGTGGGCGAAGGGGTATTCGCCCTCAGGCCCACGGAGTTGAGACTTCTTGCCCTTTCGCCTGAGGAACGGGCACTATTGCGGCCGTACTACGACCTTTGCGACGTGACGCGTTACGGCATCGCGGAGCGCCCTTCCTTGCAGCTCGTTTACTCGACCAAGGGCACTTGTCCCGACATCGCGAGCTATCCGCGGCTCCAATCGCACTTGGAGCGATTCCGTCCCGTCATGGAGGCGCGGCGCGAGACCCGCGAGGGAGCGAACCGCTGGTGGCACCTCCATTGGCCTCGCGAGGAGCGGATTTGGCAGTCGCCGAAGATCCTCGCGCTGCAGTTCGCGCGCCGGCCGGCGTTCGTGTCCCTTCAGGAACCGGCCTATGTTCCTTTCAGCATCAACGTCTTCGTGCCTTCGGAGAGCACGCCGGAGAGCCTGGACTACCTGTGCGGACTGCTCAACTGCCGGTTGCTCTGGAAGTGGTATCAGCACCATGCGAAGCGGCGCGGGGTGGGCCTGGAAATCAACGGCCGCGTACTCGCCCGGACGCCGATCCGGCGGATCGACTTCTCCCAGGCGGACCAGCGGGCGCGGCACGACCAGATCGCCGAACTCGCCCGAACCATGGTCGCCTTGACGCGGCGGCAGCGTGCGGCCCCAGCGGCGCCGGAGAGGTCCGCCTTGTGCGAACAGCTCGAAGCCACCGACCGTCGGCTGGACCGGCTCATCTACGATCTCTTCGGCTTGACCACCGAAGAAATCGCACAGGTCGAGGGCTCGACGTCATAAAGAACCGACAGCGTGCCGTCATGCGGCGTTGCCGCGCTCTCGGCATGGAGACTGTAGGGAACGACCTCCGTGGCGTTCCGGGAGCGGCATTGCGGCGTCTGCGGCGATTCACGGAACGCCACGGAGGGCGTTCCCTACAGGTGACGAAAAACATTCCGACCGGCTCAGCGGGGGCGATCCCTTTGCCGATCCGTCTCGGTGGGAAGCTTGATTTCGCGGATGCGTGCCGCGGGCAGAACGATCCCTGATTGGACTTCGACTTTCTGAGCGGTCGCCGACAGTTTAAGACGCAGCTCAATGAAGTCCTCCCCCACCGCGGTCACCTCGTAAACGGGACTCATTCGACGGCTCAGTTGGCTCTGACGCAGCGCCGTCCGCAGTTCGTCCCTGCGCTTCCCGTCCTTGTCGTCCTGACGCTTCTCGATTTCCGCGAGATCCTTCCTGATCTTCTCCAAGCGCGCGAACTCCTCCGGTCTCTGTTCGACCTGTTTCGCGGTTAGGATTTGGACTTGGTACGAGTCACTTCCCTGCGTGGGGTAGCCCAATACGAGATACGATCCCACCGGAAGATAGTCCAAAAAGCGGCGGTGACTCGCCTGGGCAGCACACGGCTCGGCGGCTACAACGGAAACAACCGTCGCCGCAAGAGCGAGAAAGACCCAAAGCACACGTTTCATCGCATTATCCTCCTTCTCAACGGAGACCTGCCATTGGAAGCGTATTATAGTCTCCCTTCTCCCGCAAGTGGGAGAGGGGGCCATGGTTGCAGCCTGACTCGCCATAAACCGCGACCACCGGTCGCGGCTTTCTTGCGAAAGAACCGTGCGGATCAGCTATCGAGGATCGCTTCGGCCTCTTCGCGGTAGGCGTCCATGAGGTAGGGGATGCCGGTCACGTCGGCGCACTCGCGGGTGAGGCTCATCAGCTCGCGGCGGCTGATCGACGGGATGTTGAAGCAGCGGGCCCCGGCCATCATCTGCTGCAGGCCGACGCTCAGCTTCTGCGCGTAAGAGTAAATGCCGATGGCTCCCAGCGGGATCTTCGACATCTCGTCCTTGCCCACGATGTTGGTCACCTCTTCCCAGCAGATGAAGATTTCGGGCAGCGACTTGCCGTGCTGGCTTACGGTGGCGGGCAGGCCGCCGCTATCCATCCAGAGACCGACGTTCTTGCCGACCATGCCGGGGATCATCAGCGCGCGGCCCATGCAGACCGACTTCACGTACGGCGATCCGAGGGCAATGGCCTTGAACACGTGGTCCTCGGTGCTGAATCCGCCGGCCAAGGCCAAATCCGGCACGCGCTCGCCCTTGGCGGCCATCCTGTCGGCGAACTTCACCGCGGCCGAATGGAGGTAGATGCTCGGC
>CAYTJV010000474.1:0-6177 GCA_964438165.1 uncultured Planctomycetaceae bacterium | reverse complement strand
AGCCATGGTTGGGGTCCCCGGTGGTTGAGAGTTTCCCGCGTCACTTTTGAACAGGAGGGAACGGAGGGAACAGAGAGGCACGACGGACTGGCTCCCAGGCATTCCGATCTCATTATATGGTGGATCCGTGACTTTATTCCAGCGGGGGAAGTTGCGGTTCCCCAGTAGGTTGGCTATAATTCGTGTGTTTGCTTCCGTGCCGTTGTCGGCCAACAGGAAGCCGTCGATGTTCCAAAGGAAGTGGAGATGAACAATGCCTAACCAAGACCGATTGAATCGGCGTGGATTCCTCGGCACTTCTGCGGCAACCGTGGCGGCCACCGGCGCGATGCTGGCAGGCGATCCCGACCGGGCCTTTGCAGTGGAACCGGCCAAGCCCAACGCCCCAGTCAAACCTGCTGAAATCCTTGCCAACGGCATGCCCTACGGGATGCTCGGCAAGGCGAAAATCAGCCGGCTGATGCTGGGCGGCAACCTGGTCACCGGGTGCATGCACTGCCGCGATCTGCACTACGTCAACCAATTGTTCCGGGCCTACGTGACCGAAGAGAAGCTCATGCAGACCTTGAAGGTGGCGGAAGAGAACGGGATCAACACCGTTTTCGAGAGCGGGGCCGGGTTCGTCCGCCGTTACAACAAGGAATTCGGCGGCCACATGCAGATCATTCCCAGCATCCACCCGGAGATCGGCCAGGACGAGCGGAAGCTCAAGGACGAGATCAAAGGCCAGGTCGATGCCGGCGTGCCCGCCCTCTACGTCTGGGGCGCGGCCGGCGACATGCTCGTCAAGGCCGGGGAAGTGCGGCTGATCGCCAAGGCCGTGGAGCTTATCAAGGCCCACGGCATCCCGGCCGGAGTGGGCGGCCACTCGCTCTTGGTGCCCATGGCGTGCGAAAAGGAGAAGATCCCCTGCGACTTCTACGTCAAGACGTTCCACAGCGACGAGTATCCCTCGGCCACGCCCAAGGAGCTTCGCAAGGACTTCATGTGGCTCGACGGCGGCAAGGGCTTTTACGATAACATGTGGTGCATCAACGCGGAGGAGACGGCCCAATTCATGTACACGGTAGCCAAGCCCTGGGTCGCCTTCAAAATCCTCGCCGCCGGGGCGATCTTGCCGCGGCAGGGCTTTTCGTATGCCTTCCGCAACGGGGCCGACTTCATCGCCGTGGGGATGTTCGATTTCCAGATCAAGGCCAATTGCGAGCTGACGAGGCAACTCGTGGCCCGCCAAAAGGACAGGCCCCGCCCCTGGCGCGCCTGACGTGCCGGCGAACGACGATCCAATGGTGGCCGCGCATGGCCGACAAGGCGCCTTGCTGGGGCCGGGGGAAGCAGTTGCCGGAATGCTGGATCGTAAAGCCCTTGACGCGAACGTAGCCCAGGCCGAACTCCGCGGGGGCGAAGATGTGGCCTTGGGTCGTGACCTCGAATTCCGCCTGGCGCGGGTCGATGTCGCCCAGCGGCCGCACGTGCAAGGTCAGCCCGTCGCCCTCGACCCAGTAGCTGCCCGCTGTCTTCTTTTCCTTGACCGGGCCGAAGTGCTCGCCCCACTTGGCGGCCAGGTCCTTGCCAAGGGCCAGCAGGGCGGCGTTTTCCTCCGGTGCAAGCGGGCGGAAGTCCTTGATCATCTGTACGTTGCCGCGGATCTGTTCCGCGCTGTGTACCCCCAGGTTCGCGGAGACCACGCCGGGAAGACTCAGACAAGTCTCGAAGACTCGCGACGGTGAACTGCTGGTTGCCTGACAGGCATAGCCCGCGCGTGCGGCAACTGCATGGACATATGCAACGCTAAGTACCGCCGGGACACAGCGGAAGCGGGTCGTGCGGGTCTCGTCCGGGCGAACGTCGGCGATCTCGTTATCGACCTGCTTCCAGTGCCCGCCGGGCTCGGCCGAGAACTTGTACAGGTCGCGGTGAAGCTGGAGGATGACGCCGGGGCGGACCTTCACGTACTCGCGGGAAGCATGGATCGTGGTCAGCACGTCGCGGTAGCCGGCGATTTCCTCCTCGGACCGATTGGCCGGGGTGGTCTTCTGGGCCATCAGCTCACGGAGGCGGTCCGGCGCCGCCGTGACGCCCTCGATGCGGTTCGACGACTCGGTAGACTGGATGATCGCCAGTTCCTGAAGCCGCTTGAGAACCTCGGGGAACCGTTCGCTCCAGCGGCCATCGCCCGGACGCGGGCCGATTCGTCACGGATAGGGATAGGGAAAGTTTCCCTATCCCTATCGACGGGTACTCGATTCCGAACCGCTCGCACACATCTGCTAGCTTGCCCCGCGTCGCCCGCCTGGATCGTCTTCGCGTCCTGGACGTATCGCGGGTTGACGCCCACGATTCGGGCGACTTGCTCGCGGGCCTCGCCGATGGTTTCGATAGGTTCCGAAAATTTTTCCGGAACCTGTTTTGGCCTGCCTCTACCTGCTTCCTTGCCGCCCGTACTCTTTCTCCCCTTCGCCTCACGCTCGGCCTCGGGCAGCAGCTCCGCACCAATTGCCGCCTTCTGGCTCGGCGTTAGATGCCGCCGCACGCCGTTTCGCGACCAAACGAACGCCACCACCGAGCCCTTCGCGAGGTCTTCGATAGGGTAGGGCAAAATTGCCTTACCCTGTTTTGGCCTGCTTCCTCTTGCTCGGTGGCCTTGCCGAGGTCTTCCCCAGCTTGTGGCAAGATTGCCCTAAGCTGGGGACTGCTTCCTCCGGTACTTGTTTTCTGCCGTTTCTTCGCCTCCCGCTCCGCCTCGGGCAGCAGCTCCGCACCTGCGGAAATTTCGCAGCCCCTCGACGGCGCCGACGGTTGCCCTCAAACCGGCAGATTCCTCGGTTTGGGCCCGTTTCCGCCCTCCAACCCCGCAACTGACGCTCCAGGATGCACGAGAATCGACGCAAACGGGTCGGTTGGTGTTCTGTGATGCCTTCCCGGCCACGTGCCCTAGAATCGCGTCCTACGGCGTCGCTCCCACGGCCTGGTGCTGGAAGTGCCGCACCAGCTCCCCCATCGACGTGAACACCGGAATGCCGATCTGGACGGCCCGCTCGACTTCGATATTCGCCCCCACCGATTCGCCCAGCAGCCGGAGAACGGCGTCGGCCGCTTCCACCCAAGGCAGGTCAACCTCCATCCAGACGGAATGTGGAATCTCCCCAGCCGGGTCCACATGGTGGGACAGGTGCGGACAGAACGGAGCGAACCCGGCCACGATGAGCGCCCGGGCTGCGTCGATGGCCCCGGCCACGTTCTCCAGGATGTTGCCGCTGGACGTGAGGGGACCGTTGATATAGACCTTGGGCCTCATCGCTCACCGTTCACAATACTGCCAGCCAGCCGATCGACCGGGGCAGTCCAAGGGGTGGTAGGCTCCTCATCAAGTCCTTCCGGATAGCTCCCCGTTTCATTGCTTCGGTTGTCGGCGACCCGCATTGTAAGTTTCACAAATGTTCGGCGTCCGGTTTTTAGCAAGCAGAATTGCGCCTTGCGGGCGCTCGTTTTTTACAATTTGGCTGCAAGGCCGGCAAGAACCCGGTCCCACGGTTGGGCCGGATCGGCTTTGATCGCCTTGCGGACGATACGGTCCAAGTCGGCTGGGAGCTTCGCCTGCTGGGCCTCTTCGCTGGCCTCCTGGACAATGCCGTCAAGCTGGCCGCGCACAAGCTCGATCTGCAAGGCGCGGCGGTAGGCGGCTCCCAAGATCGCCACGTCAGGGATCACCTTCTTGATTCGGTGGGCCTTCCGCTTGGCCTCGATCCACCGAATAAAGTCGCCGCTCGTGAAAGCGTTCAGTTCGACGCGCCGGCCGCTGGTGCGCGTCCAAGGGTATTCGCCGCACAAGAACTTGATCTCCTCAGCAGTCGCCCCGTTGTCCGCGAGGTTGCCCGATGGATCGGACTTGTAGTGTACCGGTTCCGATTCGAGCTTGTAGTCGCGCACGTCCGTCAGTCGCAACCCCAAGTCGATCACTTCAAAGCTGTGCTTGTATTCGTAACGTGCAACGCGGTCTTCGTCCAAGTTGTTGCGCCCGTCCAAGGTGCCGAAGATGGAAAAGCCGGACTTGTCAAAGTCGTGAAGAACCAGTAGCGGTATCCCGTAAGTGCCGCACAGTTCATCCGCCAGATGCCGGCAGGCAACCACGGGCATACCCTTCGTGGACATGATTGCCAGGTCGAACCGCTCGGCTAGCTTGGTCGCCGCAAACAACGGCATAAAGCCCTCTTTCTCAATGAACAGCATGGCGCTAAAGCGGTTCTGCGGGCCGCACGTGGGGAATCGGAGGATGCGGTCGGCAATGATGTTGTCGGCGTCGGGCTCTTCGATAACATGGTTTTCCACGTCTGCCAGGTAGCGCCTCACGTCCAGGGTGCCCAGCGGCGTGATAACCGCGGTGTGCGGTTCGGCAAAATGGCCGCGGGCATCATAGGTAATGTCCCAGCCGGCCGTTTCCTCGCGATGGGAGGCTATGTATTCGGGCAAGATCGTCTGAGTGAAGTATTGTGAATCGAGCGCGGACTTGCCGGTCGCTTCCATGATCTCCTTGCGCGCGGCATAGTAGATTTGCCGCGCCGATGCGGGGAGCCCACCGCCGTCGCTTGCCTTCAGGTATGCTTTTTTCATCACGCGCTCGGCGGCGTACTTGATCGACGGCCCCCGGCTGTTGGTCAACGCTTCGCGGCGGGAGCGCGCCCGGCCGCGCTCTTCCTGTTTCCGTTGCTTGGTCCATTTCTTCGTAACGGATTCGATGCTCGCAATGATCGTACTGGCGTCCATGTGTTTCTTTCCTTACTTCATTAGCACGGCGCTCTTGCCGCGGTCGGTGTAGCGCACGCGGGGGTGGGCGACGTGCAACAGGAAGACGACCGGCTCGTCATCGCCGGCCCTTTGCCGCTCCAACAGTGCGGTCAACCCGTCGCCATACTCACTTCCCAGCGTGCGAAAGGGATTGCCGATGGCAGGCGACCAGTTGATGCCGGTTACGAGTCGCCGGTCCTCTTCGCAATCGTCGCCACGCCAGCCGAAAGCGGTTTCGATCACCATCGGCAAGCCGTCGCCGCCGACCACCGCCGCCTTCTTGTAATTGAAGGTTTTCATCTGACAACCGGCCTTCTGCATGCGCCGCCGGATGTGGGCCTCGCCGATGATGCCCAGCGAGGCCGGCTTGACGGCCTTGCTATGCCCCTGCATCGCCGCAAGCAACTTGTGCAACGTGGAGTGTTCCAAGCCGTCCCCGTTGGCGAGTGCGGAAAGGTTGGTCCGGCTTAAGCCGGTCTCCTCAAGAACGGCCTTTTGCTTCGCGGTGCCCGTCAGCCCCCGGAATTCGCGGACCAGCTCCCTTACCGAACGGTCGCCGCCACGGTCCCGGTCATACGCGATGTAGGCCGATGCCAGCCGCGCGAATTCCTCGCTGCCATACCAGTGTGGCGAAGTCGGGTCGCTGGGGAGCCACTTTTGCCAGTCGGGGGCCGTCGCTGGGATCGTGGCGCGGTCACCGAACCAATCGACGGTGAGCGTCAGGTGGGGATTCAGCCAAGTGTAATCGTCGGCCAATTGTAAAAAACGGGCCTTGGCGTCGGTGAGAATTGAGCAAGCTGAATTCGGCCAGCGTACCGTAACGCGAGTACCGTTTTTTACAAGTCGGTCGGGGTGCGCGGTGTGCTTGATGGTCGGCTCTTGGCGGATCGGATCGACGGCAAAAGCGATTTCGTGCCGCTGGCCGCGGGCCGATATGTCCACCCGGCCGGTGTCGCCGTCCAGGACGAACGGCATGGCGAGAATCGTCTTTAGGGCGTTGCCCTGCGCGCCCCGCGTTGGGCTCACATATGCCTCGCGGTTGGAAACCCGGACGGCGAAGTCAAGTATGCCGTGAATTGTTTCGGGGGGGATGCCCGGGCCGTTGTCCGCAATGGTGATGCCGCCTTCGCCCACCTTCACGTCGATAGTCGGCGAGGTGCCTGCCTTTTCGCAAGCATCCAGGCCGTTGTCAGTCAGTTCCTTCAGGATCGCGGACGGCCACTCGTCCGGGCCGTGCCCGGTCTGGTTGGTGAGTTCCTTTTGCGAACAAAACTCGGCCAGCCGCGAAGTGGAAAAGGTGGTCCGATCCAGCTTGGCCGCTTGCTGGGCGCGGGGGGCAGGGCGATTGCACCATAAGTCATTCTCCGAGAAGGACTTTTTCGAGATAGCTTT
>CAYTJV010000473.1:0-6193 GCA_964438165.1 uncultured Planctomycetaceae bacterium | reverse complement strand
CGACGAGCGTCTCGACCTCGTGGTATCCGTCCTCACGTCTACCGAGCACCTCGAAGAACAGGTTCAGTTTCGCCGGCGCATGGACGACCACCTCGGCGCCGAACTGCTGAAGGTGCATCTCCTAGATCCCGGTGGGGCTCCCTATCCCCAACCTCACCCACGCCACCATGTATCCGTAGAAGAACCGGGGACACGAGACTGCCCACTAAGACGGAGGTGATTGTACTGCTGGCCTTACTACGCGTCAATCACCGGCCGGGCCAGACAAGAGAAATATACGCCTCTTTGAAGAAGTTTCCACTTAGAAAAACGCTTCGATCCCGAAAGATACAAGCGACAGGATGGAATGGGAAAGACAAATAGAATGGGTTGTCACCTGCGATCAGCGTCGGCCCCGTCCGACTTCGCCCGATGCTGTCGGGAGCGAATGAACTCGACCACCATCGGCATGACCGAGATGACGATGATGGCAACGATCACGAGCGAGAAATTGCGTTTCACGAACTCGCGCGTTCCGAAGAAATACCCGCCGTAGACGAAGAGTCCCACCCAGGCGATCCCGCCCACGACGTTGTACACGATGAATCGCCCGTAGCTCATCGCGCCGATGCCCGCCACGAAAGGAGCGAAGGTGCGGATGATCGGCACAAAGCGGGCCAGAATGATGGTCTTTCCGCCGTATTTCTCGTAGAACCGGTGCGTGCGGTCGAGGTACGCCTTCTTGAGGAATCGGATTTCGCCGCTGAACGCCCGCGGCCCGACGTAGGCCCCGATCCAGTAGTTCACGGTGTCGCCGAGGATCCCGGCGACGCTAAGAAGCAGGAACAAGAGGTGCGGGTTGAGCGCATTCTCCAACTGCTCGTTTGCGGCCAAGGCCCCCGCGCCAAACAGGAGTGAATCGCCGGGCAAGAACGGCGTGACCACCAGCCCCGTCTCGCAGAAGATGATCCCGAACAGGATCAGATAGGTCCACGTCCCGTAGTCGCACAGGACCTTGGCCAGATGCTGGTCGAGGTGGAGGAACACATCGAAAAGGTACTTGATCCACTCCACGGCGGGTTCTCCGGTCAGGGGACGGTCAGGACAATTGTGCGGGCGACCGCGGCCGGTGTTAGCCGTTGTTGTGGTCTGCGGGCTTACGACTCGCGGCCCGGGCGGGCGGCCTCAATGTGGTCAGCCAGGGTCTTCAGCAGCCGGTCGCAGTAGGAAGCCTTGGTTCGGACTACGGAAGCGCGGATCCGCACGAGGATTCTCGGGTCACGGGTTGCCTCCCAACTCACCCATGCACCAGAGCCCGCCAAGCGTGTACTTCTTCAGCCACTCATCCAACGACTCCTTATCGAGGCGCCGCAGGTGCGTTCCCGCATCGTCTCGCTCACACACCACGACCGCCTCAGGAACTTCGCTAAGGGCGGAAACGAGGATGTCGGAGTGCGTGGTGACGATGAGTTGCATCCGCTGCGACGCCTCAATGAGCAATTCCGCCAGGTGCGGCAGGATATCGGGATGCAGGCCGACCTCGGGATCCTCGATGCAGACCAGCGGTGGGGGGGTGGGATGGCAAAGAATCGTCAACAGGGACAGGTACCGCAACGTCCCATCCGACAAACGAACCGAGGGGATGGATTGCGCGAACCCACGCTCGTGGAGAGATGTCTCGACCGTGTTCGCGTAGGTCTTGGTGGTGATGTTCTCGATCCACCAGGAAAAGCGTTGAAGTTCACTGAGAAGTCGTTTCCGGGTTGGCGGTTGGTTCAAGAGGTCGCTGAGAACGACCCCCAAGTTCCGGCCGTCCTCCGTAAGAAAACTCGCCGGTTCGTCGGCCCGGGGGGGGCCGCGCAGCCTGGAATCACGCCCCATGCCGATGCTGCGGAAGAGTGCCATCCCCGAGAGCCGTCCGCCCAACACGGTGATTTCGGGATAATGCAGGGGATCCCGGAGTTGGGAAAGGATGGAGTGTGTCCAGCTCACTCCGCCGGGCGGGTTGTATTCCGAGACTTGATCTTCGAACGATGGCTTCGGTTTTGTCGGCACCAGTACGCGGGTCGAGAGGGTTGCGCGCCCATCTCGATTCAGATATAGTGGGTTCGCAACCAGTTTATGGGCACCAGCGTCTGCAACGGACTCGACTACCTCCAGGACTATCTGTGGATTTGGGCCAGCAACTGCCAGCCCGAGCCCATAGTGCAGGAATGTCCCGATCGGAACCGAGGACGGGCCAACGTCGACCTCGATCGCAAGTCTCCGCTCTCCTTCGCCTTTCCAAATCCACTCAGGTGCGCCCCCGCCTGCGCGGATCGGTGCCGTCAAATCGCTCGGTGCCGCCTTCAAAAGGCTGATCGCCTCGATGAGGTTGGATTTGCCGGACCCGTTGGGGCCGATGAGGACGTTGAGGGGCTCAAGGGCGATGTACTCGCCCTTCGGGCCGTAGGAGAGAACGTTACTCAGGCGGAGCCCATATAGCAGCCGGAAGCCGTCCATCGTTCAGGACTCCTCAACGGATCACCGGAATGCTTAACTCCGCGCCAGCCGGTGGAAGCGTTCCATGAGGTCGCGGGTGATGGGGCCGGGGGCGCCGTCGCCGATCTTGCGGCTGTCGACCTTGACCACCGGGATGACCTCGGCCGCGGTGCCCGTCAGAAAGCACTCGTCGGCGATGTACACGTCGTGCTTGGTGAGCGGCACTTCGGCGACCTCGATGCCGGATTGGCGGGCCAGGCCGATCACGGCTTCCCGGGTAATGCCCTCCAGGATTCCGGCATCGATAGGCGGCGTGCGGATCTTGCCGTTGCGGACCACGAAAATGTTGTCGCCCGTACACTCCGCCACCTCGCCCTTGTGATTGAGCATCAGGGCCTCGATGCAGCCGGCCTGGAGTCCCTCGATCTTGGCCAGGATATTGTTGAGGTAGTTGAGCGACTTGATCCGCGGGTTCAGTGCCGCCGGGTGATTCCGGGCCGTGCTGACGGTGATGATCTCCAGGCCGTTGCGGTAGTAATCGTCCGGATATAGCGAGATATAGTCGGTAATGACAATCACCTGGGGGTGGCTGCACCGGTTGGGATCGAGGCCCAGCGTTCCCACCCCCCGGGTCACCACCACGCGGATGTAGCCGTCCTCGATCCCGTTGGCGGCCAACGTGTCGCGGATCGCCTTGGCCATCTGGTCCTTGCTGATGGGGATCTCCAGCCAGATGGCCTTGGCGGAGTTCCATAAGCGGTCCAAGTGCTCCTGGAGCCGAAACACCTTGCCGGAGTAGCTGCGGATTCCCTCGAAGACCCCGTCGCCGTACAGCAGCCCGTGGTCATAGACGCTGATCTTCGCGTCCTCTTTGTCGTAAAGAGTTCCGTCGATGTGGACCTTGAGTGCCATGGTAATTCTCACGCTCCTTCAATCTGGCCATCCACCAGGCGGACCACCCGGTCGGCCCGCTCGGCAATGGCGTGATCGTGAGTAACCATGACTATAGTCAGGTTTTCCCGCCGGTTCAAGGAGCAGAGCAGCTCGAGGATTTCCCGCCCGGTGGCCCGGTCGAGGTTCCCCGTGGGCTCGTCGGCCAAGAGCAGCTCGGGCCCGGCGACCAGGGCCCGGGCGATCGCCGCCCGCTGCATCTCCCCGCCCGACAACTCGCGCGGCCGGTGCTTCAAGCGGTGCGACAGGCCCACCAGCCCCAGCAGTCGCTCGGCGGCCGATCGATAGGCCCGGCGGCGCCGCAAAAAGCCCAGCACGCTCTTTCCGATCATCAGGGGAGCCAATACGTTCTCCAGCGTGGTAAGCTCGGGCAAGAGGTGATAGAACTGAAAGATCATCCCGAAGCACTGATTGCGGAGCCGGTCGCGCTCGGCGGTGGGGAGGTTGTCGATGCGGCGGCCGTCGAAGAAGACGTTTCCATCGTCGGGGGCATCGAGGGTTCCCAGAAGGTGGAGCAGGGTGCTCTTCCCGGAGCCGCTCTGCCCCACAATCGCCACGAACTCGCCGCGGCCCACGGCCAGATTCACTTCCTTGAGTACCGGGATCTCCACGGAAGCTTTCCGGTAACTCTTCGTAAGGCCCACGGCTTCCAGTTGGAATTCGTCGGAAGACAGCCGCGGGCGGGCGGCAGGCTGCGGCGACGGGGCCGCGTTGGGTTGGCTAAGAAGGTCGCGGCTGTCGGTGCTGTCCATTGCGTCGGTCTGGCTGTCGGCTAAGGTCTGGCCAGTGGGACGGATCTCGCTGCACGGCGGAGTCGCGACATGGGGGTCGCCGCCCTGAGTATCGCGCGCCGGCCCCCCGCCGGCCCTTGATCGTATCAGAACCCGAGGACGAAACGTCCCCGAAGGTTGGGCGAACATTCGCGCCAGGTCGTCATTCATAGCGGAGGGCCTCCACCGGGTGCAGCAGGGCGGCGCGCAGCGCCGGCAGAACGCTCGCCAGCACGGCAATCGCAATGGCCCCCGAGACAATCCAACCGATCGTCCACGGGTCTTTGATCGTCGGGATGCGGTAGAAGTAGTAGATCGAAGGGTCGAAGACCGGCTTGCCGGTGATCTTGCCCAAGAGCACGGCGATGTCGTTGATGTGGTCCACCAGCAGCAGGCCGAGGACCAGCCCCACGCCCGAGCCCACCAGCCCCAGCGAGAGCCCATAGCTCAGGAAGATCCCCATAATGCCCGCCCCCGAGGCCCCGAGGGACTTGAGCACCCCGATGTCGCGGGTCTTCTCCACCACGATCATGAAGAAGATGGCGAGGATGCCGAATCCCGATACCGCGATGATCAGGAACAGCAGCACGTTGAGAATCGCCGTTTCCATCTGCACGGCGGCCAGCAGGGCGCCTTGCCGGTCGCGCCAGGTTTGGACCTCGTAAAGGTCGCGCGAGAAGGTTGCCGCCAGCTTGTCGCGGACCTCGTTGCCGTCGACTCCGGGCTTGAGCTTGATCTGAATCGACTTGAACATCCCCATCGGCTTGTTGGTTCGTGGGTCGATCATGCTGGGATCGATCATCCCCCGCAGCTCCTGGAGCGCGCGGATCGGCACGAACACGAAGCTCGAATCGTACTCGGCCATCTTGCATTCGTAGAAGTCGACGATCGTGAAATCGTCGCTGGCGATCTTTGGCGGCGTGCCGGCCGTGGGAAAGGTGATCTTGACGTCGTCGCCGGGCAAGAGGAGGAACGAATCCTCGCCGGTCGGCCGGCGGAAACCGGCCATCACGATCCCCAGCACCGCGCCCGTGTGCTGCTGCTTGGCGGGATCGAATACCGGCTCTTGACTGTCTCGCCGCACCGCGCCAAACGGATCCACGATGTCGGAGGGGTTCTCCTCCCGCGCGGGCTCTTCCGCACGGTCCAAAGTCCTGTCGGGCGCACGGGCGGGCGGCGAAGGCTGCTGGGACATCATCCGGTTGAACGCCTGCACCTCGGCCACCAAGCGCCGGTGCTCCCAGCCGGCCCGCTTCATCTGCGGACGCTCCCTCGCCTCCGGACCGCCTTGATGATCGCGCGTGTCGTACCCTCCGTCGCGGAGCTGGAAGCCCATCTTCCTACGATTTTCCGGGTGCTGGAGGTACTTGCCGAAATCGCTGACCTGGCTTTGGGTCGTTTCTTCGATGCCGATGAGCTGGACCTGCCGGGTGATCCACTGGTCGCTGTGGCGAAAACTGAGCATGGCCGGAACCACGACCGTGGGAGTCATCGCTTCGATGGCCTCGCCCGCCACGCGGCGGATCTGCTCCATGTGCCAATCGGCATCGGCAGCCCCGTCCAGGCTGCGGACTTCCAGCACCACGTCGGAAAGGATGCCGTGGATGCGGTTCTGCATCTCCGTGGCAAAGCCCGACATGACGCTGTTGACCACGATCATCGTGGCCACGCCGAGCGTCACGCTGACGATCGACGCCAGGGCGATGTAGCGGGTCCGCAAATACCGCCAGCAGAGCAGCAGCTTGTACATCGGCACTCCCTTATCATCAGGCCGCACCGGCCCTTTGGAGTGCGGCGACTCGTCGCCGCTTTCTTTTCTTGGGCGGTAGCGCCTATGGTCGCTTGCCGTTCGGATCGATTCAATCCAAAGCGGCGACAAGTCGCCGCACTCCAAAAGTGTGTCTACTCCGCTTCCGGCCGCAACAGCGGGAAGAGGATCACGTCGCGGATGCTCTGGCTGTCGGTCAGGAGCATGATCAGCCGGTCGATGCCGATTCCCAATCCGCCAGCCG
>CAYTJV010000472.1:0-6222 GCA_964438165.1 uncultured Planctomycetaceae bacterium | reverse complement strand
CTGATGCAAGTATGTCGAAATGTGGGTAATACTGAGCGCGGAGCGTGGGAACGAGATGATAAGGAGAACGCGCGACGATGAAACGCATATCCATCGACCCGATCACCCGGCTCGAAGGCCACGGCAAGATCGACATCTTCTTGGACGACCAGGGCGAGGTGGCCAACGCGTACCTGCAGATTCCCGAGCTGCGGGGATTCGAGCGGTTCTGCGTGGGCCGGCCGGCTGAAGACATGCCGAACCTCACGGCCCGCATCTGCGGCGTTTGCCCCGAGGCGCACCACCTGGCGGCCACCAAGGCGCTGGATGCCCTGTTCCACGTCGATCCGCCGCCCGCGGCCAAGAAGCTTCGCGAGTTGTTCTACAGCATCTTCTACGCCACGGACCACACGACCCATTTCTACGCCCTGGGCGGGCCCGATTTTGTCGTCGGCCCGCAGGCCCCGCCGGCCGAGCGGAACATCCTCGGCGTGGTCAAGAAGGTCGGCATGGACATCGCCGGCAAAGTGCTCAAAATGCGCCGCGACGGCCACGATCTGATCAAAATGATCGGCGGGCGGCGCGTCCACCCGAACTGGGGCCTGCCCGGCGGCGTGAGCAAGGGGATCAACGAAGAGCAACGCCGCGAGATCGAGCGCCTGGGGTGCGACGCCATCGAGTTCGCCACGTTCTCGCTGAAGATTTTCCAGGACGTGGTGCTCAAGAACACCGATTACCTGAAGCTCATCACGGGCGACGTCTACGTCCACAAGACCTACAACATGGGGATGGTCGACGCCGACAACTGCACCAATTTCTACGACGGGCTGATCCGCATCACCGGCCCGGACGGCAAGCAGCACGCCAAGTACCACCCGTCGCAGTACCGCGAGTACGTGGCGGAGCGGGTCGAGCCGTGGAGCTACTTGAAGTTTCCCTACCTGAAGAAAGTCGGCTGGAAGGGGCTGGTCGACGGGGCGGACTCGGGCGTGTACAAGGCCACGCCGCTATCGCGGTGCAACGTGGCTGACGCAATGGCCACGCCCCTGGCCAACGCCGAGTACGAGCGGATGTACGAGACCCTGGGCGGCAAGCCGATTCACCACACGTTGGCCACCCATTGGGCGCGATTGGTGGAATTGCTGTACGCCACCGAGCGCTGGGTCGAGCTGGCCACCGATCCGGAGATCACCAGCAAGGATTACCGGGTGCTGCCGACCGAGACGCCCACCGAGGGCGTCGGCTGCGTGGAGGCCCCGCGGGGCACGCTCACGCACCACTACGCCACCGACGCGCGGGGAATTTTGACCAAGGTGAACCTCGTCGTAGGCACCACCAACAACAATGCCCCGATCTCCATGTCGGTCAAGAAGGCGGCCCAAGGGTTGATCCACAAGGGCAAGGTGACCGAAGGGCTCTTGAACATGGTCGAGATGGCCTTCCGGGCCTACGACCCCTGCTTCGGCTGCGCCACCCACAACCTGCCCGGCCAGATGCCCCTGGAAGTGACCGTCCGCAGTCCCGAAGGCGAAGTCCTCCATCGCCTCTCGCAGCACATCCAGTAACGGAGTCAGTGGCTGCACATGTCCTGTAGATGGATGCGCGGGGTGTGGGCGGGCGGGATCGTGGCGGCCTTGGGCAGCCTGGCGCTGGGGCAGCAGCCGGCGACGGTGCAGGGCCCGACGGTCAAGATCGAGGCGGTCGGCGGGCCGGCGCCGGCGTGGCGGGTGGCGTGGGTGGACTTGGAGGGCGACGGCCGGCCGGAGGTGCTGACGGGCAGTTACCACGGCAAGCTGACGTGCCTGGACCTTGACGGCAAGGTGAAGTGGGGCTTCGACCTGGGCGGCTTCCCGTACGTCATCAAGACGGCGGACCTGGACGGCGACGGCAAGCTGGAGGTACTGGCCACCTCGTCGTCGATGCACGTGATCGCGTTGGACGCCGCCGGCAAGGAGCTGTGGCGGCACGGGGGCGACGTCCCGCTCTATGCCGTCACCACCGGGCATCTGCTCGACAAGAAGGCTGTCCACTTGGCGGTCGGCGGCGAGGACGGCAAGGTGACGATCCTCGGGGCGGACGGCAAGCAGGTCAAGCAGTTCCCCTTTGTGGACCCGAACCAGAACTACGCGCGCGTTCGGGCGCTGGCGGCGGGCGACACGGACGGCGACGGCCAGGACGAGCTGACGGTCGTCAACGCCTGCTTCCGCGTCGCGTTGTTGAACGTCGTCACGGGCAAGTACCTCTGGAACGTCACCAACAACAAGGTGCAGTGGGTCCTGTGCGACTGCGTCATGAGCGATTTCGACGGCGACGGCAAGGCCGAGATCTACACCAGCGGCCTTTGGGCGGTGCTGCGGTTCGACCCGGCCAACGGCGCGGTCGTGTGGGAGCAGAAGGCCGGCCTGACGCGGATCGGCTGGAAGGAAGCGTTCCTGGCGACGGTGGACCTGCAGGGCGACGGCAAGAAGCAGCTCGCCGTCCTGTACGGCCCGGAATTGACCGTCCGCGACCCCGCCACCGGCGCGGCGCTCTACAACGGCAGCACGACCGAGTATTTCTTCACGTCGATCGCGTCGGACCCGGACCCGAAGGGCCGGCAGGTGCTGCTGGGCAGCGTGAGCGGCGGCGACCGCAACGTCTACCGCCTGACCTTCGGCGGGGCGAAACAGGACCAGTTGTCCAACTTCAGCGAGCCCTCGGGCTTCAGCGCCGAGCTGCACGGCAACCTGGCGAAGCTGCGGCAGCAGGTCCTCAAGGCGCCGGCCGACAAGGACACGCCCAAGCGGCCGTTCTACGTCGTCATGGGCGGGGGCACGACGACGTCCGAGCAGGTGCCCAACCGGCTGCAGGGCTATGAGATGCACCGGAAGGCCTACCCCTACCCGAACGTCGTCTTCTACAACGGGCAGACGCTGATCGAGCAGGGGGTGTACAAGGACCCGGCAGGCATGAGCCCGGCGATGAACTGGGGCGCGGGCATCGTGCGGACGGAAGAGATGCTCCAGACGGCGGAGGCGTGCGAGAAGCACGGCTACACGCACGTCTTGAACATCGCGCACGGCACGGACGCGTTCTGGTCGCTGCCGACGCTGGAGGAGTATCTCAAGAGGACCCCGGCGTCGTGCATCGCGATGGAGATCAGCGAACTCAACAGCAACCTCTACTCGCTGGAGGAGTTTGCCCGGAGCAAGTCGGTCCACGACAGGTTCGTCAGGGACTTCCTCGTCCCGTGCATGGACCTGGCCGTCAAGTACAAGAAGCCCCTGTGGTTCCTCATGCATCAGCACTGGTTCGTGTCCGTGCCGGCGTTGGATGAGCCGATCAAGGAGATCTTCACGCCGGAGCGCCGGCCGTGGGTGGTGCCGCTGGTCGAGGAGAGCGGCACGACCGCGCCCGAGACGAACGTCATGGGCATGGTGGGGCTGTGGAGGAGCGGCCTCGTGGAGCAATGGGCCAGCAATGACATCGCCGACCAGCTCGACACCGCCCGCGTGCTGAACCTGACGGCGACCGACCCGCAGGTGCTGTTGCGGCACATGGCGGCGGACATCGGCCTGGGGGCGAGCATCGTGCGGCTGAACCACTCGCATCTGCGCAACTACCGCAGCGCGTATCCGCAGTTCAAGGTGGGCGACATCAACTACACGCCGCACGGCCAGCTCTCGCTGGACACGATCATCCACCTGGTGGGCAAGGGCCTGCTGGACATGCCGACGCCGGAGACCCTCGTGGGTGTGAGCGACGTGGCGTTCTCCTTCGCCGAGCCGAGCGAATTGTTTGTGCGCCAGGGCACCGGCAACGACCCGGGCAACAAGGACGCCGAGACGGCCAAGGACGGGCTGTTCACGAACCAGGGCTGGGCGCTCGTGCCGGCCCGGCCGCCGTACGCCCCGAACTACCTGTTCAACATCAGCCGCTTCTCGCACCACTTCATCCTGGACATGCCCTACGGGATGATCGTCGCACTGCCGCAACGGCTGCTGCCGGAGAAGCCGGCGTGGCCGACGAAGACGTGGACGACCGACGGCGTCGACGTGCTCGTGGACGGCAAGAAGCAGTCGGCCACGGCTGTGCGGGAGGAGGTCCTGGCGTCGTTCCAGGAGGCGGCGCGGCGGCTGCCGGTGCGGGCCTCCAGCGGCTACTGCGTGGGCACGCGGCGGGCGGACGGGACGCTGCGCATGTTGGTGATGGGGGCGGCGGACTACGTGGAGCCGGTGGATCAGGAGATCACGCTGACGACGGCCGCGCCCATCACGGCCTTGCGCGACGTGCTGACGGGCAACAAGGTAGCGTTCGAGGACACGACGGCGAAGGTCAAGATCCCGGCCGGCACGTTTCGGCTGCTGGATGTGAAGCTGTCTGGGCCGCGGCGGCGATAGAACTTCACCCTGCTCAGGCCGACCATGGTCCAGTCGGGGCCTGCCACGCGCTTCTGGTAGTCCGCGCTGTTGTGGTTTCCGTTGGCTACGGCCTCGGCCGGTAACAGTCACTACGGGCCTTTCGGACGCGGTTTCAATTGGATATGGAATGGGGATTCTCCGGGGTGTCGATCCGCCTTGCAGAGGGCAAGCCGGACATGTGTCTCCGCTCCAACCTTCATCTGAGAGCCCCGGGACGCTCGCGGATTTCAACCAGCCACGGCGTGACCATTGGATGTTGTTCATCGTTTTCATCTCTCCGAGATCCGTAATGGGACCTCCGCCCGGGCGAGTTCCTCGCATTCAACTGGTTGACCTGCCAGAGGGGCAGGCACTGCGGGCAAAAAGAGAAGTCATCCACGCTCACCATCGAGATGTCCGGTCGCGCGTCGGCAATCCACGCCGCGGTGGCTCCGGTCCAGGTGCCCAGTTCCAGCAGCCGGCCGCCCGGCAGCACGCAATCGGCAATCGCTCGCAACGCGGCCCCATTGAAGCCCCTCTCGGATTTTGCGATCTGGACTGGCCGGATCGCTGAACCGGCATGGTACGCCGGAAGACCGCTGATAAGCCGACCCAGCGTCACGTTCCCGTAGGCGCACCCGGACGCTCAAGACCGTTGGACTCCACATGTAAGAACCACCGTCTCGCCGGCTTCGAAGTCATTCTGTTGAACGGCACTGCACGGGACAATGTATCTATCTCGGCACGTTAAGTGAACTACCCAAAGAGTAGGGCACGATTCCATCGTGCGGGAGCCACAGAAAAGTGCGGTTCTTCTTCAAAGCTTTGCCCAATGCCTTATAATACCCGCGTCAGAGGGGTCGCCCGTCCGGGAATTCTTCTCATGCACAGCGTCACGCAAATCCTCAGCGCCATCGAACAAGGCGACCCCACGGCCGCCGGGCAGCTTCTGCCGCTGGTCTACGACGAGTTGCGGAAGCTGGCGGCCCAGAAGATGGCCCAGGAGAACCCGGGCCAGACGCTCCAGGCCACCGCGTTGGTGCATGAGGCGTATCTGCGGCTGGTGGATGTGGAGAAAGCCGAGCACTGGAAGAGCCGGGGGCACTTCTTTGGGGCCGCGGCGGAGGCAATGCGGCGGATTCTGGTCGAAAACGCGCGGCGCAAGGGCCGTGAGAAGCACGGCGGTCAGCTTCAGAGAGTAGCCCTCGAAGAACTCCGCGTCGGCGTGGATTCTCCACCCGACGAGCTGCTCAGCCTCGACGAAACACTGGGCGAACTTGCCAAGTCGGACCCCCAGACTGCCGAACTGGTCAAACTTCACTGTTTCGCTGGCTTATCGATCGAGCAGGCCGCCGACATCCTCGGGATCTCGCCCAGAACTGCTTACCGTGATTGGGCTTACGCCCGAGCATGGCTCTTCAGGAACATCCAGGCGAGCGGCCGAGACCCTGCCGACTGATATTCCTGGTGATTTTTTGGCAGTGGCGGCCGGTCGAAATCGCACTGTCTTGTAGAGACGTTCTGCGGAGTTCTGCGATGCCTGACTCACGGGAAAGCGTGAAGACGATCTTCGGCAAGGCGTTTGGGATCCACTCGGATGACGAGCGGGCCAAGTACCTGGACCAGGCTTGCGCCGGGGATGAGTCGCTCCGCGCTGAGCTTGACGACCTGCTGGGGGCAATCGAAAGGGCGGGGAACTTTCTCGGCGGCGCCCCGCCTGCCCCCGCTACTCTCGACCAGCCCATCGCCGAAAAGCCCGGCACGCAGATCGGCCCCTACAAGCTCCTCCAGCAGATCGGCGAGGGGGGCATGGGCGTGGTCTACATGGCCGAGCAGACCGAGCCGGTCCAGCGCCGCGTGGCCC
>CAYTJV010000471.1:0-6242 GCA_964438165.1 uncultured Planctomycetaceae bacterium | reverse complement strand
GCAAGAACGAGGCGGCGTATTGGGCCGTCCGCGACCAACTCCTCGATCAATACCATGGTCTGTGGATCGGCTTTGCGGATGGCGTGGTCGTCGCCTCCGGTACGCGTCCTGTCGTCGTCTTTCATGCAGCCCATCAGGCGGCCGAGCATCCCTACGTAATCTGTGTCGGACGAGAAGAACAGCCGTACCGGATGCGTCGCGCCAGCTTCGCTTACGATTCGAGTTATCCGGGCGAAGCACCAAAACCACGCCCGTCGAAGACTCCGGGCGTGCCACCCGATCGCGCACAGCGCACCGGTCGCGTTCCCTCACCCCCTGCCCCTCTCCCGCTAGAGCGCGGGCGAGGGGAGTTGCGCGTCACGCGCGCCAGGGGCGGGTACGGTTGTCGACCTTGCGGAGATGGTAACGTTTGCACTAGCCCTCCGGCACCTCCAGAGGACGCCACGGCATTATAGGCACCGCGCCCGATGGGTGACTAGCTCGACCGCGGCGCGCGTCGCCAACTGCGCGCACGCGCTCGGCGCAGGTCTGATGAAGGTTCAGGAGACCTTCGGTCACTGCACGTGCAGGGTCGGGAGACCCGCGCACAGCGCGCTCGCCAGGTACTTCCGGGCGCGGTTGATCTCTTCGGTGATCTCGGGCACCGTTTCCAGAATCGGGATGCCGCGCGGCACGGGGTGCATGAAGATCTCGGTCCAGCCTTGGTAGCCGGTTTTCTTGAGCGCGGCAAGGATCGGCCGGAAGTCGAGCTTGCCGCGGCCGGGCATTTGCTCCAACTCCTCGCTCTTGGGCATTTTCTTGAAGCAGCCGCGGCCCTCTTGCCAGGCGTAGAAATGGACGAGCTTGGGGCCCAAGTCCTCGATCAGCCGGGCCAAAAGTTGCGGGTCCTGCGGCAGGTGGTACGGCGCGAAGGCGATCCCCAAGCGGGGCGACTTGGAGAGCTCGGCCAGATAGCGAAGCGAGTCCGGCGAGGCCACCAGCGCATTGGCGTGGTTTTCGATCGCGATCGTCACCCCGGTCTCTTCGGCGGCTGCCACGTGCGGCTTCATTTTTTCCACGAAAACGCCGACGGCCTTCTTGCACTCAGCGCCGGTGAGCCCTTTCGGCCCGTGGCTCCCGGTGACGATCAGCGAGCCGCCCAGACGCCGCACGATCTTCATTTCCTCGCGGAGGCCGAACGGCCCAAGGTCGTAGCGGGTAGTCATTCCCAGGCGCACGCCGTGCTTTTCCAATAGGGCGGCGAATCGGTCGTGCCCCAATGCGTCCATCTGTTCGCGCTGGTTGGCGTGGATCTCGGGCCACAAGTCGATCCACTCGGCCCCGGTCTTGCGAACCTCGGGGACGATGTCCTCCAGCTTCAACTTGCCGTACAGGCTGGAAGCCAGAACGTAGCGGAGCCGGAAGGGCTTGCCCTTTTCGTCCGCGCTCGGCGCGGGTCTCCCGACCCCGCCGCTCGCCTGACCGCAGGTCTCCCCTGTGTCAAGGAGACCTTCGGTCATTGCATGTGCGGGGTCAGGAGACCCGCGCACAGCGCGGAGTGCGGGGTCGGGAGACCCGCGCACAGCGTCGTCCAGGGCTATCCCCACCGTAGCAGCCACAAGACCACAGAACTCGCGCCGATTCAACATCATGTCACGCCCTCTACTTTGCCATGGAAACGCCCATCTCCACGGCGACGGGAACGAAGACCATCAACGGCAGCCAGACCGCCAGTGCGGGACTCAGCGCATAAACGCCGCCCAGCATCTGAAACACCACCACCACGGCCATGAAGGCCAACGTCACCGCGGCGCACAGGCTCATGGCGATGAATACGTTGCGGCTTTCC
Organism: uncultured Planctomycetaceae bacterium; assembly: GCA_964438165.1. Taxonomy (GTDB): domain Bacteria; phylum Planctomycetota; class Planctomycetia; order Pirellulales; family Thermoguttaceae; genus CALFBP01. Next base: position 4,414 of record CAYTJV010000471.1, on the reverse strand, counting down.
AGGGTCATCACCAGCGGCAGGCCGAGAAAGAGCAGGGTCAGGTCCAAAAGCGGCTGCACGATCCGTCCGTGGATCGCAACCCGAATCGTCCCCCCAAGATCGAGACTCCGATTGTGCAAACCGCGGATCAGTTGCGACGTCGACGAGAACTCCCGCCAGGCATCGGCATTGGTGAGCTGCTCGAAGCTGACGCCGCTGACCAGGAAGCACTGGTCGGGCTGGAGCCAATCGGGACCGTCGCGGGGCGTGACGATCACCGGCGACTGCTCGAGCTCAAGCGACGGCTGCGTGCCCAGGTCCTTGGGATGCTCGATGCCGACGAGGAGATACCCCCCGGGCCGGCCGGCGGCCGGCGGCCTGTAATATGCCTCCTTGGCGGTGATTTGCTTGGTGTAATGATCCAGCGACGCGGGCAGCCGAAGGGTCGGCCGGTCGATCTTCCGCTGCGCGGCGATCGCCCCCTGGCCGCGGATCAGGATATCGGTCCGCTCGTCGTACTGAGGGCTGAACGGTCGAGGAGCGTCGACGGCCAGGTCGTGCGGCTTGCGCGACAGCTCGTCGCGGAATCGCGGGATAAGAAACTCCCGGTTGAGCACCGCCAGCACAATCACGACCACAACTGCCGCAACCACCGGCACGATCACCCGAACCCGCGAAACCCCCGCCGCCATCAGGGCCACGAGCTCGTTGTGCCGTTGGATCCAGGTGAGCGTGAACATGGCCGCCGTGAGGTTCACGAAGCCGACGGTCAGGTCGAAGAAGAGGATCGACTGCCTGGCGTAGTATGCGCCCATCACCGTGGCCAAGCCTCCCTGCTTCTGGGCGATCTTCAAGAACGCCTCCAGGTTGGTAAAGGCGTGGAAGACCACGTAGAGCCCCAGCAGGCTGAGGAAACAGATCAAGAACGTCTTGATGAACTGGCGCAACAGATAGCGATCGATGATCTTCATGGAAGCCTCGCGCGGCGTCCTGTAAGCCCGATGAGTTGGGCAGCATAGGCCAATCGGCCAAGACGAGTCAAGACGCAAAGCGATTGGGTTGGGGCCGGGGGCCGGTGTGCTGCACGAAGATCGACAAACCGGCTATGATAAGGAAATCTCGCTGTTGGATTCGACTGCGCCAACCGCCTTTCGCGCCGCCCGGTTTGATATGGCACGACTGACTTCGGTCAAACATCGTTTTGCCGGAGCCCTCGGCGGGCTGGGCCGATGGACTGCGGTGCTGCGAAGCGGCGTCCTTGGAATCCTGTATCCACCTCGGTGCGCCTGTTGCGATGTCGACTTGGCGCCGTCTGCCTGCGGGCCCATGCTCTGCGAGGCGTGCAAGAGGGGTATCGCCCCAGAAAAATGGGCTGGATGCCCCCGTTGCGGGGCCCCGAGTCGGGAGGACACGCCACCTCAGGAGAGCTGCCCGCTCTGCCGGGGATTCTCGTTTGATTTTGAAACCGTCGTCGCGCTGGCTGCTTACGGCGGCCGGCTTCGCGAGGCCGTTTTGCGAATGAAAGCGCCGGGTACCGAGCTGATTGCGGAGGCGATGGGCGCGTTCTTTTGCCAAACGAGGGGCGAGCAGATCCGAGCGCTGTGCCCGAATTTGGTCGTTCCGGTGCCCATGCACTGGCGGCGTCGTTGGGTCCGCAAAACGAACGGTCCGGACATCCTGGCGGCTCACATGGCAAAATTCCTTCAAGTGCCGTGCCAGGCTCGGCTCCTGAGAATGAATCGCAACATTAAGCCACAAAAAGGGTTAAAGCGTCGCGATCGGCGCAAGAACCTGGTCGGCGCGTTTCGCGTGGCAAAAGGGTACGATATTAGAATTAGAGGTGCCCGCGTGCTGTTGGTGGACGACGTGTTGACGACAGGGGCCACCTGCGATGCGGCGGCAAAGGCCCTCAAGGAAGCTGGCGCCGCGACGGTCGTGGTGGCTGTGCTTGCGCGGACCGTTGGAGAATCCGACTCGTAGATCCGATGACTTCCGACCGTTCCTCTCAAACCGATAAGAGTCCGGCTGCCACGCCGTTCCGCCGTGCGGTGCTTCGCGGACTGGGGGTCGTGCTGCCGCCGCTGCTGACGATCGTGATCTTCCTTTGGATCGGCGGCACCGTTCAGAACTATGTTCTCGAGCCCGTCACTGCGTTGGCCCAACGGCTGGTCCGCTTGGCGGTAGCCGACATCCGGCAGGACGAAGCCATCCCAACGTCCGAGCGGGGCAAGGCGAACCCCGTGCTCGACGGGACGAGCTATCAACGGCTGGAGAACGGCGAGTGCGTTCCCAAGGTCGTTTACGACATTGTGAAGTTCTATCCCAGCGAGGAAGGGATTCCCAAGACCCCTAGTCAGGTCTACAGAACCTACATCCGTCTGACGTATCTCCGACCCTACGTCGTGATCCCGGCATTCATGCTGGTCTTTACCTTGCTCCTATACCTGCTGGGCAAGTTCATGGCAGCCGGGATCGGCCGGTTCTTCATGGTCCTATTCGAGGGGGCCATTCGACGCCTCCCGCTGGTACGCAACGTGTATTCGGCGGTAAAGCAGGTGAGCGGTTTCCTGCTCAACGACCGGGAAATGCAGGTCTCGCGCGTGGTCGCTGTAGAGTACCCCCGAAAGGGTATATGGCAGATCGCGCTGGTCACTGGGGAAGGTCTCCCGGATGTCGAGGCCATGGTCGGCGAGCAGTGCCTTTCGGTGTTGGTTTGCACCTCGCCCATGCCCATGGCCGGCTTTACGATTACTGTACGGCGGAGCGAGTGCCTCGACTTGCACATCACGCTCGACCAAGCGATCCAGTTCATTGTCAGTTGTGGCGTGGTTGTGCCCCGTCCGAAGGGCCAAGAGGTCGTTGAGCCGGTCGTGCCGGCTCCCCAACTCGTCCACGCCGCCAATTCCTCAATCATTGCCGATGGGGTCAAGCCTGCCGCACTATGACGAACAACGCATCCGGCTCTCGTATTCGATTGGGAACTCGCGCTAGCGCACTGGCCCGCTGGCAAGCCGATTGGGTCGCCGCGCGACTCCGGGAGCTGGGGGTCGAAGTGGTCCTGGTGCCGATCACGACCACGGGCGACAGCCACACCGAGGGGTCCATCGGGGCGATCGGCGATCGGGGGGTCTTTACGAAGGAACTCCAAAACGCCCTATTGGAGGAGCGAATCGACCTGGCAGTACACAGCCTGAAGGATCTCCCGACCGACGAAGTGCCGGGGCTTTGCCTGGCTGCCGTGCCCGAGCGCGGCGCGGTGGGCGATGCCTTCGTATCGAGCAACCACTCGTCGCTGGCCGGCCTTCCCCCTGGGGCCGTGGTCGGCACGGGCAGTCTCCGCCGACGAGCGCAACTGCTGCACGTGCGGCCGGACCTGGTGTTCGAGGACGTGCGCGGCAACGTCGACACCCGGCTGAGGAAGCTCGATGAGGGCCGCTGCGAGGCATTGATCCTCGCCCAAGCAGGGCTGGAACGCTTGGGTCTGGGCGGGCGGATTACCCAACGGCTGCCGATCGAGACGGTCATGCCGGCCGTAGGTCAAGGGGCCCTCGGCTTGGAGACCCGCGATGGCGACGCTCCCAGTCGGTCTGCCGTCCACAGGCTCGATCACGCCGATACCCATGCGGCCGTTCTGGCCGAGCGGTCGATGCTAGCGGCGCTTTTGGGCGGTTGTCTGGCGCCGATTGCGGCGTTTGGCCGCGTGGAGGGACGCACCCTGACGCTCTCGGGCAGGGTGATTCATCCCAACGGGACGACGCAGCTCGATTTCACGGCCTCCTCATCCCCTGAGGATGCGATCTTGCTCGGCCGGCTAGTGGCCGACGACTTGATCGTGCAGGGCGCTGGCTTTTTGATCCAGGCTGCACGCCAGGGTTAAATTATCCTTGATCGGCGGTTTCTGCGCGGCCGATCGGCAGGAGCGGCAGGTTCTTATTGGACGCAGCGGGTCGCGCGCTAGGCGCCGGTCCAAGTTTCCGGGGACACGCTCGCGATCGGTATATCTTTCGCAGAACAGCACTTGCGGCTTTGTTCCGGCGTCCGGCCCGAGGTTCGCATGGTGCTCGGCACGCCCTTTGCTAACGGTCGGGCGGAAAATGATTTCCGCCTGCGCAAAGTAGTAGGCACACTCCGTGTGCCGTAACTGGCGGGTGGCACACGGAGTGTGCCTGCTACTGAGAGAGCACATCGCGTCATGCGGAGCGTGACGAGCACGGTTCCGCTGAAATTACTTTTCGGCCGAGGCCACGATGCCTTACGGACTGTACATTTCCGCCGAGGGGGCTCGCGCCCAAAGCCAGCGCATGGAGGCGATCGCCAATAATCTGGCGAACGTCGACACCGCGGGCTTCAAGCGTGAGTTGGCCGTTTTCCAGGCCCGGCACGCCGAGGCGATTGACCAAGGCCGCGATTGCCCCGGCTCCGGCTCAATCAACGC
>CAYTJV010000470.1:0-6246 GCA_964438165.1 uncultured Planctomycetaceae bacterium | reverse complement strand
GGCGGAGGGCTTCGAGCAAGCCGTTTTCGCCCGCGAGGACGAAGGGAACCTCCGGAATGAGGATGAAGTTGACTTCCTGGCTCGCCAGCGTGGCTGCCGCTGCGATGAAGCCCGCCTCGCGGCCCATCAGCTTGATCAGGCCGATTCCGTCGCGCGCCGCCTTGGCCTCCACGTGGGCGCAGGCGATGACCTGCTGGGCAGCCGCCACGGCGGTGGTGAAGCCGAACGTCCGGTCGCAGTATGGGATGTCGTTGTCGATCGTCTTGGGGACGCCGACGACGGCGATCGGCAGGCCGCGACGCTTGATCTCCTCGTGGATCGTGTGGGCGCCCCGCTGGGTGCCGTCGCCGCCCACGCAGAACAGGACGTCGATGCCGCGCCGGGAAAGGAAATCGACCATCGTGCCGACGTCCTGGGCGCCCCGCGACGTGCCCAGCACGGTGCCTCCGCGCTCGTGGATCTGCTCGACGTACTCCATGGTTAAGGGGACCGGCGCCTCGCCGACCTCGGGATTCATCCCCTGGTAGCCGTAGCGGATCCCAAGCACTTCCGGCACACCGTAGTTCTTGTGAAGCTCGAGGAAGAGCGACCGGATCACGTTGTTCAAGCCGGGCGACAGTCCGCCGCAGGTGACGATCGCGGCCCGGGTCTTCGCGGGATCGAAGAATATCTGCTGGCGCGGGCCGGCTTTCTCGAAGAGCAGCTCCTCCTCAGGCGGCACGCCGGCGACGATCTCCGCGACGGGCCGGACGAAGCAGCCCTCGGGCACGAACTTCGGGGCCCCGTCGCCTGGCGTGGTGGACCGCCGCAACGGCGATCGGATCCGCGTTTCGCCCAGGGTGGCAATCTCCACGCGGCGGCTGGCTGAGCTCATGTCGGCTTCTCCGCGATACAAACCATGGATACGTCTCGACGGTGCCTGTCCGTCTGGTGACGGCTCATCGTGATTCTCCGGAGGCTATCGCTTCGGGTGCAAGGCAGGCCAGGGCATTCGGGCCCGACACATTTTCCAATATCTTCTCCCCTTTCGCATCGTCACGCAAGAGTGTTGACGCGGGCAGCGGCAGTGGCTAGTAGGCCGCAGGGACGACCAGCTCCCGTGTGCCGGGCCTGAAATAGGAGACCTTGCCGGTGAACCGGACCGGAGTGCGGCGCTCTTCCCGCCGGGCGATTTTGTCGAGGAGTTCCCGGGCAAGGGCGTTTTCCAGCTCCTTGCGCACGTCGGCGAGCTGCTTCGTGCCGGGCCGGATCGCGTCGCAGCGGATCAGGTGTACGCCGAACGGGGTCACGACCGGCTCGCTGATCTGGCCTACTTCCAGGGCGAAGGCCGCGCGGGAGAAGGCTTCGTCCATGACGCCGCGGCGGGGAATGAAGCCCAATCGCCCGCCCTCCTTGCCGCTGGGACCGGCGGAGTGCTTTTGGGCCGCCTCGGCGAAGGAGTTCTTGCCGGCGAGGATTGAGCGGCGGATTGCCGCGGCCTGCTTGAGCAGCTCGTCCCACCCGGCCCGATCGGCCCCGGGCAGCGTACGCAGGAGGATGTGGCTCACGGCCAGCTCTGCTGCGTCGAACTCGCGACGGTGGGCCTCGAAGTGGGCCGCCACGCGGGCGTCGGTCACGTACTTGGCGAGATACTTGTCCCACACCAGCCCCCAGGCGACTTGCCGCCGCAGATCGGCCTCGCTAAGCGACTTCTCCCGCAAGTAGTCATCCAGCGTTTTCCCCTCCGCCGCAAGCTTCGACTTGAGCACGCCTGCCGCCGAGTCGATGTCCTCTGCTCTTGGGTACTCCCCCATGCGCCGCGCGTAGGCGAGCACCAGCCGGCGATCGACGATCTCGGCCAGCGCCTGGGCCTGAAGCACCGGCAGCGCGGCGGGGCTCACCTTATTATTCCGGGCCGCGGCCTTCACGAGCCACGCCGCTTCGCTCGCATCGATCGGCTCCTCGCCGACCGTGGCGGCAATCACGCTGGCGTGGATGCCCGCCCGATCCTCCGCGCCGGCGCTGCCGACGTGGAATACCGGCAGGATTAGGAAGTTGACTAAAGCTCGAATCCAAATCCGAGATCGCAATCGGCTGGCGCGCTTTTCGGGGTATGCGTCCATCTTTGGAGTGCGGCGATTCATCGCCGCTTTTTCGCTCGCTTGGCAATGGCAGGCCCTGCGGGAATTCACCTGAAAGCCGTCTCGCCAATCTTTGTGGCAGCTCCGAAAGCGGTGATGAATCACCGCACTCCAAAGGTCCTGACAATCACTGGTCCCACCACCAGGCGTTGCCGGGCAGGGCTTGGATGGTCGGCGTGGCGGCCGCTCGCTGAGAGCCCATCTTCCCGTCGCGGTCCGTTTCCATGGCGTAGCGCTTGGCGAGATCCGCAGGATCGACCCGCACCCCGCCGCTCACGCCTGCCACAATCTGCATGCGGTTGACAATGCGGTGATGGATCACCGACTCGACCGTTTTCGGGGCAGGGGCCAGCGGGACGTGGTAGCCATTGGAGTCGCCGAAGCAGGTGACATGCCAGCCAACCTTGCCCGCCAGGTCTTCTTCGCGGATCACGGCGGCGACGAGGGCCAGATCGAAGAGGTTCCTCAACTCGGCGTAGATCGGGTACTCGCGGCATAGCTCCGCGAAGTGCTGGGTGAAACTCCGGGCGAACTGCCGGTTCCACTCCTCCGACTCGCCGGTGTGGATCCGCTTGCCCTCGGCCGTGAGCCGCTCGTTCTCGCTCTCGACCTTGACCCCCTGGCCGCGCACGGCGAACGCCCGGCGGTCCTCGGCGGCGAGCATGGATTCGTAGTTCAAGGTGAACCACCAGCGGAGCACGCCCATCGGCGGCGGGGCCTGGCCCGGCGAGATCTTCACGAGGTCCAGGTAGCTCGCCACGCCGTGTACGCCCTTTTCCAGGCCCATGCCCACGAGCTTCATGCGGTAGTCGGCCTCGACCATCACCCGGGCCGCGCGCGTGCGGGCGTCGATCCCGTAGACCTCGATGTCCTGCGTGCCGACTTGCGATCGCAGCTCCTCCAGCCACGCCTTGCGCTCCTGAGGCGAGCGGATCGGCCGCTGGCTGGAGGTCTGGAGGAATTGCTGCACGCGGGCCAGGTTCTCCTGCCGCGGCACGATCAGACAGCCGAACCGCGTTTGCCGATCGCGAAGCGTGTGGCGGAACACCACGACCAGATCGTCGAGCCGCAGCACGGGCTCGCCCGAATCGGCGCCCACGATGCGGCCCTCGCTATCGGTCTTCCAATCGCCGGCCGGTCCGGCCAGCACGAGGTCGCCCGATTCGGGATAGACGAACACGTACTGAATTCGCCGCAGCCCGGCCAAAAGCAGCATGTCGTCGCTCAACCGCCGGCCGGCGGCCAAACGCAACTGGACCTGCTTTTCCAGCCGCGGCAGCGAGACCATGCGGAGGGGCGAGGCGAGATGCACGTTCTCATGCCGGCTCTTCGGGGCGCTGCGGGCCCACAGGCCTGCCAGCTCTCCCGAGCGATCCTCCTTGACCGGCCGGCGCATGAGTCCCGCGGTATCGACCAGCACGCCGGTGGGAAAGGGCGAGATCGAGCCCGGTCCGCCCACCTCGTCCCACGACGTGGGCGCCACGGTCGAGGTGATCAAGTCGATGAGGCTGTCGAAATCGGCCAGCGCGGCGCCGCCCTGGGCGCCGATCGGCAGGGCGGCCATCTGCGACAGGGCCCCCGTGCGAACCTGATCGCAAGTGATCTCGCCCGCCGTGCGGAGCGAGGCCTCGCGGGCCCCGGCGCCGGCCTGGGCCTGGGCGATCTGGGCCAGCCAGCGATCTCGCTCCTCCAGCGTCGGCAACTGCCGAGCCAACTGAATGGCCGGGGCGAACTCACCCGCAGCAGTATGGGCCTTGATCCGCGCCTGCGGCGTTTCGGGCTCGGCCGCCCGAGCGGGCGCGAAAGCCACAAGCCCCACAAGCAGCACTCCGGCCACCCGTGCAGGAGAAAACCCCGTCTGTCGTGATTGCCTCGACATGCCCCACCCCCGTGCCTGCAAAAGAATCGCCGTGGCCCGACCTATTCATTCTCATTATGGCAATTCATGCAGGGAGTGCAAAGGATTTGATCGCCCAGTCAGGATCAGCCGATCAGCCGAACAACGATTTCCGTGTTGAGGAAGTCATTAGCGACGATGGACTTTCGTCCCGGAGGGACGCATGAGAATAGCCCAGCGATTCATCGCTGGGGTGGGAATACGCACAAAACATCTCTTATCCCGGAGGGACAATTGAACCCGCGCGGCTCAATCCCAAATGTACCACCCATTGTACTCCATGCCATGTTTCTTCAAGAACGCAAGGAACTCCTCCTGAAACGTTCTTTTTACGATCGTGCTCAGCTTGGGACTGGACATACTTGATCGTCCCCTCGACCCGGGCAATGCCGATGCTCCTTGACAACGGTTCAACTGTCCCTACGGGACAGAGGCTCTCGTGGTGCGACGCCCTCCCCAGCGGGGCCCAATTGGCCATACCCGGCCGCCACACAAGCGCATCGGCCGGCAGCCTCCCTTCGGCAATCATCGCCCGCAGTGGATCAGCCGGCAGGTCGCCTGGCTCGGTCAACACCTGGGCCTCAAAGGCGACGCGCACGAGCGGCCGAGCGGATCATGGCCCGGTCCGTTTTAACTCCGTTTCAACTCTCGAATGTCAAACCTTGTTCGATCCAAGATTCCTGCTAAAGTATCAACCATCGAGACCTAACAGCAGAATTCCCACAAGGAGAATCCTTATGTCGCGGAAGAGTTGCAGTCGCAGACAACGCTTCGTGGACTTCGTCGCCCTTGGGCTCGTGTGCTGCTTGCTGGCAGGCGCAATCGCTGCGGCCGCCGAACCGAAGGTCGAGCTGCTCTGGCCGCAAGGGGCGCCGGGGGCCAAGGGGGATGCCCCGGCCGACAAGCCGACGCTGATCAGCTACGTGCCTGAAAAGGCCGAGGCCAACGGCTGCGCGGTGGTGATTTGCCCGGGCGGCGGATACGGCTTCTTGGCCATGGACCACGAGGGGCACCAGATCGCCCGATGGCTCAACTCGTTCGGCGTGGCGGGGTTCATTGTCGACTACCGCCACCGGAACAAGGGCTACGGGCATCCGGCCCCGCTGGAGGACGCCCAGCGGGCGATCCGCACGGTTCGGGCCCGGGCGGCGGGGGTGAACGTCGATCCGGCGCGGATCCGCATCATGGGGGTCTCGGCCCGCGGACACCTGACCTCCAGCGCCGGCACCCATTTCGATGCCGGCGAGCCGGATTCGGCCGATCCGATCCAGCGGGTCAGTTGCCGGCCCGACTTCCTTATACTCTGCTACCCGGTCATCGCCTTCGACGAGCCGTACACGCATCGCGGCTCGCAGGAGAATCTTCTCGGCAAGAACGCTGATCCGGAATTGGTGCGGAAGATGTCGAGCGAGAAGCAGGTCACCAGACAAACCCCGCCGGCCTTTCTCTTCCACACCGACGAAGACAAGGGCGTGCCGCCGGAGAACAGCATCGCGCTGTACCGGGCCCTGCACGCCGCGGGCGTGCCGGCGGAGATGCACCTCTACGAGCACGGCCCGCACGGCGTCGGCCTGGCCGCCAAGATCCCCGGCACTTGCAACTGGCCCAAGCAGTGCGAGGCCTGGCTCCGCGGTCGGGGGATGCTGGAAGCGAAGAAGTGATGCCGCCTTAGGGGCTCTTAAGTCGCTCGGCCCGTTCTTCGAGGGTCCCCATGAGCTCGTCGGCCGTCTCGGCCAGGACGTAGAGCTCGACTCGGGCATTGAGCAACTGCTTGTCCGGAACGACGCGAATCGAGTACGGCTCGAACACGCCGGCCTGGCTCAGCCGGATCCGCTCGGGCGGAATGCCCTGCTGCTGGAGGTAATTCATGGTCGCCAGGCCGCGGGCGTAGCAGAGATCCCAGGGGTCGCGATAGGGGCTTCCGGGCGGCAAGGGACGCCGCGTGGCGTGTCCTCGCAGTTCGATTTTGTTCTGCTTGCCGAGGATCACGGGCACAAGCTGCTTGAGCTTCTCCTTGGCCTGGCCGGTCAGCTCGGCGGAATCCTCGGCGAACGTGACCACGGTTCCCTCCATGCGGCGGTCGCCGTCGTGGATCGCCGACACGATGGGCTTGCGCAGGCCGTTTCCCTTGTTCCCCTCTTTGGCCAACCGCTTCACGCCCGGCACGCCCAGTTCGCGGCCCGGCGGGAGCAACCCGCTTTCCAGCCGCGTCGCATCGGCCCCGTCGCC
>CAYTJV010000469.1:0-6248 GCA_964438165.1 uncultured Planctomycetaceae bacterium | reverse complement strand
GACCCGCAATTTTCAGCTATTCGATAACCGGACATTCCTCGCCGCGTGAGGTATACATGGAGCGAGGCGCCCGCATCGAGTACGGTGAGTCGATTGGTCGCCCGAGCCGAGCCTCCGGTTGGAACTTCCTCAATTCGAGGGCATGAAGCGATGAAGCCCGTTGCCTTCACCATCGGTCTAGTGATCGCGTCTTGGCTCTTCGCGGCCCAGGTCCAAGCGCAGATGTTCGGCAGCCGCTCAGCCGGCGGGGGATTGGGCGGGAACTCTCAGGGGACCGATGTCGGCGGCGTCGGCACCTTGAACTTCAACGAGCGGTTCATTCGGGGGAACCGTCGCTCCGGGAGTTTTGTCGGGGGAGACTCGAAAGATCGCCGCGGGTTTGTGGGATCGCAGCAAGGAGGGCAGACGGGCCGGGCTCGACCGACCATCAGCAGGCCTCGTCCGTCATCGGCTCCCGATGCGAACCGAACAGCCGCTGCGGCGGGCCGTTCGCATTCGGGCCTTTACGAGCCCCGGTTGTCGGTGGCCTTTGAGGTTACTCGCCGGAGCGAGGAGGCGATTGCCGAGGATCTGGCTCGTCTGCTGGAGGCTTCGCCTGGGTTTCACTCGACCAGCCGGATCGAGGTGTCGGTGGCAGGCGCGATTGCCACGTTGCGGGGAGAGGTTGCCTCCGAACGGGATCGGACTTTAGCGGAGAGGTTAATCCTCTTCGAGCCGGGAATCGACTCGGTGCGGAACGAGTTGAAGGTGAAGCCGCCATCGCAGGGGCCTGCCGAGTATCTGCCGCCGGACCAGAAACGCCGGGCCAGCGGTCCGCGTTGACGGACCCTGGACGCGCGTCCTTGCCGGCGATGGTTTCCCCCTGCCTGGCGGGTTGCGAGTCGGCGTTCTGTGCCCCTGGGCGGGCAAAGCTGGGCGGGACATCGATCGTCAGCGTGGACAGCTCTTCGCGCCGCGTAGGTTCCAGCACCGGTGAATCGTAGCTCACCGCCTGCACCGGACCCGATGGTGTGCCCCTTGCCCCGCCCCCAGCCGTTGGATCGTTGCCGGCCGAGGATCCCGGCGACAGGGTGGTTCCCGGCAAGATGTGGTGTGAAGGGTGCGAGACGACGGGTCGGCCCTTGCGCGGCTCGAAGCGGGCCACAAGGCAGACACGGCGCTCGGGGCCGCCCACCTCGTCCCACGGCAGCCAGAAGCTATAGGAATGCCCGAGCTCGGACTTGCTGTAGTGGCTTGGCAATTGTTCGGGCAGGATGACGTACTTCTTCTCCGGCGATCTCGTTTCCGGGGACGACGGGACGCCTTTGGTCTGGGCGTCGTCGAAGGCCAGCACGGTGAACGTCCCGTCCACGGCGATCGGCTTGTGGCTGTCCTCCCCATAGAACATCACTCGGCCGCCGAACCCGCGCACGCCCCGCTGGCCCGGCTGGTGAAAAACGGTGTCGGTCCAAATGTCGGTCATCCGGGCAGGCGTTTGAGGCTTGGGCGTGGAACCGGACCAGCTCAGGGCGTCGCTCAGGTTCCACGCGGTGCAGCCGGAAAGAGCGGCCAAGAGAAGCAAGACAGCAAGACCGCTGACGGCCTTCCTCAGCCCCGAAGGGGCGAAATACGATAGCCCAGGGCAACGCCCTGGGGGACGCGTCGTAACGAACGCCGAAGCCCTGAAAGGGCGAGATCTGCGTTCTCGTGGCGTCCATGCCGCCCTTTCAGGGCTTCCCATTTCGTGATCCACTCCTCCCCAGGGCGTTGCCCTGGGCTATCCTATTTCGCCCCTTTGGGGCTGGACGCGCGCTAATCGGGCACTCTGGAGGCACCCGGGTCGAATTGATATCCCGCCGGAATCACCATGTTTCGCGGCGGCCACTGGCTCGTTCCGCCGGGCGACTTGCCCGATGGATCGGCGGGCGCGGGGCGGCTGGTGGTCTTGCCCGATTTGGCCGGCGGCGGGTTTGGCTCGGGCAGCGGCAGCGTGGGCGGGATCGCTTCCAGCCCCGGGGCTTCCTCCTTGCCTGGTTTCTCCTTGGCGGGCCTCGGCAAGGGCGCGTCGCCCGACGGCAGGCCGCGGGGATTGGCGTCGGGGTAGATCACCTGGCCGCCGTTCTTCGACAGGCCCGGGTCGCCGTGTACCTGGTACACGTCTTCCAGGCACCAGTGCATTCGGGCCGACTCGATCCGCTTGATCCGCTCGCCTTCTTCCGGCGTGCGCACGACGTGCGGCGTGAGGATGATCAGCAATTCAGTCCGCTTGTTCTGCGTGTTGTGGTACTTGAACAAGTTGCCCAGCACGGGCACGTCGGCCAGGTAGGGGACCTTGCGCTGGACTTTGCCGGTGCTGCGCGTGATCAGGCCGCCCAACACGATCGTTTCGCCGTCCCGCGCGCTCACGGTGGTCTGGGCCATCGTGGTGTTGAAGGCCGGCGAGCGGATCACGGTGTTCCCCGAAATCGAGACGGGAATGCCCTCGGCCTCGGGGCCGACGTCGGACTTTTCGGCGTCGATCTCCATCACGACCATCCCTTCCGGGCTGATCCGCGGGGTGACGCCGAGGATCAGGCCCACATTGACCAGCTCGATCGAGTTGGCCTGGCCGATCTGGTTCACCTGCGTTCCCGTGATGCGGGGCACTCGCTTGCCGATCTGGATGAAGGCCGGCTGGTTGTCGAGGGTCATGATCTGCGGCCGGCCGAGGACCTCCAGTCGCTGCGACTCCTGCAGGGCGCGGATCAGCACGCTGACCGACTCGTTAGAGGCCGAGAGCACCAGCCCGCCGAACCCCAGATCGTTGTTGAACCGCCCTAGGCTGAAGCTCGACAGGCTTTAGCCGCCGAGCCGGCTCGCGTTGCTCAGCGACTTGGTGCTGCCGGCATTGCCCAGCTCCTGGTTGTTGAAGTTGTATCCCGGCGTATTGGTGGCCCCCACGATCTCCTGCTGGGTCGACGTGATGATGCCCGAGGGCGTGCCGAGCTGGCTGGTGTTGGTAAGGGTGAAGATCTTATCGAGGAGGCTGCGGTTGAAGAGGACCGAGTCCTGCAAGCCGAGCTCCACGCCGAACTCGTCGGTGTCGCGCAGGGAGAGGTCGGCGATGAGCACCTGGATCATCACTTGGGCCGGCGCGGCGTCGAGCTTCTCCACCAGCTTGAGGATCTCCTCGAAGAAGCGGGGCGTGGCGCTGACGATCAGCGAGTTGCTCACCGGCTCGGGCACGATCACCACTTCGCTCTCGATCTGCTGGAACGCGCTCTGGGCGCCGGGCAGGGCCGTCTGCAACTGGCGCTCGCTCCGCAGAAGCTCGTTGACGGCCACGGCCAGGTCGTTGGCCGGGGAATTCTTGAGCCGGTAGACCTCGGTCTTGCGCTGCTGGACGTCCTGGGTGTCGAGACGCAGCAAAAGGGCCTCGATGATCTTCAGGTCGCCGGGCGAGCCGACGGCGATGATGCTGTTGGTCCGCGCGTCGCTGGAGAACCGCATCGGCACGATCGAGCTTTCCCCTTCCGCCGCCGACAACTGCGCGGAGCCCACCTGCGACGGGAGCAGCGTGCGCAGCATCAGGATCAAGGCATTGGCGTCGGCGTTGATGATGCGGAAGACCTTGATCTGGGCCACCGCGCCCGGCGAATCCAGTTGGCGAATCAGGGCGGCGAGCAGGTCCATGCTCTCGGCCGGGGCCGACACGATCAGCGTGTTCAGCCGCACGTCGGGCGTGATCCGCACGTCGTTGAGGATTCCCGACTTGAGAATCCGCTCCCCTTTCGGATCGACCGTGAGCAACTCCAGCGCGGCCGACTTCTCCCCGGCCCTCCCGCCGCCCCTCGCCGCGTCGATCGCCCCTTGCAGCGTGGCGTAGACGTCGTTGGCCAGCGTGTTCTGGAGCTTGAAGATCCGCGTTTGCAGGACGGCTTCGGCGGCGTCGGTGTCGAGTTTCTGGACCAGCAGCTCCACTTCCGCCAAGTCGCGCGGGGCGGCCTCGACCACCAGGGAATTGGTCCGCGGATCGGCCGTAATACGGACCTTCGCCGCTAGACCGGTCCGGCCCTGGAAGAACTCCTGGATCGTGCTGGCGACCTGCGTCGCCGCCGCGTGCTTCAGTCGGAAGACCCGCTGCTGTGTCTCCGGCGCCACCGGCTGATCGAGCTTGCCGATCAGCTCCTTGGCCGCCTTGACCGCCTCGCCCCAGCCGATCAGCAACAGGGCGTTCGGCTTGACCAGCGGCGTGATGCTCACCCGCCCCTGACGCCCGCTAATCAATTCCTTTTCGACTTCCTGCACGATCAGGCTCAGCGACTCCCCGCGCACGTGTCGGAGCGGGTAGATCTCGATCACCGGTTGGGTCTCGGCGCTGAGCCGCTCGATCTCCTCGATGATCCGCTTGAGCTCCTGGACGTCGCGGTCGCGCCCGCGGAGGATAATCACGTCGAGGTCGGGGAGGGTCTCGATTTCCACGTCGGGCCCGAATTCCCGCAGGCGCTGGCGCCGCGACTCGGGCTCGGCCAGTTCCTCCAGCGGCGTCTTGGCCGGGGGTTTCGGCGTTGGGGCATCCCCCGCGGCCGCGTCCGGGGCGGCGGCGCCCGCCGCGCCTTGCCCGCCACCGCTGCCGGCGGGCTGGAACAGGTAACTCACCAGCTCAATCCCGGCGTGGGGGAAGACATGGCTTTGGTCATCGCCGTTGGGCTGGGAGGACTGGCGCCGCCTGTCACGCGTGCCGCCCTCGTCGGAATCCTGGGGAGCGAGCCGGCGCGGTCCGGCCTCACCTGCCCCGGCCCGATACGCTTCGACCGCCTCCCGCACCTTGGTCGGATCGGCATGACGCATCGGCAGCACCTGCACGACCCGCCCCTCCGCTTCCGGATTGCGGTCGAGATGCTCGATCAGACGCACGAACTGGCCGACAAGCTGCGCCGCTCCGGCGACCTGCACGCTCCTGGCCTGGCGATCAAAGGAAATCTCCACACGGCGGCCCAAGGCGTCGGCAAAGCCGTACTGGCGCTTCTGAGCAGCCGGAATGAACCGCGGCCCGAACAACTCGCGAAGCATCGTCTCCATTCGCTCCGCAGGCAAACGGACCAGGGGGACGAACCGCTGGATCGGGCCCGGCGAACTCCCCGGCGGCGCCGGACGACCGGACTCGCTCCTTGGCTCCGCCTCTTTCGGTCGCACGGCGGCCAGGCGTCGCGCGATCTCCTGGTGAAGTCTCGGCGGGGCGAGGACGAGGAGTCGCCCCGACTGCGGGTCGGCGGCCACTCGCACGTCGTCGCGGTCCGCGTACAGGGCCCGAAGCTCGGCCATCGCTTCACTGCGGCGGTCTTCCGCGCACGGATAGGCATTGACCGTGGGCTTTTCTTCCTTTTCGGGGCGGACCGACTCCGCAGGGCGATCGAGCGTGGCGAGCAGGTTCTGGACGATCTGCTGGGCCTTCGCCGGACCGCGAACCAGGATCTGATTGGCGCGCGGATCGGCGACCACGTGGGTATTCTCCCCAGTTCGCGCCAGCATCTGGACGAGGATCTTCTCGACGTCGACTGCTGCCTTGTGCTTCAGCGCGTAGGCCTGGTACTGAGACGTTGGACTCGATTGCGCTCGCGCAGCCGCAGATGCTCCCAGGATCGCCAGCGCGCTGAGCACAGCGCACCACGCGGCCCGGGGAATCGGAAGCCCGGTTGCTCGCAGGAAACTTCTCAGGTAAACCACGCGAACGATCTCAAAAATCCACGAATGGGTTCGGGGCGCAGACCCACCCCGGGAAAGGAGTGCGGATGGTAGATTCCCTGCTACGGCAGTTCAAGATCAGTTGGACGAGTTTGGATCGGGGTCTGACAAACTGGGGATCTTGCGGGTTTGAAGGAAAAAGCGTCCTTTAGGATGGGACATGCGTCAGGAGAACTGCAAAGTAGTTTTACCCGAGAAAAGCCGTCCTGCGACGTTTTTCTGCAACAGGCCAAGCTGACGCTGGATCAATGGTCCATCGGCGGCGACAAAACGAATGAACCGGGAAGTCTCAAGAACCACCTTTCCGAACTCCTGACGGCCTACCCCGCTCTGCGGCTTCTCACGGGCGACGCCATCTACGCCCAACGCCCTTTGTTGGCACTGCTGAAGGCCGAGGGTTGCGATTACCTGTTCCAAATCAAGGCCAACCAGCCCGATGTGCTGGATGCGTTCACGCCGGGGGGCTGTCGCCGTGAGTCTGCTCAAGTTTCTACGAACCAATCCCCCTCCCCGGTTTGCCAAAAACCACTTTGCAGTTCTCCTGC
>CAYTJV010000468.1:0-6261 GCA_964438165.1 uncultured Planctomycetaceae bacterium | reverse complement strand
CCGATGTACAGGGCCGGGCGCTGGCGCACGTGTTCCAGGTCGCTGAGGTGTTCGAGCTGCTCGGCGCCGTATTCGGCTTCGACTTTGCGATATTCGAGGAATTCGGCGGCGACCTGCTCGCCGCCGGCCGACGGAGTTGGGGCGTTGGATTGGTCTTGAGGGTCTGGAGACATGCGCTGGATCTTTGTGAAGTTGGTAGGTCAGGCTTTCTGAGCCTGACGAATTGCTTGTTCGGAGCAAGCTGGCAGCTTGCTCTACGAAGTTTCAGTGAATCGGGCCGACCCGGAAGCGAAGGTCTCGAATGGTTTCGTCGGGGAGCGATTTGCGGAGCGCCTCCACGAGCGTCGATTTGCGAAAGGTAAGCTCCTGGGCCAGCGTGGAACTCGTCACGGTAATCTCCAACTTGCCGCGGCGGATGGCGCCCACGCGGGTGTGCGGGGCGAGCGATTCGCCGGCCGCCTCACGCCAGGCGGCTTCGAGGGCCTCCGTGCTCCGGACGCGGGCAAAACCGCGGCGCGCCATGAGCTCGGCGAGGATCGTGCTCATCGGTTGCGGACTGCGCGGCATGGCTTGCCTCACTTAATCGCGGGACAAGGGCATGATCACGTAACTGTAGCCGTCCTCGGTGTGGGCCACCACGGCGCTTTCCCCGTCGCGGATGCAGAGCGTGAAGGTCGTATCGGGATCGAGGACCTTGAGGAAATCGCTCATGTAGCGAGGGTCGAGCATCACGGCGAGATTGGGGCCGTCATAGGCAATCGGCATTTCGACGTGCGACTCCCCGGTTTCGGCGTTGCGGGCCAGGAGGACCACTTTTCCGTCGGCGAAGGTGAAATCGACTCCGCGGTGGTTCTCGTCGGTAACGATCGCCGCCTGACGGACGGCCGAATGGAACGGGCCCACGTTGAGCTCGATGCGGTTGGTCGGATCGACCTTGGGGAACACGTCGCGCCACTTGGGAAAGCGGCCCTCGACGAGGCGCGTGTACACCAGGGTCCGCTCGCTCTTCATCAGAAGGTCGTTTTCCCGCGTGGCGATCTGGATCTCGCCCTCGGTATCGGACAAGGCTCGCTCCAGAAGCTGCATGGAGCGCGCCGGGACGATGGTGCGGTCGCGGGTCTCGTGGCCGCCGACCGCTACGGCGGGGCCCATCTGGCGGGCCAGACGGCGGCCGTCGGTCGCCACGCCGATCGCCTGCTCGGCCGTGAGCTCCAGCAGGACCCCGCCCAGGGCGAAGCGGCTGCTCTCGTTGTCCGTGGCAAAGATCGTGCGGCGGACCAGCTCCCGGAAGAATCGCGCCGGCATCTTGTGATATCGCTCCTCCTGGAACGAGATCACCTCCGGGAATTCGTCGGGGTTCTCGGTCGGCAGGTGGAACTCGCTCCGCTCCCCGCAAACGCGGGTCCGAGCGCCGTCGCTCTCCAACAGCAGTTTCTCGTCGGTACACTCGCGGAGGATCGAGCCGAAGCGATCGATCGGCAGGAGCACCGTGCCCGGCGACTCCACCACAAAACCGGGAACTTCCATCCGGATCCCCACCTCCAGGTCCGTGGCCAAAAGCGTGGCCCGATCCGGGGTGATCTCCAGCTTGATGTTCCGGAGGACGGGTTTCGGGCTTCGCGTGGGAGCCACGCTGGCCGCCATCTGAAAGGCGTGCAACAGTTCGTCACGTTCGCAGGAAACTTTCATGGTTCTATTCCACCTTCCTCGTGTCCACGGAGCCCATCTTAAATTAAGTAATTGAACTCTTAGTTAAACCTTCTTAGTAATAATGGAAGGCCCGACTGTCGATCGGCGTCGGGTGAGTCGGTGCAAACGGTTGCAAACTAGGAACTTGGGACAATACTCGGGCCTTCCTGGCGATGCGGATTACGTGTTGACTGGCGGTTGCTTTCGTGTGCGTGCGCGGTCGTTGTGTGGATGGTTTCTTGGAGCTTTGCGGCGGGTGTTGGGTAAACGGATTTGCTCGACACGGAATCGACGTGTTGTGAACATATTCTCCACCTTACGATCGACCCTACGTGGCCCGGACCTGGCGGCGCAGTTGGTCGATGGCGTTGCGCAAGCCGGGGTCGCTCTTGACCAGCTCTGCGGTTTTCGAACATCCATGGGACACCGTGCTGTGATCGCGGCCGTTGAAGTACGTGCCGATCTGCTCGAAGCTCTTGCGGGTGAGGGTGCGGGCGAGATACATGGCCACGTCGCGTGCGACCACCACCGCCCGGCGGCGGGAGCCGCTGCGCAAGTCGGCCAGACGGAGCGAAAAGTGCCGCGCCGTGGCCGCGGCGATATCGCGCAGCGAGGGTTCCGCGGAGCTGCGTTGGGCGAGGTACCCGCGTACCCGCTGCTGCGTCGCCTTGCCGCCTTCGAGCCGACCGGATACTTCCAAGTACATGATGGCTGCCCAGATGGCCGACAAGGGCTCCGGCAATCCGTCGGCCAGGACCGCCGCCGCCTCATCGGGCAGGTCGACGCCGCGGAGTTGCGCGAACTTGTGTGCGGCCGCCAGACGCACGGCGCGACTGGGCAAAGCCAGCCGGACGACCAGTCCGCCCATCAGCCGGGCCTCCAGGGCCGGAATCACCCCCGCGATCGCGCCCGGCGGCGAAGTACTGGTCAGCAACAACCGGCCGCCTGCGGCCACCAGCGCGTCGATCGTGTGCAGAAGCTCTTCTTGAGCCGACGGTTTCTCTCCCCGCACATCGACATCGTCGATGGCCACGAGATCGGGTCGCCGGTAGCGGGAGTGAAATTCATCGGTGGCTTGGGCTTCGACGGCGTCGGTCCACTGGCGGGCGAAGTCGATGGCCGGGACGTGTACTGCCCCGCGCTGGCCGTACCGCTGGCGCCAGCCGGCAACCAAACCGGCAGCCAGATGCGTCTTGCCACTGCCTGGAGGCCCGACCAGCGTCACCGGGTTGTAGACCGCCGACCCCCTCTCAAGAATGGAGTCTACAGCCACGGCCACCAGCCGGTTCTCGGGCCCGACAAGAAAAAACGTCGGCCAGGACCCCTCAGGAGGGTGATTCCCGCCAGCAGCGCCGTGCCCAGACAATTGCCCCGGAATGGGGATCTCAACCACCGTGTCGATCACTGGCCCAAGGTTCCCTCCAATCGCTAGACGGACGAACTTCGGCGACCTTCCATGATCGTTATTCTAGCGATTCCGGGCTGGCTTTACGAGGTGAGGGGGTGAACTTCGTAGTTCGTCGAGAACGAAATCGTGTGCGATCCTCGGGTGCGAGCGTCTTGTAGCCGAATTCGCCAGAATTCGGGCCGTTTCCAAGGACGATTCCCGAAGTCTGGCGACTTCGGCTACGACGAAATCCAGCCTTGAAGAACTCCGCCAATGCGATGCACATATATGCCGTCGCGGCATATCGACCCCCTCGATTGGCCATCGTAGAGCAAGCTGCCGGCTTGCCCCGGTAGCAACCACGGGCAAGCTAGCAGCTTGCCCTACGAGCGTCGACCAGATCGCGCTCGATTTGTTCGAGCGTCTTGCCCTTGGTTTCCGGCAGGCGATGCCAGGTGTAGAAGAAGCCCGCCAGGCAAATCGCGGCATAGACCCAGAAAGTGTACGCGGTGCCGAGGCTCTCCCTGAGCAGCGGGAAGGTAAACGTGAGGATGAAGCAGGCGGCCCAGAGGGAGAACACGGCGACCGACATGGCGGCCCCGCGGATGCGGTTGGGAAAGATCTCCGACAAGACGACCCACGTGACCGGCGCCAACGTGAGGCCGTAGCAGCCGATCGCCGCGAGCGTGAGCACGAGGAGGTAGACTCCTCCTTGCCCGGCGTAGAAGCTGCCGCCGATCAGCACGTGCGTTACGGTGAGGCCGGCGAAGCCGATCAGCATGAGGGGGCGGCGGCCCACGCGATCGACGCTCCAAACGGCCAGCACCGTGAACACGAGATTCACCGTGCCGATGACCACGATGTTCAACAGGGCGTCGGCCACGTTGTAGCCCGCCGCACGGAACAGCGGCGCGGCGTAATAGAAGATCACGTTGATCCCGCACCACTGCTGGAGCACGGCCAGGGTGACGCCGATCACCAGGATCGCGAACATCCGCGGCTGCACCAGATCGCGGAAGTGTACTTTTTCGATCTCGCCGACCAGGGTTGCTTCGATGCTCTCGAGCTCGCGGTCGGCGAATGCCTCGCCGCCGATCCGGGCAAGGACCGCTCGTCCGGCGGCCGACTGGCCGTTCTTGACCAGCCACCGCGGGCTCTCGGGAACGAAGAACATGAGGACAAAGAAGAAGCACGCCGGCACGGCGGTCACGCCGAACATCCAACGCCATCCCAGCGTGACATTCCACGCCTCCTGGTCCGCGCCCCCTCCCAGCCGCGCAATGCCGTAGTTGACTGCCTGGGCCAGGAGGATCCCGATCACGATGGTGAACTGGTTCATCGAGACCAACCGTCCGCGAATCGCCGCGGGCGCGACCTCGGCGATGTACATCGGCGAGAGGTTCGACGCCAAGCCGATGGCAACCCCGCCCGCCATGCGCCAGGCATTGAACGAGACGAAGCTCCCCGCCAGGGCGGTGCCGATCGACGAGACGATGAAGACAATCGCCGAGAGGATCAAGAGCCGCTTTCGGCCGAACTTGTCGCTCAGTCCGCCGGACAAGACCGCCCCGAGCAGGCAGCCGATCAGGGCGCTGCCCATGGCCCAGCCTTCTTCGGTCGCGCTGGCGAGCGCGAAGAACCGCTTATAAAAGGGCTCGGCGCCGCTGATCACGACCCAGTCGTAGCCGAACATCAAGCCTCCCAGGGCGGCAATCAGGGAGATGCCCCAGACGTACTTGAGGTTGTAGTGCTGCGGAACGCCGGCGTTGGGAGTCTCGGTCATGATGTCACCTTTTCTGCAGTTTCTCCTTTTTAGCGGCCGGCGGTCCGGTTGCCTAGCCGGGGACTGGTCCGCAGAGTGAGGCTGTGCGGCGCCAACTTTCCGGCTTTACGCTTTTGATCGGATGGTGTCGATAATCCTGGAAAACCTCGGAAATTCGGCTGTAGGGAGGAAACAACCGTGTGGAGATATGCGCGAGCCGTATCGGGATTCCTGGTGGCTTTGGCCGTCGGAGCAGCCTGGGCTGAGGATATCGACCGTTCCGGTCAGGTGAGTCAAGCTGAGTTTGCCGGCGCAACGGCCGCCGCGGAGGACGCGGGCGCGGACGCCCCCCTGCCTCAAGGAGCGATCCCGCCAGTCGATCCACCGGTCGTAACGTCCGCACCGAAGAAACCGCCCGCCAATCCGTACAAGGGAGTCTACTACGATAACGACTTCCGCTATCTCGACGACCCGGACAACGAGTTCCACTACTTGGGCGATTTCGCCAAGCGGCGCCATTTGGGCGACTGGGCCGTTTTAGACGTGGGCGGCGAATTCCGCTTACGGCAGCACAATGAGCGGATTCTCACGCGATTCGACAACTTCCTCTTGCAGCGAACGCGGCTTTACGGCGACCTGCACGTCCAGGACTGGTTCCGCGTGTATGCGGAGGCCCTCGACGCGAACAGCTCCTGGGGGGATCTGCCGCCGCGGCCGATCGAGGAAAACCGTTTCGATGCGGAGAACTTGTTCGCCGACCTGAGAGTCTGGGACGGCGAGGGCGGAGACCTTTGGTTTCGCGGCGGCCGGCAGGAAATGCTTTATGGAGCCCAGCGGCTGATTTCGCCGTTGGACTGGGCCAACACGCGGCGGACGTTCGACGGCGTCAAGGCGTTCTGGCAAGGCGAGGACTGGAACGTGGACGCCTTCTGGACGCGGCCGATCCCGTTCGCCCAGCATTTAGGCGGCGACACCACCTTCGACCACCCCGACCCGCTCCAGGAGTTCTACGGCCTCTGGATGAGCCGCAAGGGATTGGAAAACCACAAATTCGACCTCTTCTACCTGCGGTTGGGCAACTACAATCCGGCGGCGCCCGAAGGCCCGAGTTTGTTCGAGAACCACACGTTCGGCGGACGCTGGGAAGGCAAGCACGAGGCCTGGCTTTGGGAGCTCGAAGGCGGCTACCAATTCGGCGCCGACAAAGGGCGGGACCACTCGGCGGGATTCTACACGCTTGGGGCCGGGCGGAAACTGACCAGCCTGGGGTGGAACCCCGTGGTCTGGTTGTATTACGACTGGGCCTCGGGCGACCGCGACCCGGGCGACGGCACCCACGGCACGTTCAACCAGCTCTTCGCCTTCGGGCACAAGTATCTGGGCTGGATGGACCTCGTGGGCCGGCAGAACATCGAGGACTGGA
>CAYTJV010000467.1:0-6267 GCA_964438165.1 uncultured Planctomycetaceae bacterium | reverse complement strand
GCCGTGGATGAGCAGCTTGGGCAGCGTCAACCGGCTGCGGTACGTGTAGGGATCGACGAGTTTCAAGAGCAGGGCTTCGCGAGGATTGAGGTCGCCTTCGCGGATCAGCCCTTTTCGCGTGTAGTCGTCGATCTGCTCGCTGTACGCGCCCCAGGTGTCCAACTGGTACTTCATCTGCGGCCGGAGGTTGAGCATGTCGATGACCATGGGCGCGATGCCCACGGCGCGCTGGTCGGCCACCGCGGTGAGCCAAGTCGTCCAGCCGCGTTTCGAGGCCCCGGTGACGACGAACCCCGCGACCGGCTCCCTCCACTCCGCCTTGGCCAGGGCCTGGACGGCGTCCATGGCACGCACCGCGCTTTTGACCATGGGGAGTTGCAGCACCCAGGTGACGTCGCCTGTCGCGAGATAGCGGAGCCACGTCTCGGTGATCAGGTCGTCTTCCTTGCGGTTGCCCAAGAGCGGCTGGTTGGGCACGTGGTGCAGCATGGCCACGCGGGCACCGGTCAGTTCGGCCAGTCTCGTGCCAGTGGGAATGCTGTCCTTGCCGGGCCGGCCGCCGGTGCTGCCGCCGGTGATGAACAAGAGGACGTGCTGCGGGTAGCGCAGCTTCGGAGGCTCAAACACCAATAGCGCGTGCCGCCAGACGATCCCTTGCCATTTCTGCGACGTGAGGTCCACTTCCCAGAGCCGTCCTTGGGGCGACTCCTTCCTGGCACGGACCTGCCAGGCGAACTCGGCATCCGGACGGGAGACGTACTGTTTCAGGGTCGTGGGGATCGTTTCGTCGCCCCGGGCGATGGGAAGCGATCGAGGGCTGGCGAGGAGCAAAGCCAAGACAACGGCATTCGTCAATACTCGAAACGAGATTCTCATGGTTCAGGCGAACTCCAACGGCCAAGAAAGGGAGACCCGGGCCGGGCGCCGGGGTTCCCAAGGTCTAGACCCCGCAAGCAGCCGAAGGCTGCCTGAGCCTACTTGGTTGTCAGATTGATCGTGCCCAGATCCACTGGGCCTTTCTCGACCTTCACTTTGAACGTCGATTTGTCAGGATCCGCGTAGCGATCCTTGAGCTTGTCGGGTCCATCGTATATGAATCCTCGGAGCTCTTGCAACGTGAAGGTCTGCACATACTCGCCCGAAGGAACCCCGTCGCCGGGCTCGTACGAGTACAACTGAAAGCTGCCGTCCTCTTGTGTGGCCGCCTGGGGAAGGATCGGATACTTCGGGTCTCCCTTTTCCTTTGCCTTGGCGAAAACACTAAGGTGCGCGACGGGTTTCCCGTCCACGGTGACCTTTCCGGTCACAGGGTACGTCTTCTGCCGTACGGGTCCCTTGGGCCCGCACGAGCAAAGCGACACAGAAACGGCAATGACCAGGAACCAGCCGACTGGAATTCGCATGGATATACCTCACGGTTCTTTCAAAACACGCCGCCGAGGAAGTCTGCTGCGGCCAAACGCTCGCCACGACCGGACCTTACGGCAGTGTAAACACTTCGTGATTGCTCCGCGTGAACAACGAACCCACGATAAACGGGTCCGTCGTTTCGCTTATGAATCGGACCGAGCCATCGGCCAGCAACATGTTGACGCCGCCAGGATGGAAGCTGAACATGTTCTTATAGGTCATGTTGGTGCAGTTGATGGCACAGGGGCCGTTGCTTGCGAAGTTGGCGGCCGTGACAACGTACGCAGAGCCGTAGAGGGTGCCGGCGCCATTCAATGGATTGACCCAGCCGCCGCCATTCAGCGCTGCGAACTTGGCAGGGGGAAATCCCAGAGGGGTGAGGTCCAGCCTCGCGCCACCCTTGGCGTAGAGGTCCGGGCCACCGACGCGCTCGGCCAGCAGCATGGTGTTTGACGTGCCGTCCGTGATCTCCGCGAGACCGGCGTTCAATAGCATCTGGCCCGCACCAGCAAGAGGCGGGAAATTGTTAAAGATCGCCACCGGCAGCGCGCCGTACTGGTCGCCGCTGGACGGCCGGTAGGGATTGCCGGGCGGCCAAGCAACGTCCCCGAAACGGCCGCTGTTGTTCGGGCCACCGACGCCATGGAATGAGCTGTAGTCCATTGGCGCCATCGGGAACGAAAGCGTGCCGGCAAAAAGCCTTCCGAGCGCACGCGCCGTGCCGCCGAGAATCGCCAAATCAGCACCGGTCAGCGAAGCGACGATCCTACGGCCCTCCCCACCGCCCGGCGCTGACGGGCAGATGAAGGTTGAAATAACGTTACCGCCCATGGCGGCGTTTGCAGCGACAGCCGTCGTACCAGACGGCCAGTGCCAGAACGTGATCGACGAGTCGGCCGGGAGCCCAATGTTATACTGGCCGGCAATCCCCGTCTGCTCGAGGTACGGCAGGATGGCGACGCTCCAGGGTCGGATATGCGTCGGATAATCTCCGCCGCCGTTGTTGATGACCATCAGGAGACCATTCGGGAACACCTTGGTTGCATCCGCATAGTTGTGCATTGCCAAGCCAAACTGCTTCATGTTGTTGGTACACTGCGACCTTCGGGCCGCCTCGCGGGCGGCTTGCACCGCGGGCAATAAAAGAGCAATCAGAATGCCAATAATGGCAATCACCACCAGCAGTTCCACCAGGGTGAAACCGCGACGCCGAGCCCCGCAGCCTCTAACTCTGCACATCTCCATACCTCCTCGTTTCATGACGGTGAAAGAAAACGAAGAACCGCCGCCAGCGAGCCAACTCGATCACGCCACCGCCAACGACGAACTGAGCAACCTCTCCCAAAGAACATGCTTCGCGATCTCCACCCCGTTCGCTACAGGGTGTGCCGCCTCCCACCCAAGTAGTAAACCTCTTTCCCGTACAAAAATCAAGCGAAGTGCGTCGGAAATCATCACGATTCTTGCGATAGCACGAAGCATCCCCACCGTAGATGTAATATAGACCACCCTCAATACGTATGTTTTTCGGAAACCGCATCCGCCGGGGTCCGGAAGCACCACGATGGTTTGCGTCACCTTGCCGAAACCTGCCTGGGGCAATAGCATTGGCCGGTCCCATGGTCCGGAGTCTGGCGCGTATGTCCGGTGAGACGGAGTCGATCGACGCACGTTACGCGCTCAAACAAGCGATCCGCCGCGAGGCACATGCCAGGCGGCGCGATCAGCTCAACAAGGATATCCTCAGCAGCGTCATCTGTGGACGCTTTGCGGCCCTTCCCGACTTCCGGCGCGCCGGCACGGTCATGCTTTACGTGGACGTGCGCAGTGAAGTCCGCACGCGGCCCTTCTTGCTGGAATCGCTTGCCGGGGCAAAGAAACTCGTTGTCCCCTATTGCTCCGAGGAGGATTTGGGGTTATTTCATTTGCAGAGCATAGAGGAGTTGGCCGTGGGGGGCTTTGGGCTTCTGGAGCCGCGGCCTGAGTTGCGGCACGCCCCTGCGAAGCGGGTCGAGCCGGCCGAGTTGGAATTGCTGATGGTGCCCGGCGTGGCCTTCGACCGCCGGGGTGGGCGCCTGGGCCACGGCAAGGGTTGTTACGACCGGCTGCTCCACCGCGTGCGGCGCGACGCCGCGGTGGTGGCGGTCGCTTTCGAGTGCCAGCTCTTTCCGGAGATCCCCATGCTGGAATACGACGTCTTCATGGACAAGGTCGTTACCGAACAAGCAACCTACGAGGGCCGAGGGCGATGAGATACTGCCGACTTCTATTGGTCGTACTGACTGCGTGGATAGGGGGCCGCGCCGCCCAGGCGGCCGCGCCGCCTAACGTCGTGCTGATCGTCGGCGACGACCAGGGGTGGGCCGATTTCGGCTTCATGGGCCATCCGGCGATCCGCACGCCGCATCTCGACCGGCTCGCCTCGCAGAGCCTGGTCTACACGCGGGGATACGTGCCGTCGAGCCTTTGCCGGCCGAGCCTGGCGTCGATCATCACCGGGCTGTACGGGCACCAGCACAAGATTACCACGAACGACCCGCCCGACGGCCTTCCTCGCCCCGAAATGCTCCGCCAGCGAAACGAGCAAATCGCCTACATCGAGCGCGCCGGCACGCTTCCTCGCCTGCTGGGGAGAAAAGGATACGTGAGCCTCCAGACGGGCAAATGGTGGGAAGGCTGTTTCCATCGCGGCGGCTTCACGCAGGGCATGACCCACGGCGAGCCGGGCCGCGGCGGGCGCCACGGCGACGAAGGGCTCAACATCGGCCGGCAAGGGATGCAGCCGGTCTTCGACTTTCTCGATCGCGCCGGCGGCAAGCCGTTCTTCGTCTGGTACGCCCCCATGTTGCCCCACGAGCCCCATAACCCGCCCGAGCGTCTGCTCGCCAAATACCGCCCCAAGACCGATTCGATCCACGTCGCCCGCTACTGGGCGATGTGCGAGTGGTTCGACGAGACGGTCGGCGAGCTGCTCGGCTATCTCGATAAGAAGGGCCTTGCCGAGAACACCCTCGTGGCGATGGTGGTCGATAACGGCTGGCTTCAGCGCCCGGACGCTGCCGGATGTGCCCCCAAGTCAAAGCGCTCGCCCTACGACGGCGGGCTGCGAACGCCGATCCTCTTGCGCTGGCCCGGGCGAATCGCTCCCAACCGCGATGAGCGGACCTTGGCCATGAGCATCGATCTGACGCCGACAATCCTCGCGGCGTGCGGGCTGAAAGCCGCGCCGGAAATGCAGGGCGTGAATCTGCTGGACCGCGACGCTGCGGCCAAACGCAAGATCATCTTCGGCGAGATCTTCACCCACAGCGCCGCCGACATCCATCGCCCCGCGGCCAATCTCCGGTATCGCTGGTGCATCGCCGGTTACACGAAGCTCATTGTGCCCAAAGAGGCCAAGGAGCCTTGCTCGGCGACGGAGCTCTACGACCTGGCAGCCGATCCCCACGAGACCAAGAATCTCGCCGCCGGCTCCCCGGCCGACGTCGCCCGGCTCCGCCAGCCGCTCGACGCCTGGTGGCCGGGAAAGTAACGTTCGCGCCTTTGGAGTGCGGCGATTGATCGCCGCTTTCTTTTTTGGACGGCAAGCGGCGTAGGCACTGTCGCCCGAGAAAAAAAGCGGCGACAAGTGGCCGCACTCCACAATCGTCACTCGTGCGCGGCAAAGGCTACATCGTGCGTCCGATCCCGATTGCGAAACCGCTTGGCCGGGACTAGGATAGATCGCCAGTCGTAGTCGATTCCGCCGGGAGTTTTCCACCCATCTCAGACCCCACCAGTGGAGGGAATCATGGACGTCCATCCTCGCCCAGTTCTTCGGTTTGTCGGCCTGCTCTTGTGCGCCACGATGCTCGCCAGCCTCGTCGCCGAAGCGGCCCCGCTGGAGAATCTGGCTGCCAAGGCCAAGGCTTCGGCAAACTCGGAGCACAACGAGCACTACCTGGCCAAGTTTGCCATTGACGGCAAGGTTCCGCACGCCGGCAGTTCCGCGGCCGACCTCGATGCCGCCTGGTGCGTGCTCAAGGCCCGCTCGGGCGACAAGGCCGACTTCACCCTCGCCTGGCAGCAGCCGGTCCAACTGGCCGAGCTGATCTACTGGGGACGCACCACCTGGTTCATGAACGAGTGCTGGAAGGACTACGAGGTCTACCTCGACTCGGCCAAGGAGCCTGCCGTGCGCGGCACATTCCAGATGATCCATGGGCCGCAGCGGATCAAGATCCCTACGAACCGGGTGAGCAAGGTCACGATCAAGTTCCTCAATTCCTACGGCGGGTACAACCCGGGCGCGCTGGAGATTCAAGCCTTCGCCCGCAGCCCTTCGGAGAAGGAACTGGCGCGGATCACCGCCCAGGCCACCAGCACGCTGGCCATCATGCCGTGGGTCGAGAAGAACGATCCCAAACACATCCGCGAGATCATTCTCACGCTCAAGCGGTTCCACGGCGACCGTTACACCGAGTCGGCAGACCATCTTGCGCGCCTCGAAAAGCTCGAAGTCGCCGCAACCTCCCTCTCCCTCCGGGAGAGGGCCGGGGTGAGGGGTGCGCCCAGCACATCCACGACCGCCGAATCCACCGACGACTAAGAAAGAATCCAAGAATCCCTCGAACAACTCGAGCGCGACGTCCTCCTGTTCGACATCGATAAGCTCCTGGTCATCCAGCGGCACGAAATCAACGCCAGCCACGTCTACACGTATCACTACGAGGGATTTAGGGCCGGCGGCGGGCTGTACGTGGTTTCCCGCAAAGCCCCAGGCAACAGGAAGCTTCTCGTCGAGTCGCCCACCGGGCAGATCCCCGATTGCGACCTGTCCTACGACGGCCGCACGGTGCCATTCAGTTGGCGCAAGCC
>CAYTJV010000466.1:0-6278 GCA_964438165.1 uncultured Planctomycetaceae bacterium | reverse complement strand
GGGGCCTGAGCGGGATGGCGGCCATGGCCGCCATCCCGCTCAGGCCCCCTTGACTTACCAGTCCGTCGTGGTAGACTCAGGGCTGTGGAGGAAATCAAATTTCCTATCACTTTTACGCTCGTCCCCTACCGCCGCACGCCCGGGGACCGATCGAGCGTTGGGCAGTGGTCGATTGTCCGGGCGAATCGAATACGCCGACGAGCGAGCAATAACGGCTTGATCCATGACTACCTTGACGCTGACTCTCTCAATCATTCCCGAAACCTTTGCGATCTGCCGCCTGGGCGACGGGGCGGCCATTCCCCGCTGGGCTCTGCGCGGCAGCTTCGTCTCGGTCACGCGCACGGCTGATGAGCTTTCCATCGTGTGTCCACTGGGCGATGTGCCGAAAGGCGTGCAGTGCAGCAGGGGGTGGCGGTGCTTGAGGGTGGAAGGGCCGCTGGATCTCTCGCTCACGGGAGTTTTGGCTTCGTTGACCGCGCCGCTGGCGCGCGTCGGCATCAGCGTCTTTGCGATCTCGACGTTCGATACCGATTACCTGATGGTGCAGGAGAAGCATCTGGAGGCAGCACTTGTGGCGCTGGCGGCGGCGGGCCACAATGCGACACAGGAGTTGCGGCCACGATGCCAGGGAGCACGCCGAACCGGAAAACGCTCCAGAAGCCTTTGATGTTCTCGTTGACCCTGCCCACTTACATTGAATAACCTCAGCAATAAGGAATCTGTCATGAACACACGAATGACCATACGACGCCGTTTCGTTTTCACCCCGGCAATCGCCCTGACGTTGGCTTTGGCGGCCATGACGGGCTGCGATCTCTTGTTGGCTGCCGAGGAGGGGGGCAAGTGGATCGAACTCTTCAACGGCAAGGATTTGAAAGGTTGGCGTTTTCAGGAGCCTGCCGGCAACAGCCGGTGGACCGTCGGCACCGCCGCGCTGGACCCTGACGACGCCCGCAAACTCGTCGTCATTCCCGGTGGGAACGAACTGATCAACCCCGTCGAGCCGCAAAAAGTGATCTCGGCCCAGGGCAGAGGCGTGGACATTTACACCGAAGCTAAATTCGGCGACGCCGTGGTCGAACTCGAGGTGCTGGTGGCCAAGGGCGCGAATTCGGGCATCTACCTCATGGGTGAATACGAGGTTCAGGTGCTCGACAGCTTCGGCGCTGCCCCGGACCCGAAGGGCATGGGCGGCATCTACGGCATTGCCGCCCCCGAGGTGAATCCCTGCAAAGCGCCGGGCCAATGGCAGAAGTTCGTCATCAAGTATCGTGCCCCGAAGTTCGACGCCGAGGGCAGGAAGACCGCCAACGCCCGGATCGTCAAGGTCACGCTCAACGATACGGTAATCCACGAGAACGTGGAGCTGCCGCATGCACTCAATGGTGGACTCAGTACCGGCGGGAAGAACATTCGCGGCAAGGAAGTGCCCGCCGGCCCCATCTTGTTCCAGGGCAACCACGGTCCGGTCGCCTACCGGAACATCAGGATCAAGCCATTGCCGGCAAAGTAAAGAGTACAGGCCGGACCACGCGCATCTCGATTTCGAGCGTCATCATGCAGCAGATTGAACAGGCTACCGTTGAGGACATCCCACAACTCGGCGAGTTGTTGGCCATTCTTTTCACACAGGAGGCCGATTTCACTCCGGACCGTGCGCGGCAAGAGCGGGGTTTGCGGCTCATCATCGAGCAGCCGGAGGTAGGCCGCATTTTCTGCCTCCGCGTGGGCGGACGGGTGGTCGGGATGGTGAGCTTGCTGTTCACCGTGAGCACGGCCGAGGGGGGTCGCGCCGCCTGGTTGGAGGATATGGTCGTGCATCCGACTTTGCGCGGTCAGGGGTTGGGTGAGCGTTTGTTGCGTCATGTCATCGCGGAGGCCAGAGCGTTGGGCTGTTCGCGGATCACGTTGCTGACGGATAGCACCAACAGTTCGGCCATGCGCTTTTACGAGCGTGCGGGATTTGTCCGTTCCCAGATGGTTCCTTTCAGGTTGAGCTTATGAACCGGAAAAGCCGACGCCGGAACGGCGGCGGGTGGCTGGGGTCGAGTCTTCGAGCCCCCAGCCGGTAATACACGAGCATCACAACTGGGGGCTCGCGGACTCGACCCCAGGCACCCTGGCGCCCTGGCGATCTCACGACCGCCTGTGGAACTGAACCAAACTGTTACCCTTTTCCTTAAGGAGTATGCAACCATGCGCAAGTTCACCGCGAGTTGTGCCACATTGATTCTGTTGACAAGTGCAGCGCTGCCCGCTCGAGCGTGGGCTGATTCGGGCGAAAGCACGCGGGTCACGGACACCAGCCAGCATGCTTCTAAAGGCTGCGGCTCTCATCCCTACCGCCAGAAGAGCGAGTACATCTTGAAAGAGTTGGACCTTCGCGCGGGCGACGTTGTGGTAGACATTGGTGCCGGCGACGGCTGGTGGAGCGAACGGATGGCGAAGATCGTGGGTGGGGACGGCATCATCTACGCCGCGGAAGTGGACCGAAAGTTAGTCGAGGAAATGAAGAAGAAATACGCCAACCTCCCGCAGGTCCGACCCTATCTCTGCCCCAACGATGGCACCGCACTTTCCGAAGGCACCTGTGACCTCGCCTTCTTCTCCCAAAGCTATCACCACCTGAGCCACAACAGCCATGTGAACTACCTCGAACATCTGCGCAAAGTCGTCAAGCCGACAGGGCGCGTCTGCATCATTGAGAGGTACACTCAGATCGGCGGCCGCGGCCAAACCCACGGCACCGTGCTGAGTGAGTTGATCGAGCAGGCCGAGGAAGCCGGCTGGGTGCCCGTTCGATGCGAGCTGATCACGGGCACGTACCACTTCATCGCGATTTTCGTCCAGAAGGAGCTGTTTCCCCCGGAGCCGCAGTCGCCTTCCAAGACGCCGAATATCCTCGTCGAAGTCGATGCCCTGAAGCGGCAGCTCGCCGATTCCAACCTGCGGGTAGTGGATACTCGATCGGAAACTGAATACGAGCGGGCACACATTCCGGGGGCCGTCCGAGTGAACCCCGACGAGTGGCGTAAACTGGCCGCAGGCGCAAACGGGCTTCACGACTCCAAGCGGTGGGCCGATGCGGTCGGTGGGCTGGGCATCGACCACAAGACGCGAGTGGTGGTCTATGGAGATACCCTTCCCGACGCCGCCCGGGTTTGGTGGACGCTGAAATACCTCGCTCTGGCAGACGTGCGGATGCTCAACGGCGGCTGGAAAGCCTGGGACGCGGCCTACGGTCCGGCGCAGACGGCGGCGCCGAAAGTAGCGGCGCGAGATTTCGAACCAAGGTCCAACCCCGACCGGCTCGCGGAAATGGACGATCTCAAGAAACTGCTCAAGAACCCAAAAGTGACGATTGTCGATGTTCGCAGCTTGAAGGAGTTCACGGGCGAGGATGCCCGAGGCCCGCGCGGCGGGCACATCCCCGGCGCCATCCATCTCGAATGGTCGCAACTCCTGAAAGAGGACGGCCGCTTCAAATCGCCGGTCGAGCTTGGCAAGCTGTTCGCCGAGCGAGGAATCCAGCCGGCAAACACTGCGGTGACGTATTGTCAGACCGGTGGTCGTGCTGCCGTCGCAGCGTTTGCTCTGGAGTTGGCCGGATTCAAAAGCGTCAAAAACTTCTATGGCAGTTGGGAACAATGGAGCCCCAATCTCGAAGCCCCAGTGGAACAAGGGGCGAAGAACCATGCGAAAAAACAATGATGCTGAACTATGGCAAAAGCTCGTAATCGAATACCGCCCCACGAGTAATAACATGGAGGACCCACCATGCGCCGATCAACAACCAGCGTTCTGGGATTGGCTCTGGCCAGCATCTCAATTGCCGTGCAAGCAGAACCCCCTAGAACCCATGTGATTATTCACCGCCAAGCGCTGGAGGGCGCCCCGGAGAATACCTGGGCGGCCTTGAAACAGGCGGTGCTATGGGGCGCGGATGAGAGCGTGACTCTTGAGATCGACCTGCACGGCACCAAGGATGGCAGAATCATCGTCTTCCACGACCCCTGGTTCGACGGAAAAAGCGACGAGGTGCTCGGCCCTACGGTTGATTGGCTCTGGGAGGAGATCAACGATGTGGACTTCGGTTCCTGGTACGACCGCCGGTTCAAAGACGAGCGGATGCCGCTGTTTGAGGACGTGCTGGAGTTCTGCAAGTTGAACAAGGTGCGCCTGACGTTGGACATCAAGGAGACCGTCACGCCGGAGATGGTGCGAGCGGTGCTGCAAAAGCATGACGCGGAACGCGTGGTCTACTGGGCCTGGGTGGGCGGGTTTGGGCGCCTGGTCGGAAGGCAGTGGCAGTGGAAGATCATGGAGTTCGACGGCGATCGGGAACAGATCCGCCGCGATGTCAAGCAATGGTTGAGCGAGACCATCTGGGTGGACGACCCACGCGTGTTGCTGGACATCCTGCACCGGGAAGTGAGAAGTCGCGAAGTGAAGATGCCGCCACTCAGCCTCGATTATCGCCCAGAAGAACTGGACTTCGCTACGCTCGTGCAGCAAGTGCACGCTGGCGGGGACCAAGGGCGCATCGCGGCGGCCCGCCTGCGTAAACATTTCCAGGACCGAGCCAGCGCTACTTTCACCCGCATCGTCGCCGATGACCGGGCAAGCGCGGAGGCGAAGGCCATCGCTGCACGGGCTCTGGGGCGGATGGCCGGCACCCTGCGCGGCACTCCGGACGGCACGAAGGCTGCGGACGCGCTGAAGGCGGCCCTCACGGACCGTCACGCCGAATTGCCCGCGGCCGCGGCTTATGCATTAGGGGAATTGAAAGATCAGCGGGCAGTGACTGGCCTGATCGAGATGTTGCGCGATCGGCAACAGTCGGCCAAAGTCCGTGTCGCAGCGGCTCGCGCCCTCGGGCGCATCGGCGCGGCATCGGCGACTCAGCCGCTCATGGAAGTCGCGAAGGAGGAACGGGACAAGGCTGTGAGCGAAACCATCCCGCAGTTTGCGAAGCGGCCGCCCGTACCAGCGACTACGCGAACAGCGATGCACGAACTCTACGGGTCGCTGCCGCACGTGCTGGAAGCCTGCTACTGGGCCTTGGGAGAAATCGGCAGTGAGGAGGCTCTGGTGTTCTTGCTGGCGCAGCACCGCGCTCAGCAGCTCACCGAGAGAAACGGCTTGCTGGAAACCGTTTTTGCCCGCCGGCCGGCGCTGGCGGCAGCGGCAAAAACGGGCGACACACGGGCCCTGGCGGCGGCGAAGGCCTTTGCCTGGGATCCACCCTGGGATACCTACGTGGACTACGTGCTCCTGACCCGCAATTTCCCAGCGCAACAAGTCGTGCCGGTCTTGCTGGAATTCCTCGGGCACCCCAAAACGTTCCAGCGACAGAAAGCGTTTTACGCTCTGCTTCGCGTGGGGGAACCGGCCGTGGTGCCGCTCGTCGGCTTGCTGAACGACAAGCAGGCGAGTCCGCTGGCTCGGGAATGGGCCGCGTGGACGCTGGGCTGGA
This sequence comes from uncultured Planctomycetaceae bacterium, assembly GCA_964438165.1. GTDB lineage: Bacteria > Planctomycetota > Planctomycetia > Pirellulales > Thermoguttaceae > CALFBP01. The sequence goes on along the minus strand of CAYTJV010000466.1, from coordinate 799 downwards.
TGAATGACCACCGAGCTGTGGCACCGTTAATGAACGCATTGAACGATCGCGCCGCTGGCGTCCGTGCCAAAGCCGCATGGTCGATGGGGAAGATGCGCGTGAAGCAAAGCGCCGATCGGCTGGGGGAGTTAACGAAGGACACAGACGCGATGGTTCGCGACTATGCGGCAGAATCTCTGGAGCGACTGGGCAGCCCGTCCGCCGAAGCTACACCGCCCAAGGCGCAGTTCTTGACCCGGGGAGGCAACCAGCTCTTTCTTGGCGACAAGCGGTTCCGGGCGGTCGGCGCCAACGGCGTGGACCTCTTTCTCGGACTTCTCGGCATCAGAGGCGACCAGCAGACGCCGCAGTGGGCAGAGGAGGCGCTTGCTGAGGCCGGGCGGCGAGATATCCCCTTCGTGCGCGTACGTGCCCCTCCTGCCACCAGAAACGCGCCTTGCTGACCGCTATTCACGTGGGCGAAGACGTCTGTTCTCCCGTCGCGCACCGGCAAGTGGTCTTGACCATCCCCAAACGTCTGCGAGTCCACACCCGCTTCGACCGGAAGCTGCTGGGCAAGCTCTGCTCCTGCGCCTGGACGTGCATCAAGGCCGAAGTCCAACGCCTGCTCGGCCGCGACGACGTGCTGCCCGGCATGATCGCGACCATCCAGACCCACGGGGAGCTCCTGCACTGGCATCCGCACATCCACGCGCTGGTCACCTGTGGCGGGTTCACGCCCGAGGGCGACTTCCAAGAAGAGATGGGCATGGGGTCGGACCTTAAAATATAAATTAACTCCGCGGTCGCCCCTCGGCTT
>CAYTJV010000465.1:3811-6280 GCA_964438165.1 uncultured Planctomycetaceae bacterium | reverse complement strand
GGATGAGTGAACTCTCCAATAACGACGCACGATAAGGCCAGTCCCAACAATGCCCACCGCGAATGCCCAGTACATCGCGCCACCGTAACGCGCGACATAGAACAGAAACTTCAGGTTCTCGGTCAGAATCGCGACGAACCCCCACTCGGAGCGCCACCACTTTGCCAGTCGGAAACGGTCCACGGGCGCCGAGACAAATCGCACTTGCTGCAGCCGGGGACCGAGCACCCGCCCGAACACCCAGCGTGAACGCCGCGTGTGGTAATTGCTCGTCACCACGAGCACGCGGCAGTCTGGCTCCGAGTCCAGGAAAGCCGCCAGGGCCTGTGCCTCGTCAAACGTCGAGCGGACGCCGGCCCCCACAAAGATGACCCGATCGCCCCGGACTCCCTTCCGGATCAGCGCCTCGCGGGTCAGTTCGTGCTCAGGCGGCACGATCGCGTCTTCCTCGGGCGAGGGTGCCTGCCTCGGCACCAGGGCCCGCTCGGCAAATCCTTCGCGCACGAGCGCTGCGGCCACAAACGGCCTCGCGTTGGGGTCCCCGCCCAGGACCATCACGGCGTCGGCTCGCGCCGGCGGCTTTCCGACATCAAGCCAAATCGCCGGCACAGGCAGCCACCACGCCCGCGCACGATAGGCCGCCAGGAGAACGAGAAGGATGGCAAACGATCGGTACGGTTTACAGAATCGCTTCACGGCGGGGCCGCGGCCTGACCTGCGATCGCGCGCAAGTCCCTTTGATAGTCAACCGGATTCCATCGCTCTTCCGTTTCGGTCGGGCACCCCGCCGCCCAAACGTACGTCAGTTGCAAGAGAGCCGAGGCCACTTCCGCCGCCCGCGAACGCTCGCGCCACCAGTCCGGCTGATCCCAATGTCGGTCGCGCAGGGCGACGACCCGGACCCGGGCCGCCAACTCAGCCGCCAACAGACGGTCGAAGATCAAGCGTCGGCGCCGGCCGTCAAAACGACTGCACAGACAGGCCAGTTGAACATCGCGGTGCTCTTCCAGCCAACGGCCGATGGCCCGCGCTTCATCCCAGTCGTCGCGGGCGGCCGCAGGGAACGCCGAGACGACAGTTTCCCCGAGCCCGCGCTTCCCGAGTTCCCGGCGCACGATGGCCGCCAAGGGGGGAACCACGCCGAGCTCGACCAAGCGCTCCGGGCGCCGCTCTACGACGAGGACCCGCCGCCGCGCGTCCTCACGGCAAAAGCGAGCAGCCGCGTCCCACCACCCATCGCCGGCGGGCCGAATGTCGTCCTCGGTGGTAATACAAATCCAACCGGCGTGCTCCCATCCCTGGTCGATTGCGAGAGGCCCGGCCAACGTCCGCAGGACCTCGCCCCGCCAGAACCCGACCGAGGCGATGCCCAGGAGGGAGACGACAATCAACCAGACCCGAAGGCGAGAACGAAGACGCCCCTGCGCCGTTGGCGTCTCTTGTTGCCCACCACAAGCCGCCGAGTCCGCGTGCCTATCGATGGTCACAGGCGAGCCTGGCTCAATCATCGTACCGGCGGACGCCAGCCAGTTCCATCACGACGTGGGCCACGAACTGCGGCCCCTGAAGGAAGCAACGCTTCCAGCACTTGCGGGGCTCCATGGCCAGACGGTAGGCCCACTCCAATCCCATCTTTCCGATCCACGCCGGCGCTCGGCTCACCTGACCCGTCAGGAACCGGAACGCGGCCCCGACGGCGACCGCCACGGGCACCTCCAGCCGGTCGCGGTGCTCGTAGATCCAGCGGTCCTGCTTGGGAGTGCCAAGGCCGACCCAAAGCACGTCGGGCCGCGCGCGGTTGATGGCGCGGACCTGCTCGTCGTCCTCCTCGGGGCTTATCGGGCGGAAAGGGGGCGAGAGCGTGCCCGCCACCACGTGGCCCGGATATCGCTCGGCGAGCACCGCGCCGAGCCGCTGAAGCGTTTCCTCGGTGTCGCCGTAGAAGAAACTCCGGTAACCGGCGAAATCGGCCTTGGCCAGGAATGCCTCCATCAACTCCGCCCCGGGAATCCGGCACGCCGAGCGCATGCCGCGCAGGCGGGCGATCCATACCGGGGCAATTCCGTCGGGAAGCCACAGGGCCGCCGAATTGACCATCCGCTTGAACTCGCGGTCGCAATGCGCTTCCCAAAGGCCGTGCGCCCCGGTGACCACCACCTGCCGGCAAGGTCCGTCCCGCGCCTCGATCCAGCCTGCGACCACCGAGACCGCTTCCTCCAGATCGAGGATATCCACCTCTGAGCCCAAGACCCGGACCGTGCGCCGCGCTGGCGCCCTGACAACACCATCCCGTAACAGCGATTGATCGACGGAAGTGTCCATGGTACAATTCCTTACCGGTGCGGGAGAACACGCAGAAGCAGGTGAAGAAGCTCGAACCTCATCGAACCAGGATTGGCCATGGGAGAAGTCCGTGCGAAGGTGAAACTGACCAATGCCGAGGATGTGGCCCTGCGGCGGGTCGGGGTG
>CAYTJV010000465.1:0-3801 GCA_964438165.1 uncultured Planctomycetaceae bacterium | reverse complement strand
CCGCTTCCCCCAGATGGGGGATATCCACCCCTGGGCCCAAGACCCGGACCGTGCGCCGCGCTGGCGCTGGCGACGCCACAGCCTGCTGGTTCGTTTGATGCGTATCGCTACTCATATGCGTCCTGCCCTGCGAGAATGCTCACGTGCGGGTGCGCCGGCTTGAGGGATGCGGTCTAGGTCGGTGCCACTGCGTCGCAACCAGCTCGATGCAGGGGAAGAGCTGCCAAAGCCCTTAGGCCGGATACTCCGAGATGCTGGGAATCGTGTTGTCTACACTCAGGACGGCGTCTTCCCTGCCGGCCCAATCCGCGGCACTCGACCCGGGCCCCTCTTCGGGCCGGCATAGCGGGCCTCGCCAACGAACACTGCTCCTGCGAAGCAGTGGGATACACTTCAGATCACGCTCGACCAAGTCACCGCACGCACACGCTTATATCCCAAGACAGTTGCCTTCTCGATATAGAATCGAAGTTTGCCCAGGTACGATCTCACTCGGCTTCAGTCCCCAGAACGAAATCTCGCGCCAGCCCTGTTTTCTTAGGGGGGGGTAGCCTCGCTGGAAGTGCTCTTCCTGGGAATCGTCCCAGACAATGCAGCCTGTATCGCTCACAGCTTGGGCTGCATACATGGCACATTCCTCCCGGCGCTGACCATCGATAATAACGATGTCGAAGTTGCCATGCCCGTTGCAGGCCTCTTTGATGTACCCGTCATCCACTGGGCAATAGATCACCTTGCCGTTGGCAAGCTGTGGCGCAATGCGATCCCGCCAATTGGGATCATGCTCGACCGCGATGATCTGACTGACCCTCCGGCTGTACCAGGCTGTTGACGCCCCGCAGCCGTACTCAAATACCCGAAATTCCTTCTTCAACCGGGGCTCAATGAAGCGGACAAAGCAGTACGGATTCCAGGGGATCGGATGGCCTTGATGATCTACCGAGCGACCCAGCCGAAAAGACTTCAGCCACCCGGTGGTTCGCAACAGACTCTTGGGATGAAAACGCAGGCAGAACCCTCCGCCAAGACCACAACGTAGGAAGCGACGGTATAGTCGCATGGGAAACGCGGAGTATTTCATTGCTCACCAGCGAAATGGTAGGTTCTTGGCCGTTTACGCGTCGGCCTTTGGTCGAGTGTCAGCGCTCGCCACAGGAGTTGTCTGACAGCACGAAGGACCACCGTCCGAGCGCGCACGCCACAGCCATGCGGCATTCCTACCGCGATACGCCCATGTTGGGATTGACTGGGCAGTTGCGCACTGCAAACAGATCGACAAGCGCATGGTCGGCGTGTAGCACAGATGGGCACGTCGGCGTGGTGTCGACCAGACTGGCGTCGGGCGCGTGGCGTGGGTGGATCATTACCTCCACGGAGTGGTGGTTGCACGCGTCGGGTCGGGCTTGGAGAAGGGCCCGGAAGTCGGCCAGCGAACCGAAGACCTCCGTTCGCGCCAGGCCGCGTCGCCAAAGCCTGTGGTTCACAATGCTCCGGTAGAGGCTTCTCGCAAGGCCGGTGGGCTTCCCGCAATTGCGGGCGATGCGAAGCTGGGTGATTCCCTCATCCTCACAGACGCGCATCACCACAGGCAAGATTCCCCATTCCTCGTGGACGTGCTGGTGCGAGTCGGCGTGGGTGGGCGGCAGCCCGAAGCGCCTGCACTGCGCTATCTGGGCACGCAGTTCCTCGGCCACGGCCGCCTTCTCCGAGGTGCTCAGCCGCCATACTCGCTCCTTGCGCGTCAGCCGGAACGGGCCACTCTGGTCGCAAAACCGCGGGCAGCTCCGTATGCGATGCGTCAGCGGCTCGCCCTCGGTCAGCACCAGGTGGACGCCGACACGGTCGACCAGCCCGTCGCGGTAGGCGATTTCGCAGGCCGCCTCAAAGGCCGGCATGTTGGCCATGATGCTCGTGCTTGAACAGTATCCGCGGGCGAAGCACTCGGCGATCGCGCGGTTGGCCTCCTCCGAGTAGCCGAAATCGTCCGCATTGACGAGGAGCATGGGGCGACTGGAATCGCTCAAGGTGCTTGGCGAGCGAATCTGCGTATGCTCAGAAAGCCGCATACCCGATGCCACACGGCCCCAGGGCGGCACGCGGCCGCACACGCCAGCCGGCATATGCCCTGGCCCATGCGTGCTTCCCCGAGGTCCAGCAGTGCGTTCCGGTACTGCCTGACCGACCAAACGTCGAGGGCGTCCAGCGCCCTACGGAAAACCGGCCGCTGTCGCCAATACTCCTCGAACTCCGAAATCGTCGGCTCTGGATCGCCGGCTTGCCGTCGCCTCGCACATTCAACAGCGTACGCACGCCCGAGTACCACACGGTCCTGCGAGGTCCAGTTCACTGATGTGCGGTGAATGCGAATCGTGTACAGAACGCTGTCAAGGTTAGCGGCCCGACCAACCTCGGAGATCCGAAGCAAAAAGTCCATGTCTTCTCCTACCCCTTGAATGTGGTATCCGCCCGTCTGGGACACGGCTGAAGCTCTGAACATACATGCCGCGTGGCACAACGTCGCGCGACCGCGCAGCAGCCCACTGCGTATGTCGTCGTGCGCGACGGGCTTTCGTGGACCACGGAACTCCCTGCCTCCCGCAAGGAATCTCACGCGCGATCCCACGATGACCACATCACGATGGCTGTCCAAGTAACGTAACTGGGCCTCAAGCCGACCGGGATGAGACAGGTCGTCGGCATCCATCAGGGCAACGTACTCGGTATCACACAAAGCGATTCCACGGTTCCTAGCAGCCCCAGACCCCTCGTTTTGCTGCCGCACGATCTCGACACGCGAATCGCGAATGGAGTCGAGATATGCCGCTGTCTCATCTGTCGACCCGTCGTCGATAACCAGGAGTCGGAAATGCTTGAGGCTCTGTGTAAGGATGCTCTCCACCGCCGTGGACAGGTGGGGCATGCCATTGTACACCGGCAGAAGTACTGTGAGTTTAGTCATTTCCTCGTCCTGGGTGCGGCAATTCGGGTCCCGTCTGCAATTTCCGGCTCAGCCTTGGGGTGAGTCGAATCTGATTGGATCGCTGCGCCGGCGCTATGGGATATCGAGCGGTCGCGTCTGAGAATAGCAGTGATATGGTCTTTGATAAAGGGTTGCGCGAGCGTTCTTAGGTCGCGCCCCGTGGCTCTCAGCAACACCTGGCGAATCAGGGCAACACTCCGCACTCGATTCGCCAGCCAGAGTGACACCTTCTTCCAGGCAGGCATCGCTAGCCGTGCCTTGTGTTGTGTTTCTACGATCAGCGGCGAGAAGCCATGCCGCCGTGCGGTTGCAGCGAGTGTGGCAGGTGACCATGCCAGGTGGTGTTCAAACAGGTTCAGGTACCACCATTGACCGTATTTCGCCCGCGCCGACGCCGCGTTTCCCGTTTGCGCGATCACCACACCACCGGGCCTAGTCAAGCGCGACAGATTGGCAAAGGCGGAATCGACGTTGTGCAGATGCTCCAGCACATCGAATGCAGTTACAACATCATAGGGCTCTCCTGACCATCGAAAGTCCTCGTCAAGATAGGTTTGGACGTATTCTGCGTTAACTCCTTTTGCGCAGTCGCAGTTCAGCACAACGTCAATACCGGATCGACGCCCGGGAATGTCTTCCATCACGCTGAACAAGCCGCCGTCCGCGCAGCCTATATCCATGATATCGAGATACGTTTTTCCCACGCATTCCTGAATGATCAAGGGACGGACGATGCAGTACGCGCTTGGATTTCTTCTACTTGTCCAGACTGCTCCAGCCGTCTGCGAGAAGATGGGAGTCAGATCGCTGGGCTCCGGTAT
>CAYTJV010000464.1:2770-6289 GCA_964438165.1 uncultured Planctomycetaceae bacterium | reverse complement strand
TTCAGAAGTGCTTCCCCGACGTGGACTTGGCCAAGCCGTCGTTCAGTTCCCACGGGGAGCACTGGTATAACCTGCACCTGGCGATCGTCAACGAGGACCGCTGGATGGAGATTCGCGAGGACGTCCTCGACAGGCTCAGCACGACGATCGAGCGCGCGGCGGAGAAACATGGAGACCGCTTGTCGCGCGTGGCGATTGTGCCGGACCACATTCACCTGACGATGGGTTGTCCGATCGAGCGTTCGCCGGAGCAGATTGCGTTGGGATACTTGAACAACGGTGCTTATGCGTGCGGGATGAAGCCGCTGTTTCAATTCGGGTATTATGTGGGTACGTTCGGGGAGTATGATCGTGGCGCGGTGTAGTTGCCAAACCCGCTTCCACCGGCACGGGGCCGGTGGGGACAGGTGAGTGGTCGGAGCTCGTGGTAGTTGCCAAACCCGCTTCCACCGGCACGGGGCCGGTGGGGACAGGTGAGGGGGTGGAGGCTGTAGTAGTTGCCAAACCCCCTTTCCACCGACGCGGGGTCGGTGGGGGCTTTGTACATGGTCACCGTCGAACAACTCGTCCAGCGCATCCACGGCACCCCGGCGCGCTTCGTGCTGGCCGTGACCGGCGGGGGGAGCCGCGCGATCGCGGAGGTGCTCCAGGTGCCGGGGGCCTCGCGGACCGTGCTCGAAGCCGTCGTGCCGTACAGCGAGGCGGCCATGATCGAATGGCTGGGTGGCCGGCCCGACCAGTTCTGCGCCGAGCCGACGGGCCGAGCCATGGCCATGGCCGCCTACCATAGGGCGTGCCGATGGTCGGCCGAAGCCTCGCCTTCTCCGCCATTGGCCGGCGTAGCGTGTACCGCCAGCCTGGCCAGCGATCGCCCCAAGCGCGGACCGCATCGGATCCACGTAGCGATCCAGACCGCCCAAGCGACCGTGAGCCGGTCCGTGGAGCTCGTCAAGGGCCGCCGCACGCGCGCCCAAGAGGAGCAGGTCGCCGCATGGCTCGTACTCAATGCGATCGCCCAAGCCTGTGGATTGGAGGAATGCCTCGACTCGGGACTCCTCGCCGACGAGCCCATCGACGAGCGCCAAGTGATTGCGCCCCGATCGTGGCAGGAATTGCTCGCCGGTAGGGTGGAAACCGTGCGGCACGGCGGCGAGCCAAGGGCGGCCGCCCCGTCGGCTTGGGCCGTGTTTCCCGGGGCGTTTCATCCGATCCACGCGGGCCATCGCCGCATGGCGGAAATTGCCAGGCAAAGGCTCGACGTGCCGGTCGAGTTCGAGATCTCGGTCGTCAACGTCGACAAGCCGCCCCTGGATTTCATTGAAATCGACGGCCGCGTGGCGCAGTTCGCGCCGCAGGAGGTGGTATGGCTCACTCGGGCCGCCACGTTCGAGGAGAAATCGGCGCGGTTTCCCGGCGCGGCGTTTGTGGTCGGCGTCGACACGTTGCGGCGGATCGCCGATGCCCGCTATCACGGCCGCGACCCTGCCGCCTGGCTGGCGGCCATGCAGCGGATCGCCGCCCGCGGCTGCCGCTTCCTGGTCTTTGGCCGCCGGCAAGAAGGCCGCTTCGTGGGCCTCCTGGATCTCGATCTTCAGCCGCCCCTCAGGGACCTCTGCCAGGAAGTCCCGGCCGAGGAGTTCCACGAAGACGTCTCGTCGACGGCGATCCGACAGCGAGGCTGATTTCATCGGGCACGTAGACCGGGGTAGCGCCCTGACCGCCGTCGCCCGAACCCACGGCAAGCGCCTGAATGAAGGCATCGCCGGAACGCCCCGCTATAGACCTCACCGCCCGACCCCTTCGCCCAAACCTCTCCGTGCCTCCGTGGTGAACCTATCGGTCACCCGAACCGGGTGGCTTGACGGTCGATGGGGGCTCCCCTAAACTGCAAAGGTCGTGTGCCCGTTGACAAACTCAAATCGCTCGGATCATAAGGAGCACCAGCAATGGCCGTGCCGGGAACCATGGGCAAGATCCTGATGGTGGATTTGACCAAGCAGACGATTTCCGTCGAGACGCCCAGCGACGAGGCCTATCTCAAATACTACGGAGGATACGGCTTGGGAGCCTACTACCTCTACAAGCTCCAGAAGCCGGGCGTCGATCCCTTGGGACCCGACGCCCATCTCGGTTTCTTCACCGGCGTGCTCACCGGCACCCCGGCCTTGAGCGGCAACCGGTACTTTGTGGTCGGCAAGAGCCCGAAGACGGGCACGTGGGGCGACGCCAACTCGGGCGGCACGTTCGGCCCGATCATGAAGGAGGCCGGGTTCGACGGAGTGATCTTCCGCGGCATCAGCCCCCAACCGGTGTACCTCCTGTTGGACCATGGCCGCGCCCAACTCCTCCCGGCCGACTCGTGGTGGGGCCTCGATACCAATGACCTGGAGGACCAGGTCAAGCAGCAGTACGGCAAGCAGGCCGGCGTGGCCTGCATCGGACCGGCGGGCGAGCGTATGAGCCTGCTGGCGGCGGTGATCAACGACAAAGGCCGGGCGGCCGGGCGCAGCGGGCTGGGGGCCGTGATGGGCTCGAAGCGGCTCAAGGCCATCGTGGCCGTCGGCGACGCCGCGATTAAGCTCGCCGACCCGGAAGGCATGAAACGGACCATCGCCCAGTATCGCGAGGGGATGAAAGAGCAGGGCATGTTCAAGGTCCTCAACCAGTACGGCACGGCCGGGATCACCGCCGGCGCGTGCGCCAGCGGCGATACCCCGATCAAGAACTGGGGCGGCGCGCCCGAGGACTTCCCCGGAGTCAAGAAAATCAGCGACGACGAAGTCCTTTCCATCCAGGCCAAGAAATACGCCTGCTGGCGCTGCGGCATCGCCTGCGGCGGGGAGACCAAGATCGAGCACGGTCCCTTCAAGTCGCACAACCATAAGCCCGAGTACGAGACCCTCGGCGCGTTCGGCACCCTATGCCTGAACGACAACCTGGCCTCGATCAACGCCTGCAACGAGATCTGCAACCGCCAGGGGCTCGATACGATCAGCACCGGCTGCACCGTGGCCTTCGCCATTGAGTGCTACGAGAACGGGATCATCACCGACAAAGATACCGGCGGCCTTCAACTGAAATGGGGCAATGCCGAAGCGATCGTGGAGATCGCCCACCAGATCGGCGACGGCGTGGGCTTCGGCAAGGTCCTGGCCGACGGAGCGAAGACGGCCGCCGAGCGAATCGGCCGCGGCGCCGAGCAATACGCCATGCAGATCGGCGGCGAAGAGGTCCCCATGCACGACCCGCGCCTCAACCCCGGTCTGGCCACCAGCTACAAGATGGACGCCACCCCGGGCCGCCACACGCAGCTCAGCGCCTGGACGGCCGAGGCCCAATTCGCCCCGCCCGGGCTGATCACCGAGCCGGTCGACCGCTACGCGGTGGAAGGCAAGGGCCGGATGTACCAGAAGATCAGCGCTCATCATCATGCCGCCACCTCAGCGGGGCTGTGCATGGTCGCCGGGTGTTGCCCGCCGGCGCCATCCATGCCCGCCATGCCGACCGCCCTGACCGGGC
>CAYTJV010000464.1:0-2760 GCA_964438165.1 uncultured Planctomycetaceae bacterium | reverse complement strand
GTGCGCGGGTGGGCCTGTTTTCCGGGGACGGGGCGCTTGTTCGGGAAGAGGTTCTTGACGGCGGCGGCTTCGATTTCAGGACGCGCGGCGGCGATGGCGATCCTGTGCCGAAATGGCAGGTGAATGCGCCACAAACCAATTCCCTTGTCGACCTTAAGATCGGCGCCAGCGACATCACACGTCACAAGGTCACCTTCGACGATGTGGAGGCGGCCGGCAATCGGATCGCGGCCCTTCGCATGGGATTCAACCTCCGCGAGGGCGTGCGGAACGTCGATATCCAGATCCCTGACCGGATCCTCGGCAAGCCGCCGCTGGCAAAAGGCCCACTCGCCAAAGTGACCGTCGACGTCGACCGCCAGGTCCACGACTACCTGGAAGCCATGGGCTGGGACACGAAGACCGGCGTGCCGAAGCGCGAGACCCTCGCGGCGCTGGACCTGGATTTTGTCGCCGCCGACCTGCACGGCTAGAATGATTCTGGTTGCAGGACCTCAAGGTCGGCCAAAACACAACTTCCGTATTCCGCGTCCCGGAGGGACGGTTGATAATAGCCCAGCACTTCAGGGGGGCGAAGGCACCTCTCCTTGCACCCAGTCCCGTAGGGACGGCTGAGGCGTGACGTGGAGCTTTCAGTCGTCCCTCCGGGACTGCCACACTCTGGTCTGCCTTCCGACCCAGCGATGAATCGCTGGGCTATTATCAAACGTCCCTCCGGGACGGGATTGGTCAGTCGTCCTATGCCACGGCAGATCGTTCACAAACGCAGAACGTGTCTATCGTCCAGTGCTTGTCTTCGATGTTTCAGCTAGTCAGTCCCTTTGAGCCGGCAGGCGACCAGCCGCAGGCAATCGCCGCGCTGTGCGAGGCTTTGCGCCGCGGCGAGCGCGAGCAGGTGCTGATGGGGGTGACCGGGTCGGGCAAGACGTTCACCATGGCCCACGTTATCCCGAACGTCCAGCGGCCAGCCCTGGTCATGTCGCACAACAAGACCCTGGCGGCCCAGCACCACGCCGAGGTCAAGGAGTTCTTTCCGAACAACGCGGTCCACTACTTCGTCAGCTACTACGACTACTACCAGCCGGAGGCATATATTCCGGCCCGCGATATTTACATCGAGAAGGACTCCTCGATCAACGAGGAAATCGACCGGCTGCGGCTGGCCGCCACCAGCTCGCTCGTCAGCCGGCAGGATGTGATTATTATCGCCAGCGTGTCGTGCATTTACGGCCTGGGTTCGCCGAAGGACTACAAGGCGATGATGGTGCCGGTGCGGAAGGGGGAGACGATCGACCGGGACGACATGCTGATGAAGCTGGTCGATATCCAGTACGAGCGGAACGACATCAGCTTTGAACGGAGCAAGTTCCGCGTTCGCGGCGACTGCGTGGAGGTCTGGCCGAGCTACGAGGAGTATGCCTTCCGCATCGAACTGTGGGGGGACACCGTCGAGCAGCTTTCCATCATCAACCCCATCAGTGGCGAGACGCTGGTGAAGCAGGACCAGTTTTTCATTTATCCGGCGAAGCACTTTGTGATGCCGGAGGAGCGAATCGCGGCGGCCATCGAGACGATCAAGCAGGAGCTCGAAGAGCGGCTGCAGATCATGCGGGAAACGGGGAAGCTGCTGGAGGCCCAGCGACTGAACGCCCGAACGCGGTTCGATATCGAGATGCTGCAAGAGGTCGGCCATTGCCCCGGCATCGAAAACTACAGCCGCCCCCTTTCGGGCCGCCCGGCAGGGAGCACGCCGGACACGCTGTACGATTTCTTCCCCAAGGATTTTCTGCTCGTCGTCGATGAATCGCACGTCACCATTCCGCAAATCCGAGCGATGTACAACGGCGACCGGGCTCGCAAAATGACCCTCGTCGAACACGGCTTCCGGCTGCCGAGCGCCCTCGATAACCGGCCGCTGAAGTTCGAGGAGTGGGAAGCGAAGCCGAAGCAGGTCATCTTCGTTTCGGCGACGCCGAGTGACTATGAATTCGGCAAGACGAATGGTGAAGTGGTGGAGCAGATCATTCGCCCCACGGGTCTTTTGGATCCGGTGATTGAGCTTCAGCCCGCTCGGAACCAGGTGCAGCATCTGTTGGAAGAGGTTCGGGCTCGGGCTGCGGTGAAGGAGCGAACGCTCGTCACGGCCCTTACCAAGCGGCTAGCCGAGGACCTATCCGCATATCTCTGCGAGCAGAATGTGGCCTGCAAGTGGCTCCATAGCGAGCTCGACGCCTTCGAGCGGGTGGAATTGCTGCGGGACCTGCGACTGGGGAACTTTGACTGCCTGGTCGGCGTGAATCTGCTTCGCGAAGGGCTCGATCTGCCAGAAGTTTCGCTGGTCGCCATTCTGGATGCCGACAAGGAAGGCTTTCTGCGAAGCGAGACTTCGCTGATTCAAACCATTGGCCGCGCGGCCCGCAATGTGAACGCCAAGGTCATCCTTTACGCCGACAAAATCACGAACTCGATGCAACTGGCGATGGACGAAACCCGCCGCCGCCGCGAGATCCAGGAGAAGTACAACGCCGAACACGGCATCACTCCCGAGACGATCAAGAAGAACATCCACGCCGGCATCGAATCGTCGATCTCCGCCCATCGCGAGGCCAACGCCGCAGTCGGCCGGACCGACGAAGCCGAGTACATCACCGAGGAGTTCCTGGCCGAACTCGAAAAGGAAATGTTCGAAGCCGCCGAGAAGATGGAGTTCGAGCGGGCCGCTGCGCTCCGCGACCGGATCACGCAGTACCGAGACCAGGT
>CAYTJV010000463.1:0-6312 GCA_964438165.1 uncultured Planctomycetaceae bacterium | reverse complement strand
CCTGCCCGGATTCAGCACGAGTTACGCCTCCGGGAGCAGGTCTTTCAAGCTAGCATTGCTAGCTTGAAAGACCTGCTCAAGTCGACCCAACTTGCCAATACAAGCTGCGTCCCCGTTTCCCCTCCTGTCAACGCCCGACGCCACGGGGTCAATCCCCTTGGCGTCGGAGCGTCGCCGCAGCCCCAAAGTTGAAATTCAAAGTCTGACCCTGACCACCCTCGACCCTGACCACCCTCTGACCACCCTGGGTTGAACCGGCCCGAGAAGCGCCGCAACGAGAACGTAGAACACGGCTGCCACCTCCCGCCCGGCTGCGGGCCAAGTTTACCTGCTACAACCTGAAGTGCCTTGACAGGAGCATCGCCCTCTGGTGGTTTCCTGGAAACCGCCGCCCTGAAAACTTAGGCCGCAAAGCAATAACGGAATGAAAATCCATCAGGTCCAGAACTCCCGTTGAACCGATACTCCAACGGAAGAGCGGTTATCTCCTTGAGTTCCGAAACAGGCGTTGAATTCTTCTTCCGATCCGAGTTCCTTGGCCAGTTGCCGCAGGTCCAGACGCCGCAGAAGATCCGCCGTAATCGGACGCTTGCTATCCCAGAAAATGAAGGCGTTGTAGAACGAGTGTACCGCGGGTGACTTGAGGATCAATGAAGCGTACTGGGCCTGTTCCTTCGTCTGACAAGGGAGGAAGTAGGACGTGTCGTCAAGAACGACTGGCTTTCCGTCGACCGGGCCGACGGTCGCAAAGACAAGCTTCTTGTAGAAGCCGCTTATGGCGACTTTCCACGGGGCGAAGCTGTAGTCGCCGACTCCGAAGATCGAGAATGCCGGGCGGTTGCGATAAATGGAACTGCCGCGCTTGCCCAGGTGGTCGGCGTGAGCCTTCAGGTAGGCCCACGTCTTAGGTGCACTCACTTGTATTGAAGCGGTGTCTTCGCCTACCGTCTTCTGGGGAACAAGCATGCAGCGGTTTCGATTTCGTGGGCCGCCGTTTGCCACATCCGAACTCTTCAACATGGGATAAACATAGGAATCTTCAAGTTCCACGAGTTCCCCAAGCCCGTTGCGGTACTTCCCGCCCTCGCGAAACACTTCCATGACCTTGGAACAGTCATGTTTGATTCCTGAACGCCAGTTCGCTCCTCCCTCACCACATAGGTGTTTCCAGCGTTGGTAAGCCGGAACATCGGCGAGCAGCATCCCGTCTTCGTACCCGAAGACCGTCTCCGTAGTATCCTCCTTCAAGTCCGAGTAGACCCTGGCCTCGAGGTCGTGGGCTCCCGGCTCAAAGTGCGTGACCAGCAAAGCTGCATCGACAGCGGCGTCGAAGTACAGATCGGCATCGATCCGGTAAACGGCTGACTTCTCCAGGGCGATGCCGTTCTTCCATGCGTGGTACAGCACCTTGCGGGCGACGGACGACTTGCACAGGATGGCTAGAGCGCCCCTTCCTCCCTCCATCGCTTCCAGCAAGCGTATGAGCATCCATTCCGAGATATCAAAGTTCGCTTTGCCCGTAATGGCGTCAAAGCCGTTGCGGTTTTGGAAGTTCGATTTGGTGGGAAGGTTCTGACTGCCGAGTGTGCCAAGGTGAGCGTTAGTGACCCACGGCGGATTTCCCAAGACCAGGATAGGCTTGGGAAGCTCATCAATTACACCCTTCCAGTCGGTCAGGAAGAAATTCGCTTCGAAGAATCTTACCCTGTCATCACCTCCTCGCTGACGCAGTGTGGATTTGGCTTGTTCCACGTAATAGGCGTTGACGTCTGCGCCGATGGCCTCCTTGACATCCTGGAACTGATCCAAACCGGCAAACAAGAAGTTGCCCAAACCGCACGTTGGTTCGAGCAGCGCAGCGGGCTGCATTCCGTGTCGAGCCAACAGGGCGCATACGATGCGTGCCAGTCCCTTCGGAGTCTGGAAGTCGCCATACTCGGCAACTGCTTTGGTCTTGGACATGGCCGCCGACTACCTCAACTTCAGAACCCCGTCCACCTTGCCCGCCTCTTCGATCACCCGTGCGTACTGAAGCCGCCACTGCAAAGCGTTGGAGATGGTAAGTTCCAGATACGTACCCACGGCTTTGCCGTCCGTGACGCCGTACAGCGTTGGCTCGGGATACGTGGATATGACTTCCGCAAAGGCCGCGGCTTCTTGACATAGCAGGGGAATTGTCAGCACTGACTTGGCCATGCGTTCTTCTCCAATGGACGCGAGCCACTCTGCCTCGGCGGACGACTCGCCCCTGAACCATGGCAAGGCGATCTCCGCACCCACACTCTACTGAGTTATACTGACTCTCTGGGAGGTTGGGAAGAGGGCGATCTCCAACGGAACCCCACCAATCGACACACGTGAGAAGAAGGCTGCTGTCCCCAACTACCCCAACTGCCACATGGCCATGGTCAGGGCGTCGCGGAGGCCGCAGTGGGCGGCGAAGACGGCGGCGGGCTCGAAGCCGCAGTGTACCAGGCAATGCTCGCAACGAGGGTCGTTTCCGGGCCCGAGCTTGTCCCACTCGGTCGACTCCACGAGCTCGCGGTACGTGGCGTAGTGACGGTCGGTGATCAGGTAGCAAGGCCCCTTCCAACCGCGGACGTTTCGCGTGGGACTGGCCCACGCCGCGCAGGAAAGCTCGCGCGTGCCGCAGAGGAAATCGAGATAGATGGGAGAGGCGGTCAGTCGGAATCGGGTGAGCAGCGGCCGCGCTTCGCGGAACTTTGCGCGGCATTCCTCGCGGGTCATGAAGAGCCGGCCGGCGCCGGGATCGGACCGCTCGACCGCCTCGTAGCCGTAGGCGGGCGAGAGCATGAAACCGTCGACGCCGAGTAGCGTGAGGAATTCCAGCAGGACGGCGATTTCGTGCATGTCGGTCTGACGGTAGACCGTCGTGTTGGTGCAGATGCGGAAGCCGGCACGCTTGGCGGCCTTGATCCCGGCCACCGCCTGCTGGAACACGCCCTTGCGCTCGACGACGCGGTCGTGCGTGGTCTCCATCCCATCGAGGTGGACGTTGATGAAAAGCCGCCCAGAGGGCCGCAGGCTGGGCAGCATCTTCTCAAGTTGCAGCCCGTTTGTGCAGAGATAGACGTGCTTGCGCCGGGCAATGATTTGTCGAACCAGATCCTCAATTCCCGGATAGATCAACGGCTCGCCGCCGCAGATGCTCACGACCGGCGCCCCGCACTCGTCGACCGCGGCAAGGCACTCGTTGATGGAAAGCATCTCGCCCGCGCAATCGGCGTATTCCCGGACCCGCCCACAGCCGCTGCACCGCAAATTGCACGCAAAGAGCGGCTCCAGCATCAGCACGAGCGGAAAACGCGATTGGCCGGCCAGCCGCTTCTTGAGCAGATAGCCGGTCATCGAGCGGGTCAGGGAGAAGGGGAATCGCATGGAAAGGATGAGGGATGAAGGATGAGGGATGAAGGATGAAAGATGAGGGATGAAGTCGGGACGCGTCTATCGATCCTCAATAACGTAATGCAATACTCTGTCTCGGAGCCGGGGCGTGTCGCCCCGGCTCGGTTTCGTCGCACGTTATAAAGCCGCGACCGGTGGTCGCGCTGAATTGCCCACGACTAGGTCGGTGAACATGCACGCCGATTCCGAAGTTCCCGCACCCTGGGCGACGGCGGTTTCAGCCCAGCGCGCCAGCGCCATCAGCGGGAAGTAGATCGGGTAGTAGTGGTACCGCAGGTAGAACACCCTGGGGAAGCCGGTGCCGGTGAACTCCTTTTCTTCCCAGGTGCCGTCGCCGCGCTGCTGCTCGATAAGGAATTGGATGCCGCGGGCCACGGCCGGGTGATCTTCCAGCCCGGCGGCAATCAATCCCATCACGGCCCAAGCGGTCTGCGAGGGCGTGGCCGGACCTTGGCCGCGAAGATTCGGATCGGCGTAGCTGTCGGGCGATTCGCCCCATGCGCCCGAGGGCTGCTGGCAGGCCAAGAGCCAGTTGGCCCCAGCCACGACCGCCGGGTCGCCGTTCGGCACGCCCACGCTGGCCAGTCCGACCAGTACCTGCCACGTGCCGTAGACGTAGTTCACGCCCCAACGTCCGAACCAGGCTCCGTCGGACTCTTGGGTTCGGCGGAGATACGCCACGGCACGGTCGACCACGGGATCGCCCACTCGGCGTCCCAGCTTCCCGAGGGCTTCGAGCACGCGCGCCGTAAGGTCGGGAGTGCTCGGGTCGATCATCGCGTTGTGGTCGGCAAAGGGGACGTGGCAAAGGAACTGGCGGTTATTGTTGCGGTCGAAGGCCCCCCAGCCGCCGTCGTCGTTCTGCATGGCCAAGAGCCACTTCAGGCCAACGTCGATGGCCGCCGTCGTGCGGGCCAAGAGAGCTACCTGCTCCTCGTCGCCCTCCTTAAATGATGTTGCATGATCCTCGGCCGATTGGCTGTAGGGAACGCCCTCCGTGGCGTTCCGGGATGTGGTGTCGCGGCGTCCACGACGATTCGCGGAACGCCACGGAGGGCGTTCCCTACAGCCTGTCGCGTCATCAAATTGCTCGGCCAGGGCCATCAGCACCATGGCCGTGTCGTCGGAATCGGGGTAGAAATCGTTGTGGAACTCGAAGCACCATCCGCCGGGCTCGGCAGCGGCCGTCTCGCACCAGTCGCCGGGCCGGGTAATCTGCTGGTCCACGAGCCAGCCGAGCGCGCGGAGCATGGCCGGGTGCTCGGCGCCGATCCCGCTTGCCGCCAAGGCCCGCACCGCGATCGCCGTGTCCCAGACCGGCGACTTGCACGGTTGCAAGCGGATCGAACCCGACTCCGGGTCTTCGAGGATCAAGTCCTTCAGTTGCTGAAAGCAGTACGTGACCTCGGGGCTGTTGTCGTCGTAGCCCAAAGCGCGGAGGGCAACGAGGCTGAAGACGATCGGCGGGAAGATCGCCCCCAGGCCGTCGCTCCGCTCGAAGCGGTCGAGCATCCATTGCGTGGCCGCCCGGATCGCCCGCCGCCGCCAGGGCAACCACCGGAGCCGCTGGCAGACCTTGAGCAGCTTGTCGACGGTGCGGAAGAAATGGTCCCAACTGAAGATTCGGCTCTTCCCGCGTTGGGTGCAGGGCTCTTTGGAGTGCGGCGATTGATCGCCGCTTTCTTTGTGGGCTGCGGCAACTTGTGCGGTGAAGGAAAAGCGGCGATCAATCGCCGCACTCCAAAGGCGTGTTTCTCGTGTTTCGTTCGCACAAAAGGGGCCCGTCCCCGTTTCCGGTCTTGTCCCGAACAGGCCCGGACACCGCAGCGGCAGCCAGTCCTTTGGATCCCTCAAGAAAAGCTCGTGGATTCCCCAGCGGGGCTTCAGCCGGCGCACGGGCTCGAGCGCGGAGATGATTGATAGCGGCACGATGATCGTCCGCGACCACGTGCTCACGGCGTTGAGGTGTACGGGGAACCACTTGGGCAGGAGCACGACCTCGGGCGGGACCGCGGGGCAGCACGAGTAGGGGATCTGGCCGAGCATGGCGAGAAAGAAACGGGCGTAACTATTGACCGCATCGGCCCCGCCGTGGGCCAAAATCGCCCGGCGGGCACGGACCATCTGCTCCGCCTCCACGTCGTGCCCGGTGAGCTTCAAGGCAAAATACGCCTTCACGCTGCCGCTGATCTCGACGTCCCCGCCCGGGTACATCGCCCAACCGCCCCCGGGCAATTGCTTTTCTAAGAGGTATTGGGCACAACGCCGAGCCAACTCCGAGTCCTCGCGGCCAAGGAAGGCCAAGACGAGGATCGTCTCGCTTTCCAGAATCGTGTCGCCTTCCAACTCGGCAACCCAGTAGCCGTCGGCGTGCTGCTGGCTGAGGAGCCACGCCCGCGTGCGGGCGACGGCCTCGCGCTCGGCGAGGGTCTCACGACCCCGCCGAGTCGTGACCGAAGGTCTCCCTGCGTGCCGGAGACCTTCGGTCGCAGCTTGTGCGGGGTCAGGAGACCCGCGCACAGCGCCGCCCACTTCCTTGGACTGGGATCCATTCCCAGACGTTTCCATGGCTGTTGCCTTTCGATGCTCTTGAGCCGGTCCGTGACGCGCTCTGCGGTCGGGAAGTCCGCAACGAATAGCTTACGCGATCCTCTCCGGCCGGACAAGGCCGCACAACTTGCCAAACGACGCAGATGCCCGCAGAATGGCAGGTACGAGGTCTTGCGAGCCATCACGCACGGAGTCCGGCGCACGGTAAAGTCAGCCTGCTTAGCGATGACCAAATCCAACGGCTTCACGAGTCTTCGCTGCGGATCCTCGCGACCCCCGGCGTCCACGTTCCCCACGAGGAGCTGCTGCGGCTGTTGGCCGAGGCGGGGGCGGACC
>CAYTJV010000462.1:0-6315 GCA_964438165.1 uncultured Planctomycetaceae bacterium | reverse complement strand
TGAACGTTGCTATTGCCCTAACACGTGTTGCGCGTTCAGGTTATCGCGGCCGGGAGGGCTTTGCGTGAGACCTTTCGACGTCCCGCGATTTTTGCCGTTGACACGTTTTTGCGAATCTCCTATTCTCCCGACCTCATGAGGCCGCCGGGGGATTACCGGCGGATGAGAAAAGCCAGCGTGGTTCCATGTGGACGGGTCTGCATTCGGGCGTGCCCGCAAGGGCATTCCTGCGGACCACGAAGCGTTGTTGCGCAGGCATGGAGGCCTCCGCAGCGCTTCGAGTATAACCAAGCGGCAGCTCCGACTGCCGGCGCCAGAGGGCCCAAGCGGGCCCCCCGGCGCACCGATCCAATCGCTCCCGGAAAAGTATAGTGTCCTTTGCCCCCCTGGGACGCGGCCTTTCCGGGGGCCTTTTTTTGCGCGCAGGCAGTTACCAGCGCGGCGTCAATACGGCGACCGATTGGCCGGACATCCGGGCACAGGCCCCCAGCAGGGCCTTGCGAATCGAGTATTCCGGATATTCCTCCGCCAGCCGGTTCATCGCCTCCAGGCTCCCCGGGTCGGCCAGCTTGCCGAGGGCTTCCGCGGCCGCGTGGCGAACGTCGGTGGCGTTCCGAAGGTCGCCGACGACGCCCAGCAGCGTCGGCGCCGCCCGGCGGTCGCCGATGCGCCCCAACGCCCAGGCCGCCGTCGCACGCCAGCAAGGCGTGTATTCGAGCTGGAGGAAGTGGATGTTCGGCGCGGACGGGTCGGGGTGCCCGTGCCGCGCCTCGTTCAGCTCCGGCGTGAGCGAGGCCTGGAGCGTGTCGGCCGAAGCCCCGGCGCCCAGATTGCCCAGCGTGCGGCCGAGGAAAAACAGCACCCAGTGTCGCTGGGGGATCCAATCGGGATTGCCCAAGGGGCGACGGATCGGGTCCTCGGGCATGGCGCGGTATCGCTCATACGTTGCCCGAAGGCGAGGCTCGTACCTGCTGTCGCGGCAGAGCAGCGAGAGGATTTGCGCGGCGCGGTTGTCGGGGGCGGGTGTGCCGGCCCAGCACGCAAACGTGGTGCTGACAGCCTGCTTCAGGTCCTCCGCCGACCCCGCCGCCTGCGGATCGCCAAGCAAGGCCAGGCAGGTCTCGATCAATGCGTCGCCGCGGCCGCTGCGGCGCAGGACCCGGCCGACCAGCGTTTCGTAGTCGTCGTTTTCCGGAAACAGGGCTCGGTCGGGATCGGTCGGCACGGAGCGGATCAACTGCGGCGCGATCGCCGCCGCGCGCGTGGAGCCGATCGCGTCGAGCGCCTCGATGATCCGGCCGTGCAGAGGAGAGCTGTGGCAGGCGTAGAGCGCCGGATGATCGCTATACCAGCCGACGTAATGCCAATAGTCCTTGAGTTTCCCGAACGTATCGATCAGGATAGTCTCCGCTTCGGGCGTGCCGATCCGGCCGAGGGCCTCGACGGCCGCCTCGGCAAGGTACAGGTTGGCGGTCTTCGGCTCGATGTTCTTGGCGAGGATCTCGCGTAGTAAGGGGATGGCGCCTACGTCGTTGAGGTACCCGATCGCTCGCGCGGCTTCTTGCAACGTCCGCGGATTGAGCGGCGAATCGGCCGCATAGGTGAACGAATCCGTGCGATTATCGTTGACGAACTGAGGATAAGGGCTCTTGTCCTTCTCGATCGTCACGAACTGTCGCAGGGCCGCGCGGGCCGCGTCGCCGCCGACGTGTCCAAGGGCCACGATGGCCCGGCGCTGGATGACGCGATCCGGCGCTCGGCGCGGGTCTCCTGACCCCGCCGCGGCTTGGAGACCTTCGGTCGGCTCGGTGCTGCGGTCGGGAGACCGCAGCACAGCGCGCGGCGCAATGCGTTGGATCAGCGATTGCTCGATTGCCTCCCACGAGTTCGCCTTGAACCATGCGCGCCACGCGTCGGCCTGCGGTTTGCGCTCGGCCGCAGGGCCGAAAGGCTCAAACGGCTCGGCGTGCGCGGTGAGGTTCTCCAGGGCGACGGCCGCCGCTTGGGCCGCGACCGGGTCGCGGTCCTCCAGGGCATCGAGCAAAGCCGGCGCGCTCTCGCGCGTGCCGCACGCAGCCAAGGCGAGCGCGGCGGCCGCGCGCACTTCGCGGCTGTCGTCGCGGAGGCGCTCGGCCAGGGCCGGGGCGGCCGCCCGATCGCGGAAAAGGCCTAGTCGCTGGGCCGCGGAGATCTTCATCGCTTCGTCGCCGCCTCGCAGGTGCGCGATCTGCGCCGCGACCTCCTGCCTGCCGGTCGTCAGCGCCCCGGCGCTTGGCGTGTGGCGGTTGAGCGAGGCCGTCTCGCGGAAACGCTCGAACTGGAGGTCCATCATGCCCGTCACGCCGGAATTGTTGCCGCGGAAGCGGTGCGGCTGTCCCTGGCCGACGAGCTTGAGCGGGCGCGCGCGCAAGGATTGGGAGAAGCGGGTATCGGCAGGCGGCGCGGCCCCGCGCGGATGATGGCAGCCGAGGCACGAGCGCCGCTCGCCCGGCCGCACGTAGATCCACGACATCTCGTTCAGCTCGGAGCGCCCCTCGGCGTCGACGGCCTGAAGGGCGATGGGCATGTCGGCCGGGACCTCGACGGAGAACGACCCGTCGGGCGCGATTGGCACGGTGCCCAGCTCCACCGTCTGGTGGCCGGCGTGGACGATGTGCGAATGCGACGAGCGGGTCACAAGGGCCACCGCGCCGAGCACGCGAATGGCCCGGACCTGCTGCCAATCGGCCTTGGTCTTGCGGGTGAATCGCACGTTCTGGCAGTTGAGGAAGCCGGTGGCGTCGGGTTTGCCGGCGCGTTGGGGATCGACCTGGTCGGGGATGACCGGCGGCCGCTTGCGCGGACCCAAGTAGACGGGCGAGTGTACCGAGCCCGAAGGCGACTCGTAGATCGACACCATCTGGTTGTCGCGCGGGTCGATCACGGCCAGCACGTCGGAGTTTTGCCGCTTGGCGGCCGGCCTGAGCACCGTGGCCACGAGCCGCCCGTCAGGCAGCGGGGTCAGATCGCCCAGGCCGCCGGGCAGAGGCTGGTGCGTACTCTCGGCGCTGCCGGGCGAGGCGATGAAGTTGCCCCGCGTGGAAATGCAGGCCACTCTCCCGTCGGGCATGGGCGCGGGGCTGCCGTAGCCCAGGGCCCGCAGGCGCACGCC
Source organism: uncultured Planctomycetaceae bacterium (assembly GCA_964438165.1). Taxonomy (GTDB): domain Bacteria; phylum Planctomycetota; class Planctomycetia; order Pirellulales; family Thermoguttaceae; genus CALFBP01. The sequence continues at coordinate 3,164 of CAYTJV010000462.1, read as the reverse complement.
GTAGTCGGGCCCTACGTCGGCGCCGAATTCGGTGTGTCCGTCGGTGCCGTCGGGCCGGATCACGTGGAGCTGCGTCTCCACCTTGCCGCGGTCGAAGAAGTTGTCGGTGCGGATAAACACGATCCGGCCGTCGGCCATGACTTTCGGCTCGCAGTCGAAGATCGGCGTGAAGGTGATCGGCCGGATCTGGCTGCCGTCCGGCTTCATCACGAATAGCGCCCGCGACGGCGGATTGTGGTATTCCTCGAACGAGCCGATGCGCGTCGAGGTGAATACGATGCGCCCGTCGGGCAGCTCGGCGGGATCGATGTCGTGGAACGGCCCGTCGGTGAGCCGCTGGGGCGAGCCCCCCTCAGCCGGCAGGCGGTAGATGTGGAAGAAGCTCTCGCCGCCGATCGCCATGGCCGCGTAGATCGACTTGCCGTCGAAGCTCACGCTGGGCGAGCCGATCGCCCCCTTGCCGGCATCGACCAACAGACGCGGCTTGGCGCCCGGACCGGGCTTCAGGGCATAGAGTTTGCGCCCGATCTTCACCGGGCAGGGGATGTCGAACTCGGTGTAGGCCCGCGACCAATCGCCGATGCGGAAGCACACGCCCCAGGCATCGCCCCGCAGCGGCACGTAAACGCTGCAATCGTCGCCCACGAAGACCATCTCTTCGGGCCAGCGGAAATTCGCGTCCGGCTTGGTCAGGGCCAGCGAGCCGTGCAAGGACCGCGGCTTCCTGCCGCCGGTCGATCCGGCGTAGGACAGCTTCCCCCAGGGCGCCATGCCCAGCGGCCCCACCACCGTCGCCTTGGTCCAATCCGGGCCTTCGATAAACTCGGGATGCGAGTAGTTGACCGGATCGCCCTCGACCGCCACGCGCCAGGCGGCGTCGGTGACGATCTCCAGCGGCGGGCGTCCCTTGACGTCGATCCGCGCAGCCGCCACCAAGCCGCGAATGCCGCCCAGGTCGGTGGCTCGAATGCCGATCACGTTCCTGCCGCGGGCCAGCCGCGACGCGACGTCGTAGCGCTCGACGGAGCTCCAAACCTCGCCCCCCGCGCCGATGTCGTAACCCACCAGCGTGCCGTTGACGTAAAGCTCGTAGCCATTGTCGGCCGTGATCAGGATGCTGGCCGCAGTCGGCGCTTCGTCGAGCTTGAAAACGGTGCGGACCTGGCAGATCTCGTCCTTCCCATCGCTCCAGATCCACGAGGCCCGATCCAACGGCGGCAGCGGGCCGGGCGCCTGGCTGCTCGGTGCGACGGGAGGACTCGGAGCCTGGGCTGCGCCCGGCTTGTCGGGTGAGGACCCAACGGCGGGCATCGGCCCTGCCAGGATCGCCAGCGCGACGGCCGCCAGGGTGACGTGGCGAAAAAGACTCCAAAGCTTCCGACGCTGATTCATCGTCATTCGAGGTCTCCGAATCAAGTAGGACGGCCTTTCCAGGCCGTCTGGAACGGCCGTCCTACTTGATAGTTCACTGCCGGGCTTGCCAAAACAGCAGCATCATCGATCTGTACGAGAATGTTATACATTCCCAACGCCAAGGAATCCAGACTCCACCGCACCGATTCCGACACCGGTTCGGCGCAGGTCTTCCCGCCTCGCTGGAACCTCGGAAAAGCTCCTACAAGGCGCCGAGGCCTTCTCTCGATGGACCGGCGTGGGGTGGCCGCCTATGTTTCTTGGTACGCCTTCACGGTAACGTACACGGACAACAGCGGCAATCCCGTGGCAGCCGGTCCCCTGGGTACCTTTACGGTTGACGTGCCGAGTACACCCGTGGCGAAGGCCATCTTAAGACACGAGGACCGCGACCTGTCGCCGCTTTGTTTGGATCGTGGCGAGGTGTGCCGCCGAGGGAAAGCGGTGACGAGTCGCCGCAATCCAAAGGGGGGATGCTTGCCATCGCTTGGCCCGACAAATAGATTGGAGTCCGCTTGGCAGGCTCGACTACTGGCGAAGGATCAAGTCATGGCAAAACGGGTCAACTTCGGCGTCATTGGAGCGGGCGGGATTGCCTTTCGCAAGACTATTCCCGGAATGCTCAAAGCCAAGAATTGCCGGCTGGTGGCGGTAATGGATCCGGTCGGCATCGATCGCGTCGCCTCCGCGATCGGCGTGGCGAAGGCGTACACCAAGGAGGAAGGCATCCTGGCGGATCCCGAGGTGGAGGCGGTGTATATCGCCTCTCCGGTCGCTAGCCATGCGGGCCAGATCATTCGTGCGGCGGAGGCGGGCAAGCACGTGTTGTGTGAAAAGCCGCTGTGCTTGACCCTCAAGCAGGCCAAGGAGGCCGTGGCCGCCTGCCGCAAGCACAAGGTCATGCTCCAGGAAGGCTACATGATGAAATTCCACGGGGCCCACGCCAAGATCAAGCAGATGATCGACGCGGGGCAGCTCGGGAGGATCGTCTACATGCGGGCCCAGTTGTCGTGCTGGTATCCGCGAATCGACGGGGCCTGGCGCCAAGACCCGAAGACCGGCGGCGGCGGGGCCCTGATCGACATGGCCACGCACCTTTATGACCTCCTGGAGTATTTCGCCGGCCCGATCGGCAGAATTGTGGCCCTGGCAAGGACGCTCGTGCAGGACTACAAGTCGGACGACGCCTCCACGACGCTCCTGGAGTTCAAGTCCGGGGCCCAGGCCACCGTGGATTGCTTCTACTGTATCCCCGACGAAGCCAGCCGCACGCGGTTGGAGGTCTACGGCTCGCAAGGGGCGGTGCTCAGCGAGGGAACCATCGGGCAGAGCAAGGCGGGCAAACTGGAGGGAATCGTCGGGCTCGGCGACGCGACCTACGACGCGGCCCAAAACAAGGACGTGGTCCGCAAGTTCCAACGCATCGCGTTCAAACCGGTCAATCCCTACACCGCCGAGTGCGAGTACTTCGCCGACTGCCTCCTCCAGGGCCGCGCGCCCGCCATCAACGACGCCCGTAACGCCCTGCACCTCATGGCCCTGGTCGAAAAGGCCTACGCTTCGGCCAAGACCCGGCGGGTAATGCCGGCGTGAGGAGGGGCCGGCGATTTGTGCCTCGTTCCCACGCTCTGCGTGGGAACGCACGTTTGGCCGCTCTGCGGCCCGGGCTCTAGACGCCGCAGAGCGGCGCGGCTTGCGTTCCCACGCTCTGCGCTCAGTATTACCCACATTTCGACATACTTGCATCAGCG
>CAYTJV010000461.1:0-6335 GCA_964438165.1 uncultured Planctomycetaceae bacterium | reverse complement strand
ATGCAAGTATGTCGAAATGTGGGTAATACTGAGCGCAGAGCGTGGGAACGAGGATTGCACGGTTGCACAAACGTCACTCGGGCGCGACAATACTCCTAGAAGGGAGGACCATCATGGCCGCACAGATACTAACCTCGGCGAGAGGATGCTTGACCCTTGCCGTGTTCACACTCGCGGGGGTGCTCAATCTCGCGGCGGAGGAGCTCCCGGAGACGCCCAGCCTGACGAACGTCCGGCGCCAGGGGGTGATTCAGTTTACCCTCAACTCCGGTCGGATCGCGGTCACCGGGTCGCGCGGAGTGCCCTTCAGCCACCCCGGGCCGATGACCAGTGAGCGCGGGGAGCGTTTGTCGGTCCGCATTGTCGGCAACGAGCCCGTGGTTGCCTACGAGTTGGCCACTCCGACGTATCGATTCCTGCTGGATGTTTCGGCCGGGAACCGGTTGCAGCTTCGCCGACTGCCCAAGGAAGGCCGCCCGGGGCCGATCCCGGTGGAATTCCGGCAAGTGCCGAGTGAGCCGATCTCGCTCAAGGTGGGCCCGAAGGAAAACGAGCGGATTTACCGGGCGCGAAGCATCTGGCACTTGTTGATCGTGGAACCTGCCGCGGCCCGCGAGCACTTGGCCCCGCTCGTGAAGATCGTACTCCGGGAGTGGGATTTCGTGAAGACGGCTGAGGAGATCGAATCGATCCTCGTGCGCACGGCGGAGAGCGGGGCCCCGCCGGATCAGAAACTCTGGGCCGAGTGGGTCCAACAGTTGGGCGACGCCAGCTTCGCGAAACGCGAGGCCGCCGATCGGAAGCTGCGGGATTCGGGGCGGGTGGTGGTGACTTATCTCCAGCAGCTCGATCCCGCGCGGCTGGACGCCGAGCAGCGCTTCCGCGTGCGGCGAATCCTCCGCGTGTTGTCGGACATGAGCAACGAGGAGTCGCCCCCGCAACTTGCCGTGTGGCTCTCCGGCGACACGGCAATCTGGCTGGCCCTCCTCTCCCGCGACGATGAGGCGACGCGCCGCGCGGCCCTGAAACGGCTGGAGGCGATTCTCGGCCATCCCGTGGCGTTCGACCCCGCCGCCGATCCCGAAACCCGGCAACGGCAAATCGAAGCCCTCCGAGCCGCGAAGTAGGAGGGATCAAGGATGAAAGATGAAGGATGAGAGATGAGCCCTGTGCTCCAGAAGAACAGTACCAGGATGCTCGTTTCACGCTGCCGTGGGAATCGAGGCTAGCGGTGCCGGTTCCACGCCAGGGCCAAGGGGGCGGCGGCCAGGGGGGCCAGTGGGGCGGCAGAGAAGCCGATGATTGGCAAGAGAACCTCCAGCGGCATGATGCCTTCACCCAGTGCGAGGACAAAGCACGCCAGAAGGAGAACGTACACCGCCAGCGCGCCGAGTACGGTTCGAACGGAGACGAGCTTTCTCCGCCAGGCTGCGACAAAGGCAGCCACCGTGCCGCCCAGACAACCGGCCGCCAGCAGGATCGAGGCGGCGTTCGCGACCAACGGCGGCGCGCCTTGGGCCGCGGCCACGATCAACAGCAAGACGCCGGCGCCCACGCCGCCTACCGGCACGAACCAACTCCGTGCCATCGCCAGCGTCGCGCCGAGCGCCACGAGCGTCCATACGAGGAGCAAGAAGCCGGCGAGCGTCCCCGACTTCAGTAATAAGACTGACGCCGGGTCGTGCGGGTCGGGTAAAACTCCGAGGGGATGGGGATCCCAGACGGCGACCGTCACGGCGACACCGATCAGCCAGAGGATCGCGCCCGCCCCGCACGCAGCGGCCGCGTGGCGCAGTACAACCATCGCCAGGTCGCCGTCGCTCATCGGCCGCGTGGCCAGGAAAGGCTTCATGTCGAACCGTTCGCTGCGGTGCCCCAGGAAGACGCCCGCTAAGGGCGAAGTCAATATGAATATGCCCGTCAGCCCGCCCACTGCGGCCGCTACCGAGTGGGGGTCGAGACGGTTCAATGCGGCAATCGCCCACAGCAAACCTACCGTGGCGGCCACGGCCAGCGGCACGTAGCGGCCCTTGGATCGCCACTCCATCCAGAACTGGGCGGCCCGCGGCGAGCGGAAGGAGCGCGGGGTGAATTCGTTCGGCGCCATGGTTCCGGCGGAAACGCGATCCCCGATGCGCTGCGCCCACCAAGCGGGACTAAGCCAGGCGAGCGTCCAGGCGTCGCCACGGCGGTCGCGGCCTACGAGGTAGACGGCTGCCAGGTAGAAGCCCGCCACCACGGCCAGCGAAGCGGCCAATTCAGCCGCGGAGATCGTCGGCCAGACCGGCGCGGCGCCGCTGTCGCTGGCGGTGGGAATGAGTCGCTGATAGAGGCTGGGCGGTCCCGCAAAGACCGCCAGCAAAGTTACGAAAACGATGGGAATGAGCAGGCCGCCTCGTCCGCCTGCCACGGACCACACCGCCGCCTGGAAGACCGCATAGACCACCACCGCCCACCAGGCCGGCCCCCAAAACGGCCAGTCGGCATGGAAGAGCGCGTTGAAACCCAGCGCCACCAGCCAGTAGGTGATCACCACGGCCAGCGACCCGTTGGCCAGGGTCCAACCCACCAGCGCGCCGGTCCGCACGGGCAGCGTGTACTGGCGCCGCAAGAAGCCGCGCGAGGCCAGCGCCATCACCAGCGGCCCCCAGCAGACCAGCCCGAACACGGCATGGTTCAATTCCGCGCGCGCGTCAGCGTAGCTGGTCAGCACGGCGTAGGCTGGCGCCATGAGGGCGACCACCAGGACCGCGCAGCCGGGCACGAACCAGTACATCCCCCGCCGCCAATACTCCCACGAGAGGGCATAACCAACTGATCGAATCATCATGGCTGTTCGCTCCCGGCGGCCGCGGTCTTGCGCCGCGCGAGGAAGACTTCTTCCAGCGACGGCGGACGTTCCTCCACAACTTCCGCCCTGGCCGCCGCGGCGGCCTGGCGCAGCGACGTCTGCTCGCCGTCGGTCAGGCAGGTCCACTCGGTCCCCTCGCCCCACCAGCACAGCCCGCCGGCCAACTGCGGCTGGGCCGCCAGGGCACAGGGGAAGTGCAACGTCAGCAGACGGTGCCGGGCCAGCAGGTCCTCGACCCTCTCGTCCAGCAGCAGCCGGCCGCGATGCAACATGGCCACCTGGTCGGCCACCCGCTGGACCTCGTGCAGGAGGTGGGACGAGAGGAGCACGGTCCGCCCCTCGTCGGCCACCGTGCGCACGACGGCCGCCAGGATATCCTGCCGGGCCGACGGATCGAGGCCGGAGGAGGGTTCGTCGAGCACCAGGAATTCCGGCCGGTGCGCCAACGCGATGAGAAGTCCGGCCCGGGCCCGCTGGCCGCGGGAAAGGGTGCGGACCTTCTGACCGGGATTGAGTTCGAACATGGTCAAAAGATCGCGGGCAAAGCGGTCGTCCCAGCGGGGATAGAAGGCCCGCGTGTAGCTCATCAGCTCGCCCAGCCGCATCCAGTCGGGCAGGTCGCGTTCCTCGGAGAGATATCCGATGCGGCTCAACACGCCCACCGGCTCGCTCGCAGGATCGAGGCCAAAGACCCGCACGCTGCCCACCTGGGCCCGCTGGAGGCCCAGCAGGTGGCGAATGAGCGTCGTCTTGCCGGCGCCGTTCTCGCCCACGAGGCCGAAAACGGTGCCCCGGGCGACAGCGAGCGTCACGCGGTCCAGGGCGACGGTGCCGCCGAAGCGCCGCCAAAGGTCGGTAACGGAGACAATTTCCTCGTTCATGCTGACGGTCCCCCCAGGAGTTGGTAGCGGCGGCGGACGAGCGCCACGAGGGTTTCCAGGTCCACGTTCATCTGCCGGGCCTCGGTCAAGAGCACGTCGACTCGCTCAGCCAGGATGCGGTTCTGCTCGCGGCGGGCCAGCGGGGAGACGCCGTCGGCCACGAACACCCCCGCGCCCCGGCGGCAGGTCACCACGCCTTCGCTTTCCAACTCGCGGTAGGCCCGGGCCACCGTATTGGGATTGACGACGAGCTGCTCCGCCAGTTTCCGCACGGGCGGGAGCTGCTCGCCCGGAGCCAGCCGCCCCGAAGAAACCAGATACTTAATCTGGCTGACGAGCTGGACGTAGACGGGCACGCCATCCCGGTCCGAGATCCGCACTTGCATGGCTTCGCCTCGACCGAACGATCCGAATTGTATGTCTGTACTAAGATCTTAATACAATCGTCCCGCGGCGTCAAGCCCCCGCGCGGATTTTTTCCTCCGCAGATGCCGCGCGGCGGTCGCGGGAGAAGGCAGAGACCGTCGGCGACGTACCGGAGGAAAGTAGGTGCATGCCGACCGCAGGCCCCTTGAGCCAGATCGCGTGGGGAGAACCGCCGAGCCAAGTCTCGTTCGGGCAAGCACTTCGGCACACCGCCCCACGTGCGCGCCGGAGCCGTCCCCATTCGGGTGCCCGGGGGTGCGTGCAAAAACAAGAAGTCGCGGCCTTTCACTGGAGCACGACCAGGCGATCCCGGGCAGCACCCATCCTTCATCCCTTCCGGCCGATCTGCATGATCGCCCAGGCGAGCAGGATCAGGGCGCCCACCGAGGCCCAGGCGAGCACAAACCCCACAAGGTCTTCGCGATACCGCCGGAAGAAGCCGCGCCACCTGTCGGGGCTCAGCCAGCCGGGAAGATCGGTCAGCAGGAGATCCTGGCCGCGGTCGGCGGCCAAGGGCGCGGTTTCGCATCCGGGATCGCCGTCGGATGAGCGTTGCATCGCGTCGAAGAAGCGTGCGATCCGCTCGGGATCTTCGCGCCTGGTCAGCAGGCTAACCACCACCAGGGCCGCCGTGCCGGTCAGGAGGGCCCAGGCAAACGGGGCGGCGGTCCACTTGTAAACCAAGAGCAACTCGCGGCTACCCAGGATCTGCCACACGTGGCCGCTTCGGCAGGATTCGAGGAAGCCGGCCCAGGCGACGCCGAGCGGCTGGCTGATCACCGTGCCCGCATCCGAGCGCGAAGTCATCAGCGAGTTCAGCCCGTAGTAGACCCCGAACGCCGCCAGAGTCGCTGCAAACGCCCCGTACCGATTGGCGCGTCGCCAAAGCAGTCCGCCCAGGAACATGATCCCCATCAGGGCGGCGATCGTCTCCGTGAAGAGGAACGCCTGAAGGATTTCCTCCACGTAGAGCGCGAAGAGAATGCCCAAGAGCGTGAGCACGAGTCCGGAAAGCCTTCCGATCCAGAGCAACTCGCGATCGTTGGCGTCAGCGCGGAAATACTCGCGGTATACGTTGCGCGTGAAGAGGGCCCCGGTGTTGACCATGAAGTTGGAGCAGGTCGACATGTTGGCGGCCAGCACGCAGGAGACCATCAGCCCGACGAACCCCGGCCCGAGCAAGTGCAGACAGGCGTAGCCGAAGGCATCCTCGTTGTGCTTCAGCTCCGCCCCCTGCTGGAGGACCATTGCCGCGACGATCAAGCCGGTCAGGGCCCAGCCGATCGTACACAGACGTTTGACGAAGGCGCCGTAGGTGTTCCCGACGCGCCCGGCCCGCTCGGTGGACCCGGTGGCGTTCATCGAGAGCATGTGCGGCATCGCGGTGATGCCCACCAGCCCGTTGAGCGTGAGCATGGCGATGGTGAAGGCGTCGATCTGGCTGGACTGGTTGTAGACGTCGAAGAACCACGGCGGCAGAGAGGCCCTCATGCCGGCGAATCCGCCGACCACCGCCAGCCCGGTGGGGATCAGCATGAACGACAAAATGATAATCAGGAAGCCCTGAACGAAATCGGTGTACGCCGAAGCGATCAGCCCACCGAAGAAACTGTAGAGGATGAAGGTGACGGCCATGGTGACGACCACGCCGTTGGCCGTTACCATTTCGCCGGTGGCCACGGAAATGATCCTGCCCGCCCCCTTGAGCATCGCCCCCTGGTTGAACACGAAGAAGGCGATGGCAAACACGGTGTACAGCAGCGCCAGCTTGCGGCCGTAGCGGTCTTCGACGATCTCGCCGATGGTGATCCTTTGGCTGCGGCGGTACCAGGGGGCCATTAGCCAGTAGAAGGGCGTGACCAGCATGTTTTTCCACTGGTACCAGATGGTGGCGAATCCCAGGCCGAACGAGGCCCCGGCCTGGGCCACCGGATTCTCGGCATTCGTGCCCGTGCCGAACGACTGGCCGACCATGATCCACCACGGCAGCTTCCGATCGCCGAGGAAGTAGCCTCCGCTGGTCTTGATCTTCCGCGCCATCCACAGCCCCAGCGCGGTGATCCCCACGAAATAGCCGACCAGGACGAGCCAATCCAACGACGTGAAACGGTGACCGGCACTTTCCATCAGGGGCTCCATCGCGGCAAAAGTAGTAGGCACACTCCGTGTGCCGTAAC
>CAYTJV010000460.1:0-6339 GCA_964438165.1 uncultured Planctomycetaceae bacterium | reverse complement strand
GTCGTCGAGGATCAGCCGGACCCCGAGGTCGCGGAGGGCGGCGAGCGCGTCGCGAGGCGCCTTGACCTCCTCCATCAGGGTCGTCTCGGTCAGCTCCAGTCGCAGGGTCGTTGCCTCGAGGCCGCTCGATTCGAGGGCGCCGCGGACGGCCCCGACCAGCGACGGGTCGGTGACCTGGAGGGCCGAGAGGTTGACCGAGACGCCCACGGGCCGGCCGTCGGGGGTCTCGGCCTGCCAGATGTGCCACGTTGTTAAATCGTGACCGGATCCCATACGAGATACTCCTTGGTGGTCAGTTCGCGCTGGCAGCAGGCGCACGCTTTGCGCCTCTCGAGGCAGTCGAAGCGGTCGTCGGCGCTAAGATGGGGGTGGCTCTCCTCCGTCTCCCAGTGATACAGGGCGCCGCAGTGGCAGCTCACCACGCGCGTGCCGGCCTCCAGCACGTTCCGGCAATGCGCGCAGCGATCGCGCCCCACGGACTGATCGGGCGGGGGACCGACGTGGGGAAAGAACCGCTCCGTGACGTAGAACATCAGCCTCGGCCCGGCCAGGAGGATCGAGTCTTGCGAGGCCAGGACCGAAAACCGCAAGCCCGGCAGCCCGTTGACCAACAAGTCGTCGCGAAGCGACCGAAGGGCGAGGTAGGCGGAGAACTGGCGGCGCACCACCTGGAACCCAAGCGCCGCCGGTTCCCGCGCGGGAATCGGCGTGAACGGGCTGGGAGCATCGGGCCCGGACAGGCGGACCCAAACCATGGCGTCGCTCTCCCAGACCGACAGCGCCGGTCGCGCCGGGCGACGGGCCGCAGCCCGGTACGGCAGGCTGGCCACGTCGGCGATCGGACCCGGCTCCAACTTGCCCAGGAACAACTCGAAGCACACGCCCGAGCTCGGCGATGCCTCCTGAATGCTCGTCGATTGCGTGGTCTGCATGGCAACATTCCTCCTTCATCAACGAAAAAGGCTGCCCGAGCAGCTCGATCGCCCTCGGAAACAGGCGGATCAAGCTGCCGGGCAGCCTCGTTTTAGTGACGCGGGCTACCGAGCCGGATCGTTTAATTTGTGGGACGGATTGCCAATCCGTCCTACGGCTCCTGATCGTTGTCGTGCCGCCGCGGGGACATCAACCTACCACGGCTAGCGGGTCAAACCCCTCCGAACCGTTGAAAAACACGCGGCGGGCCACGACGAAATCGTGGACCGCGCCGCGACGGATCGTAAACTCGATGCGGCCAAAGCCCAAATCGAACCGCCGCCCTCCCAACCAGAAGACGGCTTGATCCGCCATCTTGTGCAAGCTCGCCTCGACCTTGGCCCGGAGCTGGGCGAGATCGAGCCGGACCGTGTGGCGGTCGATTTCGCCGCTGCCGGGCCCGGGGTGCTCGGACTGCGGGCAGTCCGCATCCACCCATCGCGACACGTCGAGCTTGAGCGGCTTCGCATCGCTAGCGTGAAACGCCAGGCTCACCGTGCCGTCGGAGATGCCCAACGCCCAAACCAGTCGCTGGACTTCGCACGCCGCCCGCACATCCAGGCGGATGAAGCGATGAAACTCGGCCTCGCTCATGAAACCGCCCTCCTCGGAAGCCGCGTCGCTCTGACACAGTGCGGCGTCAAACGCCGCAACTGTTCTGTGTGTGCCACTGCTTGACCGCTGCCGGTCAGAACGTTACCCGATCGGGGAAAACCGTCTTCCGGCAGCGGTCAAGCAGTGCCACACGGCCGGACAACTATAAAATAAGATACGACGCAATCCTGTCCAGACCCGCATCGCGAGTGGCCGCGTCCCCTCAATCCCCGCAGCGACTAGTGCGGTCCGGAATGCGACGCGCCGCCGTTGCACATTTGCCGCCGGCAATAGTCATTCAGAGAGGACAATCGAAGATCTGGCGCGCGGGGAGCAGCACGTGGGCCCGGTTTGGGTGCGTGGGGGTGCTGGCGTTTTGGAGTGCGGTAACTTGTCACCGCTTTTCTTTTTCGCGTGTCGCGCCCTCACTGCTGAGAAACAAAGCGATGACAAGGCATCGCACTCCAAAAGCGCCGGATCGTCGACAGATTTCCTCGGACTTGTTATAATCGGGACGTTGTTGGGCCGCCTCTGATCGACCTGCCCTGACGGGCCCCCTGCCACATTCATCTCACTTCAGGACGGAGGATGGTCGCATGCAGATTGTATTGCAGATCAAGAGACTCCTGCAAGCACACGGCGCATGGAAGCAAGGGATCATCAACGAGCTCGCCGACTTCATTCCCATCCATCGGCACCAGATCACGAAGCTGTTGAACAACGAGCTCAAGCAGATCCCGCTCGACACCTTGTCGGCCGTCTGCCGGTTTCTCGTCGACCGATTGGGCATAGCCCCCGAGGATGTCGCGCAGCAACTGGTCCGCTTCGAGGCCGAGGGCCTCTGGTCGATGCTCACCTACACGCACATCGACTATTGCCTGGGGCTGCGCACCGTGAGCGGGACCTCGGAGCCGCGCTGGGCCAACGCCTACGACGCGATGCTCCAAGGCGCTTTTCTCGAAGAGATGTTCGCCGCCGGCCACAGCGGCCCGAAGCAACACGGCGGCTTGAAGCAGCACCTGGTGCGTTCGCACCATCCGGCGTGCAACCAGGCGCGGCTGGCCGAGCAGTCGATGGCGCTGTGCGCCGAGCTTCGCGAGCGTAAAGGAAGCCGGGGGCTGGTGTGCCTCGGGAGTATTAAATCAAACCCCCTGTCGGAGTGTGTGGTCGCCTCGGCTTTCGGCGCCAAGCCGTTCACGGCGCCGCAGCACGTCGACAAGCCGCAGCATCGCGCCTGCCCGTTCTTCTTCCGCTATCGCGACGACGATCCCCAGCCGGTTTCCTGCTATGCCGGACGGCAGTTGGCGCGGTACTTCTCGGACAGCGGGCCGGGGATCTACTACGAGACGGAGACGGGCGACTGGGCTCTCTGCCCGACCGACGACCTGCACGACGCGGCCCTGGTGTTCTACGTCCACAAGCCCACGGAGCGCTCGGTGGAGATGGTGTTGGCGGGCTTCTCGGGCATCGCCACCGGCTGCATTGCCCGCGACATTTCGCGCCTGAGCAAACGGCTCTGGCCGCCCAGCCTGTCGCGCCAGGATCTCAAGGTCGGGGCGTTTGTGATCCGTTACGAGTTCCGCAAGCCGCCGGCGGTCCACGTCGACTTCCGCCACCTGCTGCCCAAGCCGCGGCGGACCGAGGTAATCCCCATCGCGGCCAACGTGCTCGCGCGGAGGATCCTGGGTGAAGTGGGGCCGCCGCCCGAGGAAGCCCAGGAGCCCGAATTGGAGCAGCCAGTCCGGCCGCGGTGAAATCGCCGACGCGCGCGCCGCCCCTTGAATTCCGCCGGCCCATGGGGGATGATACTGCTGTTCGTAGTCCCGCCTTTAGGCGGTGTTTCCTGAACACCGGCTGAAGCCGGGACTACGAACGCCGGGCGTGCGATAGAACCCCATGGATATTTCCCCCTCGGTTTACGAACATGCGGCAGCCGTGATCGGGCGGACCCCGTGGGAGGTCTCGCGAGATCCCGAGCTGCTGTTCGCGGCGCACGCCGAGGCGTACCGGATCTACCGGCACACGCCGATCATGCCCGGCATCGACATCTACAATCTCGAAGCCGAGGCCTACGGGGCCAAGGTCGAGAACCCGGGAGGCACGGGCATCCCGGCCGTGACCCAACCGATCTTCCATTCGGCCGCGGAGCTTCTCGGCCTGAAGCCCCTCAACCCGCGGACCGACGGCCGAATTCCGATGGCGATCCACGTGGCCGCCAGGCTGGCCAGGCGGTTTCCGGAGACTCAGGTGCGGATCCCGGTGAGCGGGCCGTTCTCGATTGCGAGCAACCTGGTGGGCTTTGAATCCCTCTTGTGCGACGTGGCGACGAGCTCCGACGACGTCGCGCGCGCCTTGATGCACCTCGTCCGCGGCCAGATCGCCTTTGCCGAAGAAATTCGCGCGCAGGGGGTCGACGTGGCGTTCTTCGAGTCGGCGGCCTGTCCGCCGCTTTTGTCGCCGGCGAACTTCCGCCGCTTGGAACTGCCGGCGCTGGTGGCTATCCTGGGCGGGATGGCCGAGGTGCTCGGCCATCCGGTTCCGTGCATCATCGGCGGCGATACGGCCCCGATCCTGGAGGCCATGCTCGAAACCGGCACGAGCTACGTGGTGGCCCCGTACGAAACGGACCAGGAGGTCTTCGTGCGCAAAATCTGGGATCGGACCGACATTCGGATCCGCGTGAACAGCGGCTCGGAGATCATCTCCCGTGGTCCCTGGGAGAAGATTCAGGCCGACGCCGACCGAATCCTCCGGCTGGTCGCCGGCCGGCCGAACGTGTGCCTGGGGACCGGCGCGGTTCCCTACGAAACGCCGCCGGAAAACGTGCTGCGGCTGATGGAGTATGTGAGCGAACGTTAGTTCTCCTGGTTCCCACGCTCTGCGTGGGAACCCGCTTTTCTCGACGCTCTGCGTCGATGGTGGCGACGCATAGCGTCACGGAAGTGCGTTCCCACGGAGACCGTGGGAACGAGGAAACGGAACGCCACGGAGGGCGTTCCCTACAGTGTGGTACTCAGAAAGGTACTGCAACACCGACAAATCCGAGCCGGGCCGTGTCGGCCCGGAAAACCGGGGCGGCACGCCCCGGCTCTGAAAGAGAATACTTCGAAGGAGACTTGCAATGACACGTACGACAACCGAATCTCGACGACAGTTCCTACGCCGCGGACTTGCCTGCGCGGCAAGCGGCGTTGCGGCGCCTTACATCATTCCACGCGGCGTGCTGGCCGCGCCCGACCAACCGGGGGCCAACGACCGGATCGGCATCGGCGGGATCGGCGTGGGCCGGCAGGGGAGCGGGGTGGTCCAAAGCGCCGCCGCAACCAAGATCGCCCGGATCGTGGCCGTGGCCGACGCCCATCTCAAGCGGGCGCACGAGTTCGCCGCCCGGTTCAAGGCCGAGCCGTACCAGGACTACCGCAAACTCCTCGAGCGCAAAGACGTCGACGCCATCATCACGGCCACGCCCGACCACTGGCGGGCCCTGGTGTGCACCCATGCCTGCCAGGCCGCCAAGGACGTCTATGCCGAGAAGCCGATGACCCTGACCGTCCGCGAAGGCCGGCTCATGGTCCAAGCGGTGCGCAAGCACCAGCGGGTCTTCCAGACCGGCAGCCAGCAACGATCGGACGCCGCCTGCCGACTCGGGTGCGAACTGATCCGCAACGGCCGCATCGGCAAGATCCAACGGGTCATCGCCTCGAACTATCCGAGTCCTTGGGAGTGCGCGCTGCCCAGCCAGCCGGTCCCCGAAGGTCTCGATTGGGATATGTGGTGCGGACCGACCCCGGTGGTTCCCTATCACATCGACCTGTATACGCCGCGGGCCAAGCCGGGGTGGATTTCTTTCCGGCCGTATTCGGGCGGCGAGATGACCGGCTGGGGGGCCCACGGGCTGGACCAGGTGCAATGGGCACTGGGCATGGACGAGAGCGGCCCCATCGAAGTCTGGACCGAAGGCCCCAAGTTCAATCCGCCGACCTACAAGGCCCCCGACTCCCAATCGCGCGGCAACAAGATCTGCGGCGTGCCGAAGGTCTTTTTCCGCTATCCCGGCGACATCGTGATGGAATTGGGCAACGGTCCGGGCGGCGGGGCGATTTTCATCGGCGAGAAAGGGAAGCTGACAATCGACCGCGCCCGCTGCAAATCGGAGCCCGAGGAAATCGCCAAGGAGCCGATCCGCTCCGACGAGATCCATCTGGCCAAGAGCAACGATCACATGCGCAACTGGCTCGACTGCATCAAGAGCCGCCAGCGCCCGGTTGCCGACGTGGAGATCGGCCACCGCTCGGCCACCGTGTGCCACTTGGGCAATATCGCCCGCTGGTTGGGCCGCCGACTCCGCTGGGACCCCGCCCAAGAGAAATTCCCGGACGATTCCGAGGCCAACACCTACCTCGATCGTTCGCGACGCAAACCGTACGAGCTGCCGGAAACGGTGTGAGCACGACCCCTGCCGGCTCGCGGATTGTCGATTTAATCTAGCGGCCATATTCCACAAATTCCAGTGAAGTGTATAAGTGTATAGTAGTCCCATCTCACGCGGAGGGTGCAAGGAAGTACGAGGATCGGTCATGGGGTACTGGCAAAACCGGGATTGGATCGGCATCAGACACGGCTCTTCACCCCCACGCTGGACGAATGCGCTGGCGACCATCATCCGGTTCGGCATCTCGACGAGATCCTGCGGGGTTGGATTGGTCGACTTGGACTGTGCAGTGTGCGCGTAGCCGAATTCGCCAGAATTCGGGGTAAGTGCTTGCCGTCTCC
>CAYTJV010000459.1:0-6364 GCA_964438165.1 uncultured Planctomycetaceae bacterium | reverse complement strand
GCGGCCCCGGCCCGACCGGAAGGCAGGCCCACGGGTGGGGGTCGGCGAAGTTTCGCGAAAACTGCGGGGGGGCCGGGGAGGCGGGCCCGGTTGGGTTGGGCGTCGGGGGGCGTGAGGGTCAGGTGGACGTTCGGGTGCCGCGTCTTCTCCATCTGGCTGACGATCGCCCAACTGACCACGTCGCGGGGCGCGAGCTCCGCGCGGGGATCGTACTCGGGCATGAAGCGGTGGCCGAAGCGATCGACCAGGTGGGCCCCTTCGCCGCGCATCGCCTCGGTGATCAGATCGCGGCTTGAGCCGGCGATGTACAGCACCGTGGGATGGAACTGCATGAACTCCAGGTCGCGCAACTGGGCTCCCGCCCGGTAGGCCAAGGCCATGCCGTCGCCGGTGGCCACGTCGGGATTGGTGGTCTCGCGGTAGACCTGGCCGGCGCCGCCGGTGGCCAGGATCGTCTGCTTGGCCCAAATCAACGTCTTGCCGTGCTGGCGGTTCCAGACCAGCGCTCCGCGGCAGACGCCATCTTCCGTGAGCAGGTCGGCGGTGAAGGTGTGCTCCCAGATATTGATGTGAGGCGAGGCTTGGGCCCGCTCGGCCACGGCCCGCATCACTTCCTTGCCGGTCGCGTCGCCAAGGGCATGGGCGATGCGGTCGCGCCCGTGCCCCCCCTCGCGCGACAAGGCCAGCTCGTCGCCGGCCCGATCGAAGCGCGTGCCCCAGCGGACCAACTCCGCAATGCGCTGCGGGGCCTCACGCACCACGTGCTCGACCACCTCGCGGTCGCACAGCGGCCCGCCGGCCTCGATCGTGTCGGCCACGTGATCTTCAAACCGGTCCTGCGGATCGAGGACCGCGGCGATGCCCCCTTGGGCAAAGGCGCTATTGGACTGCTGGAGCCCCTCCTTGGTGACCACCAGCGCCGAGAGCTTGGGATCGACCGCCAGGGCCGCACGCAGACCGGCAAGCCCGCCCCCGACGATCAGCACGTCGGTAAAGAAGTGCGGGACTTCCTTGGGATGGAAGGCAGCGAGATATCGGGGAATCCAGAGGGCCATGGGAGGGATGAAGGATGAAGGATGAAGGATGAAGGATGAAAGATGAGGGATAAGGGATGAGGGATGAATCCGCAAGGCGGGGAGCGAGAAGGAAGGATCGGACGGATCCGTCCGATCGGTCGGATCCGTCCGATCCTGCAACGTGCCGACAGCCCGAGGGCACGTTGCAAACGTGCCCCACACGTTAATCCCTGCTTCCCGCCACCCCTTGGTTGTACGCCTTGTAGTAGTCCATCCATTCCAGAGGCGGAGGGAAGCGGCCGGCATCCTGGAGTTGCTGGACCTTGTCGGTGGGGCTCTTGCCCTTTTGGATTTGGGTTTTGGAGGGCCGCAAACCCAGGCTCTTGAGGGCTTTGTCGAGCTCTCGCTTGGCAGCGTCGCCCTGGGGGCCGGGTTGGCCGGCGGCTTTTCTCATTTGCTCCCACTGGCGGAGGAAGCTCTCGGCATAGGCCCGGTCCCAACCGAGTCGCTCCAGCAGCTCGGACTTGTCTTTGGCCAACTGATCGGCAAGGTGCTCCAGGGCCAGCGTGGTCTGCTTGCGGGCATAATCGAGGTTGGGATCGTCGGGGGCCGGGGGAGGCGGCGGTGGCGGCGGGGTGGTCGAGGCCGCGTCGCCCGGCTGGCCGCCCTGGGTCGGATTGCCCGAGGTCGAGCCGCCCTTCTGGCTGGGATTCTCGCCGGGGGAGGATTCCGCCCCGGGCTGGCCGCCCTTGGCGGCGTCGGTGCTCTTCTGCGATGGATCGCCCTGCTGAGGCTGCTTGCCGGCTTCCGCGCCGCCGGGCCGCTTCTCGGTCCCCGACCCCATGCCCGCGCCCTGGTCGCCCGACTTGCCGGTGGCCCGATCGGACTTGGTTTGTTCGCCCGCCTTGGTGCCCGTTTCGCCTTCGCCCTTCTGTTCGCTGCCCTGATTGCCCTGGTCCGCCGGGGTTTGGCTGCCGGCCATCCCCTCGCCTGATTGCTTCGCCTGCTGCCCGCCGCCTGCCTTGCCATCGGCGGAGCGGTCGCCTTCGGTGTCGCTCTTGTTATTGGACGTCTTTGGGCTGATGCTCGGTGAGGAAGGCTCGGTCTCGCCGCCCTTCTTCTCGTCCGGCTTGCTTGCGTCCGGCTCGCCCGGCTTTTTGTCGCGGGGCTGATTGGCCTCTTGCGGCGACGGCAAGGACGATTTCTCGCTCGACGGCTCCCCCGCCCCGGGCGATTCCGGACGCATCTGCGGCTCTGCTCCCTTGGGACCTTTCTGCTGATCGTCGTTCTCTCGGGTCTTCTTCTCGTCCGCGCCGGCCATGGATTCGGGCGATTTGCCTTTGTCGTCAGGCCGCTCAGACGGCTTAGACGCGCCGGATGGCTTGGCATCGGTCGATTGTTCTTGCTTGCCTTCTTGATCACCGCGTGGAGTTTGCTTGCCTTGTTCGCCTTTTTTCTCACCGGGCGTCGATTTTTCGCCGGATTTCGCTTGAGAATCGGTCTGGCTTTCCTCGGTCTCGGCTTTGCCTTTCTGCCCCTTCGATGCAGCTTTGCGAGCGTCCGGTTGGCCCTTCTTAGAGCCCGAATCGCCGCTGTCTTCCGAAGCCTCAGAGTCTTTGGCGGCCTCGGTGC
This sequence comes from uncultured Planctomycetaceae bacterium, assembly GCA_964438165.1. Lineage (GTDB taxonomy): Bacteria > Planctomycetota > Planctomycetia > Pirellulales > Thermoguttaceae > CALFBP01. The sequence continues at coordinate 3,716 of CAYTJV010000459.1, read as the reverse complement.
CCTCGGAAGGCTTGGAGCGTTTGCCGGCGGCGGACTTCTTTTCCTGTTTCCCGTTCTCCGATTTGGCCGGGGTCTTCTCGCCGTCCTCGCCTGGCTCGGCGGATTGTTCGGAGGACTTCTGTGTGCTGGAGGACTTCTTCTTCGCGCTTGCGGCCCCCTTCGGCCCTGTATCTCCCTTCTGGCTGTCGCCGCCCTCCTGCTCCATGTCCTGCGAATCGCTCGATTTCGTCTGTCCGGAATTGCCTTTCTGGCCCGGTTTGGCCTTGGCGTCGGCGCCTTTGGCATCTTCCGCCTTGGCCTCGGCGTCTTGAGCGTCGGCATCTTTGGCGTCGGCGCCGGCGGACGGCTTCTGGCTCTGGTCGCCTTTCCGGGTGTCGCCCTTTTGCTGCTTGCCGCCGGGCTTCTGGCCGGACTTCTCTTCCGGCGAGGGTTCCTGACTGGAGGCCGGTTGCTCGGTGTCGCTCTTGTTGGTTTTACCTGCGGGTTTTTTCTCGCCTTGAGAGGGCTGATTGCCGGAGTCTTGCGTTTTGTCTTTGTCGGGCGACCGGCCCTCCTGGGGCTCTTGGCCGCTGGGTTGGGTATCGGGCTTGGGCTGATTCTCCTGCTTGCCCGGCTGCCCCTTGGCCTGCTGTTCTTGATGTTCGAGGATCCGCTGCACGGCCTCCGCGGGATTGGTTTCGCCATCGACCGGGCTTGGAGGCTGCTCGCCTATTGCGCCCGAGGGGTCCTTTTTCCCGCCCGGTTTGCTGGCCTGCTCCTGATCGGCCTTCTGGCTATCGTCGCCGCTCGGCTGCTCGGTATCGGACGATGATTCGCCGGAGTCGCCCGGTTGGGATTGCTCCTTCTTCTTTTCCGATTTTTTGCCCGGCTTGCCGCCCGATTCCCTACCGGGCTTCTGTTCCGGCTTTTCGCCCTGGGCAGCGGTATTCTCCGCGCCGGAGTCGGGCTGCGATTGATTCTCGCCTGGCTGATCTCGGTCGGGCGACGGCTTGTCTTGGGGCTGCCGGGCCTTGGGCGGAGCGGCCTTGTCGCCCGGCTGTTTGTCCATTGGCTTCTCCGCCCGCTGCTGCTCTGGATCGCCGGGCTCTTGCGGCTCCTCGTTCGGCTGCTCAGCCGGGTTGCCTTGCTCCTTTCCGGCCTGGCGTTTTTTCGGAGTGCCCTGCCCGGGGCGTGGTTTGTCGGACGGCTTCTGCTGCGGATCGCCTGCGACGATGAGAATCGTCCGCTTCTCCGTTTCGGCGATGTTGCCTAAGAACCCGGGATCGTCGGCTTTCTCTTTGCAGTCGGCAGCCTCGGCCCAGTAGGCGACCTTGTCGCCGGCCTTGAGACTCAAGCGGGCGGGCTCGAAGAGGTGAGCGGCCTCGAACGGTCCCCGGTGCGGCTTGTCCGGTCGGAGCTTTTTCAACAGCGGCGGGATCAACAGCCCGCGCCCCTCCCGCTCCGCGCGCAGCTCGACGCGCCGCAGCCCGAAATCGGGGTCCTCCGCGTGGACCTTGAGCTCCGCGGAGCCGTTGACCGGAAGTTGCAGTTCCTCGGGCGGTGGATCGACAAAGCGGACCTCCGGCTTCTGGTCCGGGATCACGTCGATGCGGTGCCGGATCGGACGGCGATTCTCCCGCCGCTCCGGGTCGGTGAAGCGAAGTTGATACCAGTGGTATTCCGGCTGCGTGGGGTCGGAGCGGCTCATGGCCAGGGTCAAGCGGCCCGTGGCCGTGGAACCGTCGGCCGTCATGCGGACCGTGGGTCGCGAGTCGCCGTCGAGCTCGATGAAGGCCTGGGCGACGGGGTAGTTCGCCGAGCCATGGATCGTCACCCGCGTGCCCTCGATCGCCCGAAGGTCCCCCTCGCGCACGGCCACGCGCTGCGGCAGGCGCGTGTACTCGGGATAGTCGTACTCGACCCGGTCGACCACGATCGCCGGCGGGATCTGCACGTCGATGCGGAACGTGGGGGAGGAGGCGTCGCCGGCCGCAATCCAGTAAAGCAAACTCTGCTGGAACCCCAGGTTTCCCGGCGGCAACTCGCCCTGGTAACGGAACCCGCCCTCCGGCACGCTCATCGGGACGGACTGATCGACGCTCTGCCCATCGACGCTGGAATAGTGCAGACTCGCCGGTTCCCCGGCCCGCAGACCGCGGACCTCGGCCGACACCACCAGGTTGTCGCCTTGGTAGGCCACGGTATTGCCGGGGTCGACGGCGTCGATCGTGACCCGGGTCGGCGCGCCGATCCGAGCCCAAGGCAAGATCACGCGGCCAAAGGAAACCAGCGGGTTCTTCGGCGAGACCACGAAATACACGCAGCAAATCGCCACCAGCGTGGCCAGCAAGTAGCCCAGTCGAATCACGTGGAGGCGATCGACGGTCGTTCCCACGGTCACCCGGCTGAGCTCCGAGGCCGTGCGCACCTGGAGTCCCTGGTACACCCGCTTCGACAGCTCGTCGGCCTGGACCGCCTCCTGCTCGCGGCGGAGCAAGAGGAAGTTGATCAGCCCGTTCTTGAAGCCGGGCCGCGTGTGCTCGATGGTTTGGGCGGCAAAGATCGGGTTGATGCGATGAATCAGCAGTGGAAAGAGGAGCCGCGCGCAGTACCAGCCGGCGACCAGAACCAACACGGCCCAAAGCAGGACTCGGCTTCCCCGGCCCAACCCGTCGGCAAGCACCCAGTGGTCGACGACCATCGCGGACAATAAATAGAAGAGCACCCCGATGCACAGTTTGAGCGAAACGACCGTCAGGTCGACCGCCCGCACGTGACGGCGCGTCTCTTCGAGCCGAAGGTCGATGTACTTCTCCGCATCCGCCGGCCGAGGAGCCAACGGCCCACTCGGTTGTGGAATTGGAGGGGCAAGGCCACTGCTCATTGGGTTATCCTTGCAGGGGGCCGGGCGAGCATCCCGTTGACGCAATACTGCACAACCTCTGACGGATCGCCGCGGCGCTTGGTTCCCGTTGCTCCTCCAATTATAAGCTTGATTGCTCCGACCTGAACCCTCCTCCCGCAGGAAAGGCGTTTGAAGGTTGGGGGAACGGCCTCGAATGCCACGGTCGTGGGGAAAGACGCTTGCTTGCCGGTGGTGTGTCTACTCGGGCAAGCAAGCTGCTTGCCCTACGATGGCCTCCCTCGATCCGCCACTTGGGGTACCGGCACATTGACCCCCGGCGGCGAGCCGGCTATTCTTACTGGCTTGTTACCCTCAGAATGCGAAAGGCAAAGGTCGCCATGCCGCACGATGTGACGCTGATTACCGGAGACGGGGTTGGGCCCGAGCTCGCCGAGGCCGCCCGGCGGTGCGTGGACGCCACCGGGGTGGGCATCCGCTGGGACGTTCAAGAGGCGGGCATCGACGTGATGCAGCGTACCGGCACCCCGCTGCCCGAGGCGGTCCTCGAAAGCATCCGCCGCACGCGATGCGCCTTGAAGGCCCCCATCACCACGCCGGTGGGCACGGGATTCCGCAGCATCAACGTCTACCTGCGGCAGGAGTTGGGATTGTTTGCCTGCGTCCGGCCGTGCAAGTACTATTCGGGCGTGCGGACGTTTTTCAGCACCGTGCCGGTGGACTTGGTGATCGTGCGCGAGAACACGGAGGACTTGTACGCGGGCATCGAGTTCCAGCAGGGCCAACCCAGCACCGCCGAGCTGGTCGATTACATCAACAAGGTGTCGACCGACCGGCGGATCAAGACGGGGCGCGACGAGACCGGGATCTCGAT
>CAYTJV010000458.1:0-6369 GCA_964438165.1 uncultured Planctomycetaceae bacterium | reverse complement strand
ATCTTCGAAACCCCTCCGGGCACCTATGAGGGCTGTTTCAATGGTTTCCAGCTTCAACCCGTTGTGATTGCAGAGCCGCTCCAGGCAGAGATCAACGTGGATTTCAACGCGACAAGTTCCCTTACGCAGACCGGGCCCGCCATCATTGGCGTCGCCGGCGACGTATGGAACGCCGTCAGCAGTTCGTCGACTGTCCTTGTCAAGGCCGACGGATCACCCAGTGGTGTGACTCTGACTCTGACTCCGACCGAGGGCACCGACACCGACATTCCGGCTTACTATCATCAGGGTCACTGGGGAAGCTTCGGATTCGATGGGACTGCATTCGATGCTCTGATGCGGGAGTACCTGTACCGCGGCGGTACGGTCACTCTATCTGGTCTTCCTCCCAGCCGGGAGTATGACCTGTATGTGTACTCCCAACCGATCAGCGATAGGCGGGAAGTGGGTCGCAGCACGACGTTCATTGTCAACGATGTCGCCACGACGACCGGAGGGCAGGACACCGCCGCGAGCACTTTCATTCTCGGCCAGAACTATCTCCGTTTCACTGCCACGACCACCGCGGAGGGCAAATTGGTAATTATCTTCGAAACCCCTCCGGGCACCTATGAGGGCTGTTTCAATGGTTTCCAGCTTCGGGCCGTTGTCCCAGACGTTGCCAACCAGAACCCGATTGCCAATGCGGGACCGGACCAGGACGAGGTGCCAGCCGTGGGCCGTCTGACGCGAGTGACGCTGGATGGCAGCGGGTCTTACGATCCGGACGACGAGATGATTAACTTTGAATGGTTGGTTCCTCAGGGTTCGGGAGCCCTGCTCGACGATCCGTCAAGCAAAACGCCGACCGGCCAATTCCCGGTGGGGCCGACGCTGGTCACGCTGATCGTCACCGACGGCCTCGGTGGGATGGCTACCGACGACGTACTGATTACGGTCGTCGACTCGACACCGCCGATTGTCGTGTGCACCACTGACAAGGCCATGCTCTGGCCGCCCAACCATCGTATCGAGCAGGTCACGGTGTACGTCCAGGCCTCGGATGCTGTTACGAGCCAAGACCAGTTATTCGTTGTGGTGACTGCTTCCAGCAGCGAACCCGACGACGCGCTGGGGGACGGCAACTTCACCGGCGACGTCGACGGCCAGGATGGCTATACCAGTCCCGTGCCGGTGGTTTTGTCGTTGGATCCGGTTTCGGGCTGGTACGTGGGCACGCTCAGCCTGAGGGCTGAGCGCGACGGCGGTCTGCAAAGCCGCGTCTACTCGATCGTCTGCAATGTCACCGATTCCACCGGGAATCTTAGCACCGCAAGTTGCGTGATCGTCGTGCCGCACGACCGCACGAAAAAGTAGTCCGGTGTGCTGGTTCAGCGAATATGTAGTGAACACTTGTCGGCGGTGATCGTAACTCTGCAAACTGCTAGCACGCTGTATCGGTGCCGTGCCGGTGATTTTTGAGGATGCCGCGCACCACCACTGACAGCAATGCGCAAGGTTACGATCAATGCCTTGCAGCATTCAATCGGTCGAGTTCGCCCGTGGGCGGAGCGTCGACTCCAACCCCAGCGACTTCGCGGTGGGTTGCCTCTCTGCCGTACGGACAACCGCGCTGAATGTAACGGTGGCCAAAGCATCGGCGGGAGAAACCGGGGACAGTCAACTATTTTGTGTTCTCGAAATAGGTGACTGTCCCCGGTTTCGAGGTTCGGTTTCGCAGGTTTCGCAGGCGCAATCGCGTTCGTAACGGGCGCAATCGCGTTCGTAACGGACGATGAACTGCAGACGCGAAGCGTGGAGCGGTTAGGAAATGCCCATGCGGGTCGGGTGGCACGCCCAGAATCTTCGATGGGCGCGGGTTCGCCCGAGTTCCCGGATGCCGGTCATCCGCTCAAACCGAGCTGTCGCTTGACCTCGTCGAGCGGAACCGTTCGGCTCTGTTTGGCGCGCTCGTCGAGCATCGCCATCAGCTTGGCATTTAGCCGGGTGCGAGCGATCTCCTGGTCGAACTCATCGACGATGGCTACGACGAACTCCGTGCCATCGGCGGTTTGCACCAGAACGTCCTCGTCGCGGGCCAGAGAGAGTCAGGGTCAGACCTACACTTTCAACTTTCAGGATAAGAACAAAGTTGAAAGTATAGGTCTGACCCCGAGAGTTCTGGTGCCCCTGCTTGCACTTGTGTGCCACAGCTTGCCCGCACGCATGAATTCGTGTCGGCTGTGCCGTGATCGGACTATTCGGATCGATTGTTGGCTGCGTGCGGGCAAGCAGTGCTTTGGACCTCCGCTACGAGCACGATGCGAACGCCCCGGCCCGCCCACCCGTCGTCACCTTTCGGAAGAACCCAGTCCAGGGAGTACACGAACCCAGCCCGCTGCCGCAGACCCACTGCTCGGTACTCAGTACGATGCGCTGTAAGAGCGCAAAAGCGATTGAGCAGTCACCGGCAGGGAGTGCGAAGCTGATCCCACAAAAAGCTGATCGCAATTCTTATTTGCGCGATCCATCCGAGCTGCGCGGGTTGGTTTGCCCCGCGGCGCCGTCGCGGCGGTCGGCGGTGCGGACCTCACGGCCGGCTCCGAGGGAGTCCCGGCCGGCCGGCTTGGCAACGGCAGCCGGGTTGCCTTCGGCGTCGGTCGCGTAGAACCGCGTGGTTCCTTCGCGCACCAGCCGGATGCCCGTCGCGCTGGCGTGGACCTCGACCCGATAGACGTGGTTCCCCGCCTTATCGGCCTTGGCCTTCATCTGGAAGGTGGAGGTCTGGCCGGGCGCCAAGGCGGGAATCGCATCGAAGACGACTTGGCCGGAGCCGATCTTGTGACGCGCTCCCTCGGCCGACACCGGCTCCAAGTTCTTGGCGAAGTAGACGGTCACTTCCACCGCGTCGGCGCTGGCCGTGCCGCGGTTCTGCACGCGGACCTGGTACGCGGCTTCGCCGTCGAGCCCGACCGGGCCGGCCGGCTCCTCGACCGTGAGCACGAGATTGGGCGCGGTTTCGACCTGGGTGACGGCCGACGCCGTGGCCTGCGCATCGCCTTCGGCAGCGCATTGCACGTCGAGCCGGCCGTCGCCGTCGGCCGAGAGCACGCAGGTCAGCCCCAGCGCGGCATCGCCGCCCACGTTGAGCCGCTCGATCGCCCAGAGCACCTTGCCGTCCGTCGACGGGCGGCCGTTCTGGAGGCTGGAAACGTACTTCGCCCCGCGCGGGAGGCTCGCTTGCACCTTGACGTTGTTGGCCGGCGCATTGCCGTGGTTGTGAAGGCGGATCCGGTACGTCACCTCATTGCCCGAATACGCGATCTTCGGCGCCTCGACCTCGGTCTTGAGCTTGGCGCGCCGGACCGCAATCGCTTCGGCCAACTGGGCACGCGCGCCGCCTTCAGCGCGGGCTTCGATGGCGACCGACAGCGTTCCTTCCTGCCGGGCGATCAGCTCCATGGCGACCGTCTTCTTCTGGCCCGCGGCCAAAGTGCCGAACCGCTGCGTTGCCGTGGCCAGCTTCTCGCCCGACGCATTGGACGTGAGAGCGACGACCACGCTCTCCGCGTCGGCCGTGCCGGCGTTGGAGACCTCGAGCTTGTAGGTCTCGGCCTTGCCGAAGAGGACTTCCCGCGGGCCGTTTAGCGCCAGAGCGAGCTTCGCCTCTTGGACCTCGATGATCGCTTGCGACGCCGGGGGGGCAACGTCGACCTTCGGCGTCAGCCCGAACGGCCGGCTCTGCCGAGGCACGATCCGCAGCGAGAGCTTTTCCGAACGCTGTGGATTCAGCCGCGTCAGCAGCCAGCGGACCTGTCCGGTCTGGGCCGGGCCTTGCCCCGGCGCCACTGTGCCGGCGGTGGCGTCGGCCCCGGCGACTTCGGTCCACTGCGGCAAGTCGATGCTGACCACGACCTGCTCGGCGGCCACCACGCTGCGGTTGCGAAGGACGACTTCGTAAGTCCCTTCCTTCCCGACGACGATCTTCCGCGGACCCGACGTCTCCACGCTCAGGGCCGCGCTCTCCGCGGAAAACACCGAGCCCCTCGACGGCGAAGCGGACTTCACGTCGCCGCTTCGATCGAGAGTCCGGTTGCTCTCGCCGGCGTCCGAAGGACCGCTTGTGCCCGCAGTGCCGGCCGGCAAGCCCGGCGCTCCTTCGGATCGCGGACTGGACTCCTCCGTAACCTTGCTGTTGGAAGTTCCGGCCAAAGCCGGCGCGGTGGCAAGGCTTGGCTGGGTGTCGGCGGCAGGACTTCCCGCCGCTTCCCGCGATGCAGCATGGTCGCGCGAGATCGGCTCGATGGCCGCCTGCTCCGGCTTGCCGGGCGCGCTCGGCGCCGTCGTCGCATCGGTTGCTTGCTCGGCATTCTTGTTGTCCGGTTTGTTAAACAGCGACTGTCGGAACGTGCTCAAGCGTTCGTGGATCGGCGAAAGCCCGGAAACCGCCGGCGCAGCTTGATCGGCCTTGCGGTCGCTGGCCGGTTGCTCGTCCTGCTCGGCACGAACGAACCGCCGCGGCTGCCCACTCGTCCCCGCCGCCGGAGACTCCGCCGCCGCCCGCTCGCTGTCGCGGCGCGGCGACGAACGCTCACCCTCGCTGCGCGGCGTCGTCGAATCGCTGTCGCGGCGCGTCGGGGAGAACTCACGATCGCGGCGCGTCGCCGATGGTTCGATGTCATTCCGCGGGGCAGAACGCTCCGCGTCGCGGCGTTGCGCCGTCCCCAACGCGCTGCCGGCGCGCGGCGAATACATCCTGTCGGTGGGCCGATTGGGAGTGGGCTCGTCGTCGGCGCTCCGGCGCGGCGACGGCCGCGCGCTGGCGGCGCGATCCCGGTCGTCTTGTCGAAACGGCCCGAAGAGCTTCTGACCGAGATCATCCAGCCGATCCAACAGCGGCGTCGGCGAACTGGGGCGATCGGACGACGATTGGGCAAACGCCGATCCGGGGCACAAAACTACCGAAGCCAGCACAACCCACGCAAAAAGTCTGCACCGCATGGCGCTATCCTACCACAAGAAAAGAGGCGAGAACTCGAACTCATCTTGCGGTATCGGCCGAAACGATTTTGTGGGTTTAGCCGACTTTTCTCAATTTCACCGTCTTTGAAACTGGAATAAATGGGTAATATGCAAAGTCTTGAACAGGAGGAAACAGAGGAAACGGAGAACGAGCCTGCTTCTGTGCATAGCTGTAGGGAACGCCCTCCGTGGCGTTCCCGAATTCGGCAAGACAGCCTCCCTACGCTCCCACGGAACGCCACGAAGGGCGTTCCCTACAGCTTCTGCCCATAGTAGCTGCTCAAAGTCCGCAAGCGGTCGACCAGGTACGCCACGGCGGCGGCCATGGCGATCAGCCCGAGGGCGAAAATCACGTGTCGCATGAATTCGGTGGGGAAGCTTGTGCCGAGCTCCGGCCGCCAGTAGTAGAAGTCCAGCACCAGGACGGCGTAGGATAGGAGCGATAGCCCGGTCATAAACCACACGAACCGCACCCGGAACCACAATCCCGAGGCGACCACCAACAAGGGGTAGCCGACCACCAAGGGGCTGGCCGCGCCGTTGGCGATCAACATCGCTGCCAGGAGCCGGATGGAGTCCAGCGTCCCCCAGACGAAGCGGGCGGGGATCGACCACTGTCCGCTCTTGAGGAACTGCTGGAAGACCACCGCGATCAGGAGCCACACGGCGATTAGCGCCGCCATCTCGAGGCAGAAACTGGCGTCCTCGCCGAGCCCGTAGTTCACCACGTCGATCCCCAGGAACGCGGTGAGCGTGGCCAGACGCGAGGCCAAGGCCGGCTCGCGTCGCACCCAGCGCCAGACGCGCTGCCCGACGCCCGGCGCCCGGGCCTCCAGCGGCTCGCCGCGAAGGTAGTGTTCGAGGTCGTCGGCCAAGGCTTGGGCCGAGGGGTATCGCCCTTCGGGAGAGCGGGCGAGGCATTTCATACAGATCCGCTCCAGCGCGCGGGGGACGCTGGGATTCAATTCGTGCGGCAAGAGCGGCTCCCCGTTGAGGACCTGGAGGAGCGTTTCCACCGGACTGGCTTCGCGGAACGGCGGCCGGCCCGCCAAGAGCTCGTACAGCACCGCCCCCAGACTGTAAATGTCGCTCGCCGGGCCGATCCGGGAGAGTTGCCCCGCGGCCTGCTCCGGCGACCCGTAGGTGGGCGTGCCGAGCACCGCCCCGGTGGTCGTCATGTCCGAACCCGAGGCGAAGACCGTGGCCGGGCCGAAGTCGGTCACGTAGGGCTCGCCCGCCGCATCGATCAGGATGTTCGACGGTTTCAGATCGCGGTGCACGACGCCGTGTACGTGCAGGTGCTCCACGGCCCGGGCCACTTTGGCCAGCAGACGGGCGATTTCCTCGGGCGCTAGGGGGTCTTGGCGG
>CAYTJV010000457.1:0-6381 GCA_964438165.1 uncultured Planctomycetaceae bacterium | reverse complement strand
AATCGGTGCTGCGGCCCAATATCCCATCTCGCTCGCTCCCTGAGACGCACGAGGTCGTGTCCCCTCACGGCACCCAGTATATTCTTGACCACCGGACCCGAAAACCCTTCCTTAGAGTGGCGCGGAACATGGGCGATTAAACCGACAGACCGCAAGGCCGGAGGGGACTTTTGTTGGATTGGTCTTATCTCATGTAGTCGCCAAACCCGTTTCCACCGACGCGGGGTCGGTGGGGACTTTGCGGTATCCGTCTCCCTTAAATCCCTTTCGCGAGGAATCCAATTGCGAACCCTCCTGCTGTAAATGGTTCGCCGGTTCGGTACAATACACCCCGACAATCCAGCGATCTTGCCGTCCTTCGTTCTCTCCAGAGGAGATCGTGCCATGACTAGTTGTTGCCTGCTGTTGTTGGCGCTTGTCGGCGCCGGAAACGAACAGGTGATCGACGCTTTCGACTACGCGAGCTCCAAGGCGGCGGCGCAGGCTTGGGTATCTTCGGAAGGGACGCCGCCGGTGACCACGGTCGACGACCGGGGGCGCCGCGTGCTCGAAATGGCCACGCCCTTCGCCTCGAAGCCCGAGCTGCCGCGCACGATCATCGACAGCAAGGTGAGGCTCGATCTCTCGGTGCCGGGCGAGTTTGGTCTGGAGATCGGCTCGCCGGCGGCCGACAAGGTCGGGCGTTTGAGTCTCTACTTCCGCAGCGGAGACGGCTGGTACTCGGGCGGCGCGGAACTGTCGAAGAAAGGCTGGCAGACGCTGCGATTCTCCAAGGCGTCCTTCCGCCCAGAGGGCAAACCGGCTGGATGGCATCAGATCGACGGCATTCGCATCTCCATTTGGCGCGGGCCGGCGGCCGACACGGTGGTCCGGCTGGGCGGTCTCGCCGCGGTGTGGCACGACGTGGCCCTGGTGATCCCGTCGCCGGAGCTGCACCCGGGCAATCAGGAGATGCGTGCCGCCCTATCGGCGGCCGACACGGTAGGCGACATGCTCAGCCAGCTTGGCCTGGGGTCTGACGCGGTCGATGAGAAGGGCGTGGCCCACGGGGCGCTTAAGCGGCGTTGCGTCGCCATCCTGGCCCACAACCCGGGCGTGGCTCCGGAAACGATTGCCGCCCTGGAGCAATTCATCGACGGAGGCGGAAAGGTGTTCGTCTGCTACAGCCTGCCGCCGGAGCTTGGCAAGTTGCTCGGCTTTGGAGGAGCGAAATATGTCAGGCCGAAGCCGTTGGACCAGTTCGCCGAAATTCGCTTCGAAGCGTCCGACATGCCCGGGCTGCCCAAGTCGGTGCGGCAGAACTCCTGGAACATCACCACCGCGGAGCCGGCCGGACACAATGCCCAGGTCATCGCCCGCTGGTTCGACCCACAAGGAAAACCGACCGGACACGCGGCGATGCTCGTCAGCGACCGGGGCGCGTTTTTCAGCCACATCGTGCTCAGCGACGATCCCGACGGCAAGCGGCAGATGCTGGCCGCCCTGTTGGGGCACCTGTGCCCGCCGCTCTGGGAGCAAATGACCAAGAGCAAGCTTGAAGGGCTCGTCCGCGTGGGACACCTGGAAGGCCCGGCCGATCTAGCCCGCTACGTGAAGAAGAGCGCCAATTCGGGCGCCAACGAGGCCCTGGAGGCTGGCGCCGCCGCTTACCGGGGCGCCAAGGAGCAAGCGGCCTCGCACGAGTATCCGCAGGCGATCCAACAGTCGCAAGAGGCACGACGGTTGTTTGTGGAGGCGTATCTCCGGGCCACGCCGTCGCGCACGGGCGAGGGCCGGGCATTCTGGGAGCACTCGGGCCAGGGGGCCTATCCGGGCGATTGGGATCGCACCGCCAAAGAGCTGGCTGCCGGTGGGTTCAACATGGTCATCCCCAATATGCTCTGGGGCGGACTGGCCCATTACGACAGCGACCTCCTGCCGCGGAGCAGGGCCTTCCGCGAGCACGGCGACCAGATCGCCCAGTGCGCGGCCGCGTGCAAGAAGCACGGGCTGGAGGCCCACATCTGGAAAGTCAACTGGAATCTCTCCAATGCCCCGCGGGAGTTCGTCGAGAAGCTCCGCAAGGAAGGTCGCACGCAGGTCTCGGCCCGCGGCGAGCCGCACGATTGGCTCTGCCCGTCGCACCCCGAGAACCTCAAGCTGGAACTGGAGAGCATGTTAGAGGTCGCGCGCAAGTACGACGTGGCCGGGCTGCACTTCGATTACATCCGCTACCCCGACGGCGATCACTGCTACTGCGAGGGCTGCCGCAGCCGCTTCGAGTCGGAAAGCGGCGCGAAGGTGGCCCACTGGCCGCAGGACTGCCACCGCGGCCCGCGCAACAAGGAGTACCACGACTGGCGATGCAAGCAAATCACCCGCCTGGTCGAAGCGGTCCATCGCGAGGCGAAGAAGATCAAGCCCCAAATCAGAATCTCCGCGGCCGTGTTCGGGGCCTATCCGGCGTGCCGCGAGTCGGTCGGTCAGGATTGGGTCGAGTGGATCAAGGCCGGCTACCTCGACTTCGTCTGCCCCATGGACTACACCGAAAGCGACCTCGGGTTTATCGCTCTGGTATCCAACCAGCTCACGCTGATCGAAGGGCGCACGCCAATCTATCCCGGCATCGGGGCCACGGCCTCGCGCTCCGCGCTTTCGGTCGACCGCGTGGTCGGGCAGATCCACCACGCCCGGTCGCTCGGCGCCAACGGATTCACGATCTTCAACCTCGACCGCGGCACGATCCAAGGCATCGTGCCCGGTGTGGGACTCGGCGCCGGCGCGAAGCCGGCGGCGCCGCCGCATCGGAAGTAGGGATGAGGGATGAAAGATGAAAGATGAAGGATGAAAGATCTCCTGGTTCCCACGCTCCGCGTGGGAACCCACTTCCCCCGACGCTCTGCGTCGGTCGTGGCGATAAAGATCCGGTTTGTTCCTGTCCCGGAGGGACATTTGAGAATAGCCCAGCGATTCATCGCTGGGTGGCGGAGGCCAAACGAGGCGTCGCGTCCCCTAGGGACGCTTGAATAATCACTGTTCCAAGAGGATTCCGTCATGAACCGAAACCGGAAACCAGGTTCTCGTCGTTTCCGCTGGTTACTTGCGGCCGTCGCAATTGGGATCGCGCTCCTTGCCGTCGCAGCCGTGGCGTCCGCCACGGAGAATCTCGCTCCCAACGCCGATTTCCGCGAGGGGACCGACACGCCGGCCGGCTGGAGTCTCTCCGGCGGCCAGGGGCGCTGGATCGATCGCCAGATCATCGAAGTGACCGGCGCCGGCAGCGGTTCCAACCAGTGGCAGAGCCAGCCAGTGCAGTTCAAGGCCGGCAGTCTGTATCGCTTCCAGATGCGGGCCCGGCAAACTGCCGGCAGCGGCGGCTGCATCATCTCCGGTCCCAGCTTCGCCAACCGCGACTACCCGAGCCTCGCCTCGGAGTGGAAGGACTACGGGCACGTCTTCCGCGTGCCCGACGGGATCGAGGGCGATTACCTCCGCGTCGGCCAGTGGGAGACCAAGGGCACCGTGCAGTTCGATTGCATGCGCCTGGTGCATACCATACCGATCCACAAGCCGGTCGGCGAGCTCCTGTTGGGCGAAGGAGAGAGCATCAAGGACGGGCGATATCTTTTCCAAAGCAACTTCGGCTACGAGGGGGGCAATTTTCATAGAACGCTCGCCAGCGCCACGACCGGCTTCAACAGCGATCGCTGGTGCTTCGGGGGCACGGGCCAAGTGACGTACCGCTTTGGCCTGCCGGGGCACCGCTTCCTGTCCGGCGACGCGGCCGTCACCATAGGCTGGCACAACCGCGGCGTTTGCCTGGCCGAGGTAAGCCGCGACGGCAAGTCGTGGCGCCCGCTGGCCACGCAGAATGGCCTCGGCACCGCCAAGGCTGCCTTGCCCGCCGATCTGCTTCCCGCCGAGGCGATCTGCCTCCGGCTGCGGCCCGCCAAGGAGGACAGCAACTTCCAGGTCCACCAGATCGAGTTCCAAGCCAAGCTCGACAACCATCCGGCGGAAGGGACCGGCAAGACGATCTTCGCCGACTGCGCGTCGCTGGACTATCAGAAGGCGATCGAGAGCATCACGCTGGACGACGACGCGCAGTCGGGCCAGGCGGTGCTTCGCGTGGTCGCCAAGAACCCGACCGAGCGGCCTCTGACCGCCGTGCTCGGGGCCACCGTAAAGACGCCGAGCAACACGGGCACGGTGCTGGAGCCTCAGCAGGCCGAGATCGCCGCCGGCCGGACGACAACCCTAGAGATCAAGATCCCCACGAACCAGCCAGGGCAGTACGCAGTGGAGTTGAATGTCGGCGTGGGAGGTCGAGCCCTGCTCCAGACCGCCTTGCGGTTCGACGTTCCGGCGTATTATCGCTCGGACTACGGCGAGATGGTCGCCGGGGTCTCCGGCAAGACCGTCGTCTGGTGGTGCGATGCGACTCGGAAGATCCCCCGTCGCCGTCCCGCGCCCGGGGCCACCGGCGCAGCGGCACGGCTCTCGGCCGCCAGGAACGACCGCGAGGCAGTGCAGATCGTCGTGCGGCCGACGGAACCGCTCAAGGGGCTGACGGCGTCGGCCGGTCCGCTGGTCGGCCCGGACGGTGCGGCAATTCCCGCCGAAAATGTCAAGATCCTCCGCGTTCATTATCACTACGTCGATCATCCGACCGACGGCACCGGCGTGCGCGACTGGTGGCCCGACGCCTTGCCGCCGCTAGCCAAGCCGATCGACGTGCCGGCCGGGGAAAACCAGCCGCTGTGGGTCCTGGTCCACGTGCCGAAGGATGCCAAGGCAGGCGACTACTCCGGCACGCTCTCGCTTAAGGCCGAGGGTTTCTCGGCCAAGGTGCCGATCCAGGTGCATGTCTGGGATTTCCCTCTGCCCAAGCGAAATCACCTGCAAACGGCCTTCGGGTTCAGTCCTCACGAGGCATTCCGCTACCACCAGGCGAAGACCGACGCCGATCGGCGCACGCTCTTGGACCTGTATTTCCGGAGTTTCGCCGAACACCGCATCAGCGTGTACGATCCGACGCCGCTGGACCACTTCCACGTGAAGTTCCTTGCGGAGGCCAAGCCGCCCCGGGCCGAGATCGACTTCACGGCCTTCGATCGGGCCATGACGGCGGCCGTCGAGAAGTACCACTTCACCGGCTTGAGTCTGCCGATCCAGGGCATGGGCGGGGGCACGTTCCACGAGCGCTACGAGCCTTCGATCGGCAAGTTCGGCGAGAAAACGCCCGAGTACCAGGCCATGTTCGCCAGCCAGGTCAAGCAGCTTGAATCGCACCTGCGCGAGAAGAGCTGGCTCGACATGGCTTACGTCTACTGGTTCGACGAGCCGGACCCGAAGGACTACGCCTTCGTGCGCAACGGCATGGAACGGCTCAAGCGGCACGCCCCCGGCATCCAGCGGATGTTGACCGAAGAGCCGGGCGATGCCCTGGCCGGGGCGGTTGACATCTGGTGCCCGGTGAGTTTCAACTACAACCACGAGGCGGCCGAAAAGCGCCGCGCCAGCGGCGAGCGGTTCTGGTGGTACGTCTGCTGTGGGCCGAAGGCGCCGTACTGCACGCTGTTCATCGACCATCCGGCCACGGAGCTTCGCGTGTGGCACTGGCAGACCTGGCAGCGGAAGATCGCCGGCACGCTGGTCTGGGCCTCGAACTACTGGACCTCCGAGGCGGCCTATCCCGACAAGCCGCAGAACCCCTACGAGGACCCAATGAGCTACGTGAGCGGCTACAGCACGCCGAAGGGGACGAAAAACTACTGGGGCAACGGGGACGGCCGATTCATTTATCCACCCGAGGCAGCCGCCGTGCCGGGCAAGTCGGGCCCCGGGCCGGTGCTCCAGCCGCCGGTCGCCAGCATCCGCTGGGAGATGCTCCGCGAGGGCGTGGAGGACTACGAGTATCTTTGGCTGTTGCGCGATTTGTTGTCCAAGAAGCGAGACAACCTGACGGCGGACGAGATCAAGCAGTACGAGTCGCTGCTGGACGTGCCGGCGGCGATCAGCAAGGACATGACCACGTTCACCACCGATCCCACGCCGATCTACGCCCGGCGAGCGGCGATCGCCGAGGCGATTGAGAAGCTATCGCGCTAACGGAGGTATTGGTAGGGACATCGGGTTGCGCACGACCCCCGCCAGCTTGCGGACAGGCGGTTTTCCCGCACCCGGCTCTCGGACAAGGATCATTGACTTTGCGAGTCACAAAGCTTGTGAATCTTCTTCGCGGACGGTCGCGTGCCAAGATAGGCTCGCCCCGTCTGCGGGGAATAGCACTAGCCAAACGTGTACCCCAGGAAGTCGAACGTTTCCTCTGGCACACCGCAGGTTTTGGTCTTCGCCTCGTTCATCGTGAGTTTCAGCCGACTCATCATGTCGCGCATCGCG
>CAYTJV010000456.1:0-6383 GCA_964438165.1 uncultured Planctomycetaceae bacterium | reverse complement strand
AAGGGCGAGGGGAGTTGGTTAGTCCCTCTCCCAAAGGGCGAGGGGAGCTAGTTAGCCCCGCTCCCGCAAGCGGGCGAGGGGAGTTTCTTGTATTCTGATCGAAGGCGAAAGGGGAACCAATCCCCGTCACACCGACAGGCGGGCCAGTGGAGTTAATCGCCACAGGGGCCGCATTGCCGCGTGATTGCTGGGCGAGCATCGCTTGCGACGAAATGCGTTGGAAATCGCCGCTTGCCGAATTGAGAAACCAACGCAAGCGTCCGCAATAGCTGCCGGTGGTGCGTCCGAAGGCCGAGCCGAACAACACGCCGGCCAACTCGCCACGGTTGTTGAGGATTGGCCCGCCCGAGTCGCCATTTCGCGCCGGCGCCGATAGCTCGATCATCTCGAACGGCTGATTGCCGCCAGGCGAAACGTATTGGGTGCATTGACCCGTCACGGCGCGGTATGAGCCGTTGCCGTAACCGGCGATTGTCAGCGCGTCGCCGGGCCGGGGCGCCTGACTTGAAAGGTTGATCGGTTGCACGTTCGGCCGCCGGATGGCTAAGGCGGCCAGGTCCCAATCGCGATCAGTCCGCAAGAGATAGGCGCCGGAGTAAAAGCCATCGGGGAAGTACACCGTGATGGGTCCGGTGCCGTCGCGCACCACGTGCCAATTGGTCACGACGAGGCCAGAGGATTCGTTGATGGCCACCAGTGCGCCGGAGCCATAGGAGGTGCCGTCGCGTTCGGGCACGACCACGCGTACCACGGCGGGATGTGGTCCCGAGAACGTGGGCGCGGGGGTATAGAACGTCTGTGCGGCTGCCGTCGACGCGGCACCCATCACAATAGTCAGCACAAGGAGCCGTGTCACAGTGGGTTGGCCCCGGGGGATAATCCAAGCAGCGATGCAACCCGTTTGGCGGCTCTCGGGAAAGCCATGTCCTATCGTCAGAAAATAGCCGGGGGCTAACAGCCCCCGGAATGCGTACACTGACGCTTCGGGGGCTGTTAGCCCCCGGCTATTCTATTCCCCTCGACATGACCGACCCGAGAACCGCCAAACGCCAGCGGCGTTTCATCCTTGAGTGCCAACGGACGGAACTCCCCGTCCTCATCCCTTCTTCGACCGCGGCGCGAGCCCCGACTTAGCGTTTTTCGATGGGGAGATAGTTGGTTTCGTTGGGGCCGGTATAGATTTGCCGAGGGCGCAAGATTTTCGTGGTCGGATCGTCATGCTGCTCCTTCCACTGGGCGATCCAGCCGGGCAGCCGACCGATGGCGAAACACACGGTAAACATGTTCGTCGGAATGCCCATCGCCCGCAGGATGATGCCGCTGTAGAAGTCGACGTTCGGATACAGACGCCGCTCGACGAAGTAGGGGTCGGCCAGGGCAAGCTCTTCGAGTTTGCGGGCGATATCGAGCAACGGATCCTTCTTCTTCAACTGCGAGAGGACCTTGTCGCACGCCTCGCGCAGAATTTTCGCCCGTGGATCGTAGTTTCGATAAATCCGGTGGCCGAAGCCGTAGAGACGGAAGGGGTTGGTCTTATCCTTGGCGTCGCGGATGCAGTCTTCGGGCGATAATCCGCCCTGGTGGATGCGGTCGAGCATTTCCATGACGTCGACGTTGGCGCCGCCGTGCAGCGGTCCCCACAGGGCGCAGACGGCCGCTGCGCACGAGGCGAACAGGTTCGCCTTCGCCGAGCCCACGATCCGCACGGTCGAAGTGCTGCAGTTCTGCTCGTGGTCGCCGTGGAGAATGAAGATTAGATTCAGTGCGTCTTCCACTTCCCGCGTCACGTGGTACTGCTGGTGCGGCAGCGAAAACATCATGTGCAGGAAGTTGGCGCAGTAACGGAGGTGCGGGTCGGGATAATTGAACGGCAAGCCCAGCGATCGACGGTAGGAATACGCAGCGATCGTGCGGACCTTGCTGATGAGCCGCGCGGCCGCCTCTTCCAACGATTCCTCGTCCTCCCGGGCGATTAACGTCTGGTGGTAGCAGGCCAGATTGTTCAACGTGGCCGAGAGGATGGCCATCGGCGGTGCTTCGGGTGGAATGTGCGCAAACTGATGCTTCACGCCCTCGTGCAGCAGTTCGTTCTCGGTCAACCGACCGCTGAAGCGAGCCAGTTCCGCGTGTTTCGGCAGTCGTCCGAAGATCAGCATCCATGCCACTTCGACGAAGTTCGGTTTGGCGGTGAACTGATCGATGGGGATGCCGCGGTAGCGGAGGATGCCCTTTTCGCCGTCGATGAAGGTGATCGCGCTGCGGCAGACGCCCGTGTTGCCCAGCGATGGGTCGTAGGTGATCAGGCCGGTCTGGTCGCGCAGCTTCGTGATGTCAACGGCCCGCTCGCCTTCGGTCCCTTCGAGGATAGGCAGTTCGATCCGTTGATCGCCGATGGTGAGAATCGCCTTGTCTGCCATAGCCAATCTCCCGATTCAGTTTCGCGAAGTCCGAACCCATGATGATAGCGGAAACCACGGCGGAATCAATGGGCGGACCCCCACCGCAGGGGTTAAATTCCTCGCCTACGCAAGCGTGGGGTGCGCTATTCTCCAATCACCTTTACCAGCACCCGCTTGGGCCGGCGGCCGTCGAACTCGCCGTAGAAAATCTGCTCCCAGGGGCCAAAATCGAGCTTGCCCTTGGTGATGGCCACGACGACTTCCCGGCCCATGATCTGCCGCTTGTGATGGGCGTCGCCGTTATCCTCGCCGGTGCGGTTGTGCTGATAGGTTTGGGGCGAAGCGTCGAAGGGGGCCAGCTTCTCCAGCCACCGTTTGTAGTCTTCGTGCAGGCCCGGCTCGTCGTCGTTGATGAACACGCTGGCCGTGATATGCATGGCGTTGATGAGTACGAGGCCATCCTGCACACCGCTCTTTTCGACCGCCGCCTCGACTTGCGGCGTTATGTTCAGGAAATCCATCCGCTTGGGGATGTTGAACGTGAGGGTTTCCCGGTGTGTCTTCATGCGGCCTTCCATTCACCATTTCAATGTCAATAATGCTCTACCGCGCGGGCTTACGGACCCGTAACATTCCCTCACAGTATCGAGCCGAATCATCTCAGTGTAGCAACACCGTGAATCCCGCTTGCCCGAAGTGGTGGTCCGTCGTCGGTGCGTTTCCCAATTCCAAGAGGATGAAGTCGCTGAGCAGCACAGGCCGCTCGATGCGGTCCCCAACCTGCACGGCGTTCGCGTGCGCCGCGTCGCGCGGGTTCAGCACGGCCAAATAGAATGAAGTATCGGCGAAAACCGCTTTCATTGCCGTTTGGGTAGTCCATAGAGGTAGTGGTCGAGGTTGATTGAGGCGTCCGGCGGCAACCCTTCCGCCTTACCTACAAAGTCCCTTATCGCTTCGCAAACGCTGGGAACCTTTTCCTCTTCCTCCCGGGGCTCGCCTTCCGTGAGCAGACGCACCTCGGCCTCGACCCCTTCGGGCAGTATCGGTGCATCCTCAAGCCGAATCATACCGTTTTCCACGTGGCCTCGATAAACCATGCCTTTTGCCTCCTGCGGGAACCGCAACCGATCTCTCCTGTATTATACCTTACCCTGCCATCGGCGGAAACGCCCATTGGGCAGGGTATAGAATACGGAGGGCACCCCTCCCAGCCTCGGTCGGAGAGGGTGCGGCGACAACGCGGAAGGCAAGCGGGGAGGCAACAGCCCCGCTCTTTTGCAATACGTCACGTAAGGAACGCCTTGTTCAGGGGGGTTGCAAACTCCCAACGGCCGTGTATCTTAAATTCCATGCAGGAGATCCTCTTCGACTACAAACTGAACCCGACCACCTGGGCGTACATCTCCGCGCTCATGATGATTGGCATCTATTTCAAGTTCCGCCGCTTCTGGAGCGTGCGGAATTTGGACATTATCGCCTTGATCAGCTTCTCGCCCGCCCTGCTGCTGGTGTATTACGGGCTGGTGAAACAGTCGGACGAGCTGATCCGGGCGGGATACGTCTGGCTGTTCGCCGTGGGCGTGTTTTTCTTGGTTCGCCTGCTCCTCGACCCCGTCATGGTGCGCCGTCCGCTGCTGGAGCCGAACCTTTCGGCCAGCGGGCTGACGTTTACCGGCATCTCGCTGCTGGTTTTTCTGCTGGCCAATGTGATCAACAACCCGCCCGATCGAGAGCGATTGGAGAATCTGCTGGCCAAGCAAGAGGCGCCGGCGTCGCCCAATCCGGGCTATGAGCTTTTCTATAGGTTTTCCAGCTTCTCGAATCAGGCGATCATCCCTGTCGACGAATCTCAGCCCGAGGCCCACCGTCAAGCGCTGATCCGTGTGGCGACCACGCGCACCGCGGTGATCTTGGCGCATTTGGCGATCGTCGCCGGCATGGTGTGGATCGGCTACCGGCATTTTGACAACATTCAAACCGGCATGGCGGCCGCCACGCTCTACCTGCTCACATTTTACACGAGTCAGCTTACCAGCCAGGTGGATCACGTCGTGCCGGCGATGCTGTTGGTCTGGGCCGTGGCGGCGTATCGGCGGCCGATCATCGCGGGCATCCTGCTCGGGTTGGCCGGCGGGCTGATCTACTATCCGCTGTTCCTGTTGCCGCTGTGGTGCGGGTTCTATTGGCGGCGTGGGTTGGTGCGATTCGTTTTCGGTGTGATCGTAGCGCTGGGGGCGCTGGTAGGTGTGCTGTCGCTGAGTTCACCCGACTCGGCAGCGTTCGCCGCGCAGGTCGAGCAGATGTTCGGCTGGCGCAATCCGTTCCAGGCCGTGCCGACTGGCTTCTGGCACTACTACGATTCGTCGTTCCGCTATCCAATGTTGGCGGCGTTCTTTGCGCTCTGCGGCAGTCTGGCCCTCTGGCCGGCCCAAAAGAATCTGGGCACGCTGTTGAGCTGTTCGGCGGCCGTGATGTTGGCCTCGCAGTTTTGGCACGCCAATCACGGCGGCCTGTACATGGCCTGGTATCTGCCGCTGTTGATTCTGACGATCTTCCGTCCCAATCTCGAAGATCGCGTAGCCCTGACCGCCGTGCAGCCGCTGTGGCGGCGGAAGGTGTAGGGAACCGTTAATCCCTTCGGCCATCGAGTGCGTCGGGCGGGCGCTTCTGGGCGGCATACCAAAACTTCCAGGCTTGCTTGTCGAAGTTGAAGTTCTGGCCGGTGATGGTGGCCAACGCGTCGAGGACGGCCTGGTTGGGGATGTGTTGAGTAATGTAGGTTGGTCCTCCGCCGGCCGACATGCCACCGCCGCCGGGCGCGCCGCTACCGCCGGGGCCCGTGCCGAAGGTGCTGGTCGTCGCGCCATCGCCGCCGGGCTTGACGATCTTGAACTTATGGATCGTGACCAGGGCATCGATCAGCGGGCCGACGGCCGAGGGGTCTTTCATGCGGCCCAAGGCGAAGCCCGCCAGATTCACCATGTCGTTAGTGCTTTTCTTGGCGCTTAGCTTGCCGACATAGTAGGCAATCACTTCCGGCCGCCGCTTCTTCTGCAAGTGGTCGAGACACGTTAGCCGGACCTCTGCGACCGGGTCGGAAAGCGAGGCAATGGCCAGGGCCTGGGCGGCCTCGGGCGTATCGATCTTGCCGAGCGCCTCGATGTAGAGCAGCCGAGCGGGCGGGGCCTCAATGTCATCGCGCAAGGCGATGGCCAACGCCCTGACCGCCATCGGATCGTCGATCGTGCGGATATTCTGGCATGCTTCCTGCTCGCGGTCGCTGCCCAACCAGCCGCGCCAGCGTTTCAGCTTCTGGAACCACTCCTGCTGGTTCGATTCCAGCTTCCGCTTTCCTTCGAGCAGTTCGATTTCCTGGGGCAATTTCCATTGGCCTTTGTACTTCACATAGCCGCGCTGGGTCATAACCTCGTCTCGGGTGGCCCATTGGCCTTCGACTTGGCTATAGCCCAGGGCGCGGCGGGCTTCGGCATGGTTCGGATCGAGTTCAATGACCCGGCGCAGGTGGACCTCGCGTTGGGCCGAAAGCTTGTGCTCGCGGCACCACTGGGCCAACTCCCATTGGGTAGCCGCCGTGTCGGCGTAGGTCGGTCGAATCCGTTCATACTCGGTCTCGTTGGGGCGCTGGCGAGGAATTTCTTCGACCTGATCGGCTTCGAGTGTAACCTTCGAGCCGTCGGCCACTTGGACGACGTACTGCCGGCGGGGCGACTCGTTACGGTTGAGCAACTCGCCCGTGACCCGGCCGCCGCCGGTCAACACGAAGACCTCGGCCGGTGCGGTTGGTACCAACACAGACAGCAGCAAAAAAGCGGTTAGCGTACTGACAATCGGTTTCATAGCGACCTATACTCCCCTCTCCATTTGGGAGAGGGGCAGGGGGTGAGGGCATCAGAGGATCGTACCGACAAGACAATATCTTTCCGCCCTACAGCCCTCACCCTAACCCTCTCCCAAAGGGAGAGG
>CAYTJV010000455.1:0-6394 GCA_964438165.1 uncultured Planctomycetaceae bacterium | reverse complement strand
GCGGGAGACCTTCGGTCGGCCGTCCGGCGGGGTCAGGAGACCCGCGCCGAGCGCGTGACCCGCGCCGAGCGCCGAACGTGGGTGATAACTGGCCGAATAGGCCAGAAGCTGCTCGGCCGCCAACAGCAGCACCATGAGATACAGCAAGGCCGTGCCGAGATTGTAACCCGCCTGTTGCTCGGAGGAATATTGATAGGCCGACGCGAGTTGGTACTCGTGTCGGACGCCCTCCAGGCGGGCCGCCAATTCGGGGTACGTAAGGATGCGAAGGTCGCCCTCGTCGGCGTCGACGTTGACCGCGAGACTGCGGACCTCTTCCTTGCCGTCCTTGCGCACGAGCCGTGCCTGGTAGATGCCGCTGACATCGGTGTTGGTCAGTGCTGCGGCAAGCTGGCCATCGGCGGTCCGCTCCGCTTCCAGGGTGGCTGTGGGAGAAACGTCTTCCTTGGGCGTCGTGAAGCGGATCTGGGGCTCATACTGTGTGGCTTCGAGCTTCAGCTCCAACGGCTGGCCCACCAGGCGCGGCGTCTCGGCGGCCGGCCGGGCGGTCAGGTAGGCTTGAAGCTCCAGCATCGAGACAATGAAACTCGGATTCTCGCGGGCCCAGTTGTTCCAGGTCGGGGCCGCCGTGGTCAGAAACGCCACCACGCGACCACGCCCGAAACGCCGCTCGACGGCCAGCGGGGAAGAGTTGCGGAGCCGGGCAATGACCGCCGTGCCCGTCTCGGCCTCCGCGCGCCATCCTTTCGGCACCGAGAAATACCGGCGGACGATCACCAGCGGCAGGAAGCTGTTCCGGTCCCCGGCGAAGACCTGGAAGATCGGATGGTCGGTAACAACCAGGTCCGGGGTCCTTTGCAGGTAATCGACCAGAAGTTCCGTTGGCTTGTCGACCGGCAGCGGGAACAGGCCCTGCCCCTGGCGATACCATTGCTCGTTGATGACCTGGCTTGAGGACCGCTCGCCGAGGAAGATGCCCACGCCTCCGCCATTGGCCACGTACTGCTCCAGGGCCGCGATGGCCGATCTCTCCAGGCGTTCGACGTTGAGCAGATACACCGCCTGGAACGGTTCCAGGGGTTGAAGACTCACGTAGCGTGGCGTCTCGATACGCGGGCTGATGCCGGTGTTCGCCGGACCGCCGGGCGCGAACACGGAGCTGAGGTAGCGGGCGTCCTGAGCCTCGGGGTCGCCGTCGACCAGCAGCACGGGCACGTTCATGGGGAAATCGACCACCGCGTAGCGGAAGTTGTCGGTCAGCACGGCGTCGGCCTCCAGGCGTACGGCCATCCGATGCTGGCCAGCCGTGGCAAAACGCACGGGGAACCGCTCCTTGACTGCCCGGCGCGGCGGAATCTGGGCAATGCTCAGGGCGGGTTGGGCCAGCCCGTCGGCCTCGATCAATACGGGCACGTCTTTGACCGGGGTTTCACCGTAATTTTCGACCGTCACCTCCATGAACAGCGGCACGCCCACTGCCCGAGTGCCCGCCCCCGGGGCCAACTGCCGGATCGCCAGGTTGGGCCGGGCCGACTGGACGCAGTCGATCAAGCGAACCTTCACGCCTGCCGAATTCCAGTCGAGCAGGGTTTTCTTGAGCGGGCCGGGATCGTCCCACTGCCGGGCACGAAAATCGGAGATCAGGTAGACGATCCGCTGCTCGCCCTCGGCTTGGCCCAACAGATGCGCCGCGGCCTCCATGGCGGAGAGCGGACCGGCAGCCGTCTGCGACGGCGGAAGCTCGGCAAGCCTGCTTTTCAGCCGGTCGGGAAACGTGCTGTCGACGGTTTCCTGCAGAAAGTCGGGCTGCGTGCCGCGCACCGGCCGGCCGGCCTGCGAGAATCTCAGCAGCGTGAATGTTTGCGCCCCCTCGCGCGCCACCTGCTCGGCGATCCGCCGCACCACGCCCTTGGCTTGCTCCAGCGCGCTGGTGTCTTCCCAGCGGTCGGACATCGAGAAGCTGTCGTCCACCAGCAGCACGTGGTGCGTCCTGCCGCCGCCGATCCAGGCCCCCCATCCGCTCTGGAGCAGCGGCTGGGCCAATATCAGGACGACCACGGCGACCGCCACCATTCGCAAAAGGAGCAGAAGGAGCTGCTTGAAAACGATCCAAGTGCGGTGCTTCTTCTGGCTCGCCAGCAAGAATTCCATGGCGGCCCAAGGCACCCGGCGCTGGCGGAGCATGTTGATCAGATGGATCAACACCGGCACGCCGACCAGCAGCAGTCCCCAGAGCAGCGGATAGTGGAGAAAGGATGTCATGGCTGATTTTCGTTTTTCCCCACCGGCCTCGTGCCGGTGGGAACGGGTTTGGCAACTACAGCAATGCGGCGTCAGCTTTCGTCACAGGCGCCTCTTCGCTCTTCCCCACCGGCCCCGCGCCGGTGGGAACGGGTTTGGCAACTACGGGGCCATCGTAGTGATCAGACCCGTTTCCACCGACGCGGGGTCGGTGGGGCTTTACTGGATCGGTCTCCTCTCACGTAGTTGCCAGACCCGTTTCCACCGACGCGGGGTCGGTGGGGACTTTGCTGGGCTAACTCCTATTCTGCGTCGCCAATCGGTGATTCAGGAACGTGGCCAAAGCGGTGCCCAGCGGGTAGCTGGTGCGCACCAGGGCGTAGTCGACGTTCTGGCCGCTGCACGCGCGGCGCACCTCTTCCAAATAGGCGCCGAGAGCCGCCAGGTAGCCCTCGCGGAGCGCGCGCGGATTGCACTTCAGGTGCAAAGGCACTTCGAGCCCTTCGAACCGCGTCGGCCCGCTGAAAGGAAAATCGAGCTCGTCGTCGTCGAGCACGTGGAACACGAGCACGTCGTGGCCGCGGCTACGGAGCAGTCTCAGCCCGCGGGCCAGTCCCTCCCGATCCACCAGCAGGTCGGAGACGAGCACCACCATGCCCCGCCGCGGATACGTTTCCGCGGCCTTGCGGATGATCTGGTGGAGGTCGGTCTTATGGGCCGGCTCGCTCACCTCCAGGGCCTGGATGATCGAATCGAGGTGGTTCCGCTTGGTCCGCTGCGGGACGATCCTGCGCGGCGATTCGTCGAAGGCCATGCACCCGACCGCGTCCTGCTGCCGCAAAACGAGGTATGCCAGGCTCACCGCGAGCGTGGCGGCGTACTCGAACTTGTTCATCGCCCCGGAGCCGTAGCGCATGCTGGCGGAGACGTCGACCAGGAGCGTCAGCCGCAGGTTGGTGTCTTCCTCGAACTGCTTGACGTAGTAGCGGTCCTGCTTGGCCCAGACCTTCCAGTCGACGTACCGCAAGTCGTCGCCCCAGGCGTAGGGACGGTGCTGGAGGAACTCCACCGACTGGCCGAAGTACGGACTGCGGTGCATCCCGGACAGAAAACCTTCCACGACGTGCCGCGCGCGAAGATCAAGCCGGGCGATCCGCTTGATCACGTCAGGATGAAAAAATCTTTTGGAATCGATCATCGCGCGAGAGCTCGTCTTCTCGGGTGGGGGTGGTCTCCAGGAGTTGTTGGATGACGTCGTCGGCCGTCACGCCTTCGCTCTCCGCCGTGAAGCTCAGCACGAGCCGGTGGCGGAGGACCGGCTTGGCCAGGTGCCGGATGTCGTCGACGGTCACGTGGCTGCCGCCGTGCCAGAGCGAGCGGGCCTTGGCCCCGAGGATCAGGCACTGCACCGCCCGCGGACCCGCCCCCCAACTCAGCCGCTCCTCCACGAACGCCGGAGTGCCGGGCTCGCGGACCCGCGTCTGACGCACCAGGGCCAGCGTGTAGCGGATGATGTGCGGGGCCACCGGCACGCTGCGCACGATCCGTTGCAATTCCAGGATGTCCTCGGCCGAGAGGACCGGATCGATCGTGTCGTCCATCACGGCAGTCGTCCGCTCGGCGACTTGGTATTCTTCCTCGAAGGTCGGATAGCGGACGAACACCTTGAACATGAAGCGGTCTTGCTGGGCCTCGGGCAGGGGATAGGTCCCTTCCTGCTCGATGGGGTTTTGGGTGGCCAGCACGAAGAACGGGTCGCCCAGCTTGTGCCGCACCCGGCCCACGGTCACTTGGCGCTCCTGCATCGATTCCAAGAGGGCGGCCTGGGTCTTCGGCGGCGTGCGATTGATCTCGTCGGCCAGCACGACGTTGGAGAACAGCGGCCCCGGCAGAAAACGGTACTCCCGGCTCCCCGTCGCCCGGTTCTCCTCGATGATCTCCGTGCCGGTGATGTCGGCGGGCATCAGGTCGGGCGTGAACTGGATGCGGCTGAAGGAGAGGTTCAGCGTGCGGCTGAGCGTGCTGATCATGAGCGTCTTGGCCAGGCCCGGCACGCCCTCCAGCAGGCAGTGCCCGCGACTCAAGAGCGAAATCAGCAGCTCTTCGATCACCTGCTGCTGCCCGACGATCACGCGGGACAATTGACCGACGATCTTCTGCCGCGCGCTCTGCAGTTTCTCGATTGCCGCCGTATCGTGGCCATTGACCGACTCATGGTGCGTCATAAAGGTCCCTTAAAAAAACGATGAGGGATAAGAGATAAGTGATGAACTCAGATCCCGGCGCCGTCGGAGGCAACTGAATGCGTTTCATTCATCCCTTATCCCTCATCCCTTATCCCTCATCTCTTATCCCTCATCTCTTATCCCTCATCTCTTATCGTTGATAGATCGGCAGCGCTCCGTTCTCCAACTGCAGGATCGTCAAGTTGATCGACGTGGTGTACACCGTGCCGATGTAACCTTGGCTCCAGGAGCCGTCCGTGTTGGCTTCCTTCAAGAGCCGCTCGAAGATCTTGTTGCGGTACTCCTGCCACTTTTTTCCGCCTTCGCGATAGAGCACTTGAGCGTAGTAGTAGTGGGCGTAATGCCAGTGCCCGAAGCCTTCGTTGGTGATGCTGGCCAGGTTCCGCTCGCAATACGATTGGAGCTTGGGCACCAACTCGTTGTCGTACTCACCGGCGTTGAACAGGCAGGCGATGGCGGCGGCAGTGATGGCCGGCCGTCCTCCCCCGCCCTTGATGTTATACTGTACGGCGCCGTCGGGCAGCGTACACTTGCGGATGTAGCGCACGGCCTTATCGATGATCTCCTTGGGGACGACAATGCCGGCATTGCGGCATCCGCGGAGCCCTTGCACCTGCGTGATCGTGGTCGACCCCTCGTCGAACTGATGGCCGTCGGCCGCGCTAATGTATCCCCAGCCCCCCGCTTCGGTCTGTGCTTGGCCGCAGAAAGCCACGGCGCGGGTGAGAACGTCGACCAACTGCTCGCGGCGCTCCAGGTCTTCTTCCTCGCCGAGCATCTGGGAAAGAAAGAGCATGGAAAAGCCGTGACCGTAGGTGTAGCGGTCGTCCTGGGCCGGGTCGCCGATCAGCCCGTTGGGCCGGCTACGGTCCAAGAGGTAGTTGATGGCCAGCCGGAGGTTGGGAGCGTACTTGCCCTGCGTGGTGGTCGAGCCTTCGCACAACAGGGCGATGCCGGCCATGGCGGTCATGGTGGTGGGGTACCTTCCGCCGTTGGCGGTCCAGTTGCCGCGCCGCGACTGGTGCGAGGCGAGCCACTCCAGCCCACGGTTCACCGCGCGATGTACTTCGGGGTCTTTGGGAGCGCCCGCGATCGCTGACGTGGGGATCACAACGCCTCCGAGAGCCAGCACGATCAACGCCGCTGGAAACCCCTTGGCGCACCCCTTATCGGTTCTCATCGGAATCCTCCTCATCCTCGTCGATCGGCAGGTTCAACGCGCGCTCCACGCCGCGGCGCAGCGCCTTGATCAAGGCCGAGGAGGGGGTGGCCGCCGTCTTCTTTTCCTCTTTTTCCTTGGGCGGCGTCACCACGGGCTGGTCGGTGAACTTGAGCGCGACCACCTGGCGCTGCAGGTGGATCTCGATGGTCTTCTTCTCCGGGTCGCCCACGAGACGGAAATGCGAGAGGCCGTCGTAGCGGTCTTTGGGCTGGACCACCTGCCCGGTGCGCTTGTCGACGACAAGGATTGCGGTCTGCGGCTGGCTTGTCCCCCCGGCGCGGCGATCCTGCACCCCGCAGGCAAAAACCAGGGCTGGAAATCGTTGCGGCTGATGGAGCACGAGGTACTGGTCCTGCACGGTAACAGGCTCGCGCCATAGCGGTTTGCCGCCGGCATCGAAGGCATAGATTTTGGCGCGGCTGATCTGCACGCCCGGCACGCCCTGCAATCCGTAGTAGTGCCGGCCCGACGAGCTGGTCCGCTCCAGGCCGCTGAGAACCACGAGGGTCTGCTCGGGCGACCGGAACACATGTACGTCCGAGGCCGCTCCGCCGCGCTCGACGGCGGCATCGACCAGGGCGCGCCCGTCTGCCAGGCGCACCAGGGTGAAGTGGCCGCGCGGATCCAGCACGCCGACGACTTCCTTGTCGTTCTCCAGAGGATAGATCTTGGCGTCGGGAGGGAA
>CAYTJV010000454.1:0-6405 GCA_964438165.1 uncultured Planctomycetaceae bacterium | reverse complement strand
GCGAAGGCGTACCCCGTCCTCTCTGACGCGTATGCTGACCCTTCGGAGTATAAACAGAAGAAGCAAACTGTACTCGACTGGGGACCATTTACCGTGACGTTCACGAAGACGGTAACGACTCACACGTTCCGGGGCAACTACCTCCAGTTTAAGAAGTAGGGCAGCTTTTGTGGTCCCTCCCCCGGGGCCGGTTTCTGATCGTAGGAGGAGCGCATAGCGTCGGACGGATCAAGACGTGCGCTGTCTATAATGCTTTCGCTTTCCATGGTTGTGGAGGTCTTTATGGATAGGATCCAGCCAAAACGAAGAGCGACGCGGTTGAGGTTTCCCCGACCCGTAACCACGCAAACTGTCTCGGAGAGCCAAACGCCCAATTTGAGGCGGTTCTTGACTACCGTCGTGGTTGTGGCATTCAGTTGGAGGGTTCTCGTCGCTTCCCTGAGTCTCAGCGCCGAGGAAATGCCGAAGAACGACGATCTGTATTCGATCGTCGCCAGAGTGTCATGGACGGAGGACCAGGCGAGCCAAGCGGCCGCGACGGCACGAGTACTTCGCCTAAGCAAAGAGCACGGCGTATCGTTCTTCGATCAAGCCGTAGCAGCGCTGGGGCGGCCGCATGGGCCGCCCGATCCTTCCCTAGCCCTTACCAAGCTCTTGAAAAGGCTTGCTCCGCGAGATAAATCGTATTTGCTGCGCCTTCTTGCTGAGGAGCGGTGGTTCTCGAATCTATTGGTCGCGGAAATCCTCGTCGAAATGGGCGTCGACGAACAACAGCGTGAAAGGATCGCGCCGTATGTTGTCGACGTGTTCACCGACGCGACTGTCTGGCCGGACTCCTGGGCGTATGCGAGGGCAACTGTGCTGATCGCGCGACTGAAGCCCTCTGCGCAGTGGGCAGGACCCCGTTTAGCGGACTTGATATCGAAGGACGACCAATGGGACATGCGCGATCACGCGGGTAATTTCCTGCGAAACGTTCGCTTGTATTGGTCTCCCGTACCCAGAAGGGAATACTCCGCCACGTGGCTTTACGCGGCGTACGCTCTCAGCAAGCTTGGTCCCTTCGGGCCGGATGCGAGGGTCTACGTACCCAAGTTGCTGGACGCCTTACGGCGGTCACCGAACCACCAGGGCGCGCCTCGATCGTTTCTTCCCGCGGATCACGGCATTAGTATGCAGGGACTTGCGGATCTCGATGGTTTTGTATCGCGTGAGCATCGCTGTGAGGAGTTGCGCTCGAAACTGCGTTTGATGGCTCTGAACGCGGGCGGGCGTGATCTGCCAGCCGCGGAGCTTGAAGACAGCGTTTTCGTGGCGGAGAGTATTGCGTTGCCTTACCGTACGTTTTCCTGCCAGAACCTCGTCTCGGATGCACTGGTGCGGATCGGCCAACATGCGGTGCCTGAATTGATGAAGGCTCTCGATGATCGGCAACTGAAGTACGCCGCCGCAGAGATCCTCTCACGAATTAAACCGACGCCAAACCAGTTTTCGTCGAAGATGCTTCAATGGCTGGAGGAAGACGATCCGCTCATCGTGTGCTGTGCCATACGTGCGCTACACGCGGCAGGCATTCACCAGACGAAGGCATCCGTTGACAAGGGGACAGCTAAGCTGAAGGCCGTTCTACTGCGAGGTGACGCCAGTCTTGATTTTGCGGACGTAGTCGCGCAACTTGGCGACATCGACTTCGCGTGCAGATATTACGCGTCGATCATCCGGAAGGAGCCTGTGTTTGCAGACCCTTTGAATCCTGGTGCGCGTTTAGACCAAGGCGGGCCGTTTAGCATCCCTCTCGCCTTTCGTGGCTTGGTGCATTTGGGACGACCGGCAGTTCCAACCGTCAAGGAATTCGTGAATGATAGAGATTGGAGAACCCGATTTATGGCTGATGTGGCTCTACACTTGGCGGATAAAAAAATAGAAAAAATAGGGGACAGGGAAATCAAAGGGGTCAGGACTCATTGATTCTCATGGGTGGGGCTCGGGGTCAGACTTTAACTGCTAACCGAGCGCGTCGGCAAGGCAGAAGGAGAGGGGTCGCTTGGAAACTCTCGCCATCATCGCCGCGATCAAACGAAAACACCCGTGGCCCAACCGGGAGCCGGACGCTCCGGAGGACTGGCATGGCTGGCTCCGCAGCGACACCCATGCCATGCTCTACCGGCACCTGAGCGCGGGGACGCGGCTGGTGGTCGAGTGCGGCAGTTGGCTGGGTTTGAGCACGCGGGCGATTCTCTTCGGGGCGTCCAATGCGACCGTCATCTGCTGCGACCACTGGAAAGGTTCTTCGGAGCACCAGGCCGATCCCGATTGCGCCCGCCGGCTGCCGAGGCTCTACGAGACTTTCTTGAGAAACCTCTGGCCTTGGCGCGACCGGGTGATCCCGATCCGCGCCGACAGCCTCGACGCCCTAGCCGAAATCCATCAGGCCATGGTGGGCCGGCGCTGCGCTTGTCCCAGCCTACGCCCGGGTGAAATGGACCAGGGCGGCTTCGGGCCTGATTTGGTTTACATTGACACCGAGCACACCTACGATCGGGTCAGCCGGGAGCTTGCCTTCTGCACCGACCACTGGCCCTCGGCCACCATCGTCGGCGACGACTACGACTGGCCCGAGGTGGCCCGCGCCGCCAACGAACACGCTCAGAAAACCGGCAGGCCCATCTTCGCCCACGGCACCGCCTACAGTTTCCTGCCGGAATCGGGTATACTACGTTTTTCAACAACCTCCTCGAATCTGCCGAATACCAACGTGAATGCCTGAAAAAGTAGAATGTCCCCTTTTCTTGTGGGCGGCCGTGTGGCTGGCGGCGACGGTCGCCTTCTCTCCTGGCTTCGGATCGGCGGCCGCTCCGACAGGAACCGAAAAGACCGGCGGCGCGAGCCCAGGCGACGGGAGGGAACCGGTCGTTTCGCTTCCGACGGGCGAGACCTTCTTGTGCGATATCGGCACGTACCGCGTCGGATGGCAATCCTACGGCAAAGAGCCGGTCGTCATGCCGTTGGGTTACAGCGGGCATTTCGCCGATGCCAGCGGTATCTCGTACATCGACTGGGGACGCCTCATGGGCCGCCGGGCCCTCTTGGTGCACTCGCCGTGGCGCGTCCCGCCGGGAAAGACATGGGTCGACTACCGGCTTGCGTTGCCGGAAGTCAAGCCGATCCGGCTGAGCTTCGGCCTTTCCATGGGGCCTGACGTGGCCACGCCCGACAAGAGCGACGGCGTGACGTTCTCCTGCTATCTCACCGCCGACGGACGCACCCAACAGCTCATGAATCGGCACTATGCCCAGGCCCAGTGGGCCGATTATGGGTTCGATCTGTCCCAGCACGTCGGCAAGACGATCGTCGTGCGCCTCCAAGTGGAGCCGGGGCCCACGAACAACTCCGCCTTCGATTACTCCTTCTTCGGCGACGCCAAAATCACCGCGGGCCAGGTCAAGGACGGCCGCAATGAAGTGGTCCGGCGGTGGACCGAGTCGCGGGCCTATCGGGCGGTGGCACGCACTTCGCTCGCGCGATTGAGCAATCGGCCGCAACACGGCGTCACGCCCTCGAACCTCTTGCCATGTAAGAACACGCTGGAGCGGTCCCCGGGCGCGACCAGCGGTCGCGGCTTTATGGGGGAGACATGGCGCCTGGTGTACGAAGGCGAGGATTGCCGCGTGACGTATACCTACCGCCCGGCCACCGGCACGCTCGACGACTTCACGGTGCAGATCGACGACGGCCAGCCCTTTGCGCCGGCCATGCGCGGAGGAGCGACGATGCTCGTGACCCGCTCTGGCAAGACCGAAGAAGTGCCTGCCCGCGGTGGAAAGCCGGTGAAAATCGATCGCGATCAGGACACCCTGCGCGTGCTCTGGGAGTATCCGCGGGAAGGCACGCCGCTGCGCATCTCATGGGAATTCTACATCGCCGGCAAGGCCCTGGTCGTTTCCGCGCGTTGCGACGAGCCGGCCGTGAGCCATTTCTCGCTGGGCGACGTGGGGTTGGTCTCAGTGCGCAAGACGCTGCCGGTGCCGTATCTCTTAGGTCGGGCAAATTACTTGCCGGCCGCCGGCGCGTTCGTCTGCCGGTATCTCGATTGGACGGCGTCGCATGCTTCACAGTGTCCGCAGGGCGTGGCCACCTACGATCCGAAGACCAACGGAGTGCGCAATCCGCTGGTGGAGACGGGCTACATCGCCGTGTCGCCGCACGTCGGTGAGGTGCTGCCCAATATCCCGCACCCGCCGTCGCCGTACCTGGGGCTCTTGGGGCCGCGGATCATGCTCGACCTTTGGGGCCATCACAAGGGGACGTATCAGGGCGATGCGGAGAACCTGCTGGCCCTGAAGGACCACGGCGTCGATCACCTGGCTATCATCTCGCACGTCTGGCAGCGTTACGGCTACGACGTGAAGCTGCCCGACCACCTGCCGGCCAACCCCGACTTCGGCGGCGACGAAGGGATGAAACAGTTCGGCAAGGCGGCCAACCAATGCGGCTACGTCTGGTCGCTGCACGAGAATTACATTGACCTGTATCCCGACGCCCCGTCGTACGACCCCACGGCCCGGGTGCTGCTGGCCGATGGCAAGCCGTCGCCCGCTTGGTACAACGCCGGGACGAAGGTGCAAAGCTTCGGGCTGAAGTGCAATCGGGCCCTGGAATATGCCAAGAAAAACGCCCCGGAGACCCACCGGCGATTCGGCACCACGGCGGCCTACTTGGACGTGCATACCTGCGTACCCCCGTGGCACCAGTTGGACCACCAGGCCGATCAGCCCATGGCCGCCATGGCCCTGGCCAAGGTGAAGTTCGACACGGAACTTTTCCAATTCATGCGCGAGACGCACGGCGGGCCGCTGTTCGGCGAAGGGGCGAACCATTTCTATTGGGCCGGGCGCTGCGACGGCGTCGAGGCCCAGGTCGAAGGTGGCGAAGATCACGCCTGCTTGGTGGATTTCGATCTCTTGAAGGTCCATCCCCAGATGGTCAATCACGGCATGGGCTATTACGAGCGATGGTTCCGCCGCGGCTACGAACACCGCTGGGGCCGAGATACCGGCGCCATGGAGCAGATCGACAAGTACCGCGCCCAGGAGCTCGCCTACGGCCATGCGGGCTTCATCGGCGCGTCGCAGGTTGACAACATCCCCTGGGTCGTGCGCGAACATCATCTTGTGCATCCCGTGCAGCGGCTCTACGGGGCCTCGAAGCCGGTCGAAATCTTCTATGACGTCGACGGCCAACTCGTCAGCGCGAGCGTCGCCTTGGCCGTCGGCGAGACGTCGCGGCAGCGGATCCGCTACGAAAGCGGCCTGACGCTCTGGGTCAACTGGCGGGCCGAGCCGTGGCAGGTCGAGGGCCGCGCGCTGCCGCAATGGGGATTTCTGGCTCGCGGGCCGCAAACCGAAGTTTACACCGCGCTCCAGGACGGCAAGTACGTCGACTACGCCGAGTGCCCCGAGTACGTCTTCGCCGACGCCCGAACCTGGTTCCCCATGCCCTACCTCCAGGCCAAGAAGGACAAAGACGCCGCGGAGCCCGACTTCACCGCCCGCTTGAACCCGCCGGGCACATGGATCGACTTCGGCAAGGTCGCCACCGACGGGTCGGTGAAAATCAACCGTCAGGTCGGCCGGTTGGTCGTGTTTCCGTATCCGCGCGAGAAGGCCTTCCGCATTGTTCTGGACGTGAAGGCCCTGTGCCCGGCCGCGAAAGACGCGAGGCCCCAGGTCCGGGCCCTGGCTGCCGGGACCGAGCGCGATCTCGGCCCGGCCGAATTCCAGCGGCAGGACGGCCGGCTGCTGTTGACCGTGGGCAAGCCCGGCGCGGGACGGTACGTGATCACCTGGGACTGAGCAGGCGTCTACCACACTGCCCTCCGACCCGGTATACTCATGGCGAGGGTATCGGAGCAACTACCGCGAAGAATCATTGCCACGGAGTCGATAACAGCCATGCGCGGGGCAATCGTCACGGGAGGCTCGCGGGGGATCGGCCGGGAAATTGCCCTGGAATTGGGCCGGCTGGGCTACGGGGTGCTGGTGAACTACGTTTCCCGGCCCGATGCAGCCGCCGAGGTGGCCGCCCGGCTGCACGATGCCGGCGGCATGGCCGTCTCGGTGCGCGGCGACGTGGGCTCGGCCCGCGATCGTGCGGTGCTGGTCCGCACGGCGGTGGAGAAATTCGGCCGGCTCGACCTGCTGGTCAATAACGCCGGGATCACCTCGCCGGGTCGCAAGGACCTGCTGGAAGCCACCGAAGAAGGCTGGGACGCGGTCTTCAACACGAACCTCAAGGGGCCGTTCTTCCTTTCGCAATTGGCGGCCAACGAAATGATCCGGATCCTGGCGAGCCCGTTCCTGCGCGCCCTCACCGAGCCCGCGCGACTCGACGTGCTGCAGGTGATGC
>CAYTJV010000453.1:0-6409 GCA_964438165.1 uncultured Planctomycetaceae bacterium | reverse complement strand
CCCCACCGACCCCGTGTCGGTGGAAGCGGGTTTGGCGACTACGTGAGAGGAGACCGATCCAACGAAGTCCCCACCGACCCCGCGTCGGTGGAAACGGGTTTGGCGACTACCGTGCCCCCATAGTTGCCAAACCCGTTTCCATCGGCACAGGGCCGATGGGGAAGTGGGACAACGGCCGTGACGATAGCAGACGCCTTATGGTCCCGTAGTTGCCAAACCCGTTTCCACCGGTGCGGGGCCGGTGGGGAGGTGGCACCAGGTCCTATCGTTGCGATCGAGCGTAATCGCGCAGGGCCAGGAGGTTCGCCGCCGGGGTGTCGCGAGGGACTTCGCAGCCGGCGCCGACGATGTACCGCGAGCCCGCCTCGCGATGGCACTGGGCGACCGCGGCCGTGATCGATTCCGGCGTGCCGTTGCGGAGCACCTGCACGGGGTCGAGATTTCCAAGGAGGACCTGGTTCGGGCCCATGGCTTCGCGGCCCTTGGCGACCGAGGCTTTGAAATCCAGATCCACGATCTCGCAGCCCAGCCTGCCCATGCCTTGGAGGATCCGGCTCGTGTTGCCGCAGATGTGCAGACGGACGCGCGTGCCCATGGCGTGCAGGGCGTCGACCATCCGCTTCTCGTAGGGCCAGACGAACTCCTCGTAGATCTGCGGGCCCACCAGCGATGCCGCCGCGTCGCCAATGCCGATGGTATCGACCCCCGCCTCGACCTGGACCTTGGCGAAGCGCAGCTCCATGTCGAGGACGAATTCGAACAGATCGCGGACGAAGCGCGGGGCGTCGTAGAAATCCAGCATCAGGCGGTTGATCCCGCGCAGATCGGCCGCCTCGGCGCAAGGGCCCTCGATCCACCCTTCGATCAAAAGCTCCCCGCCGACCTTCTCGCGCAATAGCGCGTTGGCCTGCACGCGGTCGTGCATGCGTCCGCCGCCGAGCGGGTCGGGGGCCTTGAGCCGAGCCAGCACCGACTTGTCGGCCAGTAGCGCATTGGTCTCGTCGATCGCCGGGGGCTGATCGTCGAAATAGTGGATCATCGCCCCGCAATCGGCCGCCTCCCGGGCCGGATCGGAAATGCTCGAAACGTAATCGAAACCGAACGCCTCCGCCGTGCGCAACTGCCCTTCGACCAGCACGCGATGGTCCCGGGCATACCGGCCGTACGGCTGGCCGATCTGATCGGCGGCGAACATCATGGTGATCGGCATATTCGGCAGATAATCCACCGGCCGGCCTTCAATCATCGCAAGCACGCGCTCGTAGCCGTTCATGATCTCACGTCTCCACCCGATCCACCTTGATAATGTTGTCATCGAAGCTCGCCGCCACGCGGTGTCCCGGCGGCACGACCAGGAACCGCTCGTCGTCCCACGGGCCGTCGACCAGGGCCTGCACCAGCGACATGTCGCCCAGGAGCTTCTCGTACTTCCAGCCTTTCTCAGCGGCCTGCTCGCGGGCTCGGCGCTCGAAGCGGTCGTCGGGCTCGATGCCCATCTCGAGGAACGTGATCGCCGTGTAGTTCCGCGTCATGTTGCAGAGTTGCTCGTAGAGGAACTTGGCGTTGTCTTCGCCGTACTTGGCCACCAACTCCTCGTACGACTGCACCATGCCGCTCTTGGTTGCGATCGAGTCGGGATTGTACTGGTGCGTGTTCTCGCCCCGCTCGATCCAGCCGGAGGTCTTGAAGTACACGCCTGGGTGCGACTGAAAATACTCCAGGTACCGCTCTTTGCTGCCGAAGAAGAGCGTGATGCAGTCGTGGGCCCGGGGGATCACCAGCGGGATCGACGGGGCCGCCAGCCCCACCAGCCCGTTGCTGCACAGGGCGTAGCCGAACAAGACCGCCTCGTAGGCCGTGGCATCGACCCCGGCCAACACCTCCTGGAGCCGGCGGCTCATCCCCTCCTGGCCAATATCGTGCAGCCCCTTCGGCAGGAACTCGATATCGACCTGATTCACGCTCCTCGCGACCGCGGCACACAGTTCCCGGTAAAGGATTTCGCAGGCAATCAGTTTCAGACGCACGGTTGTGTAGGCACTTTCGTTAGAAGGTTCTCATTGAGCCGCCGGCGTTGACCGGCGCGGAGGATGATCGGGCAGACGGCCATTATACCATGGCCCGCCCGTCTTGTAGCCGAATTCGCCTGAATTCGAGGCGGTTTCCAACAACGACTCCCGAAGTCTGGCGACTTCGGCTACTGCGGGTTAAAGTCAGGTGCCTGCTCCGGCGGCTGCCGCACTGGCTGCGGCCGCGGCGGCTGCTCCGAGCAAGGCGGCTTGCGAGCTGTGCTTGTTCAGCGTTGCGAGCGACGCAACCCCGGTGCCGAACCCTTGGAGCTCATTGAACCAAAGCTGCTTTCCGGTGGCCGGATCGAAACAGTAGGTATATCCGGCGACGGAAACGACAAGCCGCTGTCTGTCCAGCACCAAGAGGGACACGTAACCTTCCAGTTTTGGTTTCGGTGCCTTCCATTGCCAAAGGATTTCCCCGGTGTCGCCGTCCAAGGCTGCAACACG
The DNA here is from genome assembly GCA_964438165.1 of uncultured Planctomycetaceae bacterium. GTDB lineage: Bacteria > Planctomycetota > Planctomycetia > Pirellulales > Thermoguttaceae > CALFBP01. The sequence goes on along the minus strand of CAYTJV010000453.1, from coordinate 3,890 downwards.
CCTGTTGAAGCCGACAAACACCATCCGCTCAAGCTTCGTTGCCATCGTTTCTCCTCCCCGGAAAGAGTAATATCCGACATCATCATAACGCCCCCAAACGCCGCTCGCCACCGCAAGCGCCACTTGACATCCCCGATTCGAGGCCGACAATCAAAGTAGAGTGCCAACCGGGCATCGGAGGGACAAATCGCATGTTCGGATCTCTCGATCAACTGAAGTCAGATCTGCTGCAACTTCCCACGGACCAGCGGGCGGAGTTGGCCCATGTTCTCATCCACTCCTTGGATGAGGGCGCGGATGCCGATGTCGAAGCTGCCTGGGACGCCGAGCTCGCACGGAGAACGGAGGAGATCGACCGGGGGGTAGCCCGGGGAGAGCCCGCGGAGACGCTGTTTGCCCGGCTACTCGAGAAGACGCAGACCTGATCGATGACGCCGAAGTACCAACTGCCAACCTTCAGGCCCCCAACTCCTCACGCCCCGATGGCCGCATCGAACATCGCGATCACGTTCTCCGGCGGCACGTTGGCCTGGATGTTGTGTACCGAGGCGAGCACGTAGCCGCCGCCGGCGCCGAGGATGCGGATGCTTTCGCGGACCTCTTGAGCGACTTGTTCCGGCGTGCCGAAGGGGAGCGTGTGCTGGCAGTCGCACGCGCCGCCCCAGAAGACGACGCGGTCGCCGAATTCGCGCTTGAGCTTCACTGGGTCCATGCCGGCGGCGGTGGTCTGCACGGGGTTGAGGATGTCGACGCCCATCTCGATAAGCGTCGGAATAAGGCTGGCGATGGCCCCGTCGTTGTGCATGAAGACTTCCATCCGCGTGTTGCGGTGGACCCAATCCAGCCCGCGCTTGTAGTGTGGAAAGATCCGCTCGCGGAACATGCGGACCGAAAGGAACGGGGCGTCCTGGGTGCCGAGGTCGTCGTTGAACTGGAAGATTTGCACCCGATCGCCCACCGCGTCGGCGAACCGGCGGAGGTTCTCGAGCCAGGCGTCGGCGATTTTGGTCAAGAGGGCGTCGACGTACTCGGGCTCGGTGGCCAGGGTGATCATCCAGGACTGGAAATCGCCCGTGCCCAGGCCGAAGAACAGCTCGTACGGCGGGCCCATCGCCGCGATGATGGCAAGATCAGTGTTCTGGTAGTACGCCTCAACCTGAGCGTGCAGGTGATCGCACTCTTCCTGCGAGAGGAGCGGCAACTGGAGCGTTTCGGGGTCGGCGTGGGCCGCCCCGGGGTACTTGTCGAGCCGGTCGAAGTAGAACCCGCCCTTGGGCATGCGGGCCATGGGGCTTTTTGTTCTCGTTCCCACGCTCTGCGTGGGAACGTCGGGCGCGGGACGCTCTCGGTCCACTCTCGCGCCGCAGAGCGGCTGGACCGTGCGTTCCCACGCAGAGCGTGGGACCGAGTAGAGAATCAGATCGCCCCGTTCATCGGGCACCGGATTGAAGCCCCCCGGCACTTCCACTGGCGTACCGTCGAACAATTGCCAGGGCTTCCATCTCTCGTTGCGGATGCCGAACGCCACGGCCGGACGCTGAAGGCCAATCACGTCCGCGCCGAATCGCTCCATTACCGGGCGCTCGATTTCGGCGAGCATCTGGTAGACGTCGTACACTCGGGTCGGCGTGTCGAGGCCGAGGCGCTGCTTCAACTTGTGATACGTGGACGCGGCGATGCCCGACTGCCGCGTGCCGCCGAAGTCGATGGGCACGCGATCCGGTTGGCGGTGATCCAATGCGCAGAGCACTCGCTCGCGTGAGTTCATCGTTAGGTCTTTGGTCTTAGGACTTAGGGCTTCGGTCTTTGGGACAATTGCGGCCAATCGAACGGAGATAGGCGTTCAACGCTGGGGCAAGCGGGTCCACAATCGCTTTGAGGCATTCAATTTGTCTGGGTGTGAGGAGTTCGCGGCGAAATGCACGGCGCAACCAGTGTTGGGTTTCACAAAGTGAGCCAAGACCTAAGACCCAAGACCCGCCGCTCGCCGCACCGCCCGAATGAATTCCGGCGTCGTGCCGCAGCAGCCGCCGATGAAGTTGGCGCCGGCTTGGACCAGCGCGGGCACCACGGCGGCGAATTTCTCCGGCGTTTGAGGATACACCGTGCGATCCCCAATCATCTCCGGCAATCCGGCGTTGGCCTTGATCCAGATCGGGCGGTCGGTGGCGGCTTTCAGCCGGGCGGCGATCTTCACGAATCCTTCGATCCCCTGCCCGCAGTTCGAGCCCACGCAATCGACGCCCGCCGCGGTGAGTTTCTGGGCGGCTTGCTCGGGCGTGGTGCCCATGAGCGTGCGGTCGTGGTCTTTGCCGGAGTCGAAGGTCATGCAGGCGACCACGGGCAGGCCGGTTTTTCGGGCCGCGGCCACGGCGAGCAGGATCTCGGCCGGATCGGAAAAGGTCTCCAGCACGACGGCGTCGGCCCCCGCCTCGGCGATGGCCTGGCACTGGACTTCAAATGCGGCCTGGACGTCCTCCGGACTGACCTCGCCCATCATGAGCATGATCCCGGTCGGCCCGACCGAGGCGAAGACCTTGGCCCGGCCCGCGGCCGCCCGGCGGGATATCTCCACCCCGCTGCGGTTGATCTCCACCACCTTGCCGTCCAAGCCGTGCCGCGAGAGCGTGAACCGGTTGGCCCCAAAGGTGTTCGTGAGAATGATTTGGCTCCCGGCCTCGACGTAGGCCCGGGCCACTTCTTCGACCCTCTCGGGATGCGTGAGGTTCCAGCCATCGGGACACGCCCCCACTTCGAGCCCTCGCTCTTGAAACTGGGTGCCCCAAGCCCCGTCGGTGACCACCGTCCCTGCGGCGGTAAGTTCTGTGAGGGAAGTGCGCATGGTCGTGCAATCTCCGTGGTTCGGTATGTTGAGGGGATTCTACCGCCGGCGGGCGCGGCACGGAAGGCGATCCAGGCTCTCCAGCGTATTGACAGCCCACAGCAAAGCTGTTACTGGTAACGTCTTATCGAGTGTTGACCCCCTAGGTAAGGAATGCTGCTCATGCCTTTGGACCCCACGAAACATGCGGATTGGGAGATCGCCGAAGAGGCGGAATCGCGGATGAAGACCTGCTACCAGCTCGCCGACGAGTTGGGTCTGGCCAAGGAGGAGCTACTCCCCCACGGCAACTACATCGCCAAGGTGGACTACATGAAGGTTCTCAAGCGGCTCGAGAACCGGCCGGACGGCAAGTTCATCGAGGTGACCGCCATTACGCCTACGCCGCTTGGAGAGGGCAAGTCCACCACGACGATGGGGTTGTTGCAGGGCATGGGCAAGCGTGGCAAGAAGGTGGTGGCCTGCATCCGTCAGCCATCGGGCGGGCCGACGATGAATATCAAGGGGTCGGCCGCGGGCGGCGGACTGTCGCAGTGCATCCCGTTGACCGAATTCTCGCTGGGACTCACCGGCGACATCAACGCCGTGATGAACGCCCATAACCTGGCCATGGTCGCCCTGACCGCCCGCATGCAGCACGAGCGGAACTACGACGACGCCCGGCTGGCCAAAAGCGGCCTGAAGCGGCTCGACATCCACCCGAACCGGGTGGAAATGGGCTGGGTCATCGATTTTTGCGCCCAGGCGTTGCGCAATATCACCATCGGCATGGGCGGCGAGATGGACGGCTACTTGATGCAGAGCAAGTTCGGCATCGCCGTCTCCTCCGAGGTCATGGCCATCCTGGCGGTCTTTCGCGACCTGAAGGACCTCCGCGAGCGGATGGGAAACATCGTGGTGGCCTACGACAAGAAGGGCAACCCCGTGACCACGGGGGACCTCGAAGTGGCCGGCGCCATGACCGCCTGGCTCCGCGAGGCGATCAACCCCAACTTGCTGCAATCTGTGGAAGGCCAGCCGTGCTTCGTCCACGCCGGGCCGTTCGCCA
>CAYTJV010000452.1:0-6425 GCA_964438165.1 uncultured Planctomycetaceae bacterium | reverse complement strand
GCCTTCCAACCCAGCGATGAATCGCTGGGCTATTATCAAACGTCCCTCCGGGACGAGAATAGTCGGTCAACTCGTGCCACGGCAGATCGTTCACAAACGTGGAACTTATTCATAGTCCGGTGCTGAACCATCAATAGCTAGCGGTGGTGCCTGTCCCCTTTGCTCGGCCTCGCATTCACGGTCTGAAAACATCGGTCCCGGATAGCCTGCTCAACCTCCGGCCACGCGGCGGGCGACTTCCGCCACACGGCGGCCGAGGTTCTTGGCCGTGGCGATGCCCGGCTCGTCGTGGCTGATGTCGTCCTTGCCGTTGTTCCAGAGCGTGGCCCCGCAGTGGGCGGTGGGCCGGCCGTCGCCGACAACGATCATCTCCTGGCCGAACATCGCGGTATGGACCGATCGGAGGGTCTGCTCCTGTCCGCCGTTGCGGGCCCCGCCCACCGTCAGCACCCCGCCCACCTTGTTGCTCCAGGCGAAGTTATTGCGCAATACGTTGCAGCGGTCGAGCAGCGCGGTACACAGGTAGCTCATGTTCCCAAAGTAGACGGGCGTGCCGATGATGATCCCGGCGACTCTCGGATCGGTGAGCTTGGGAAGCAGATGGGGAAAATCGTCCTTCTCGCCAGGCTGCAAGGGCAATCCAGCCGCCGGAGACCCAGGGATGTTCATCCCCGCCAACTCGATCAGCTCCGTTTCGACGTGTTCGGGATCGACCGCCTTGGCCGCTTCCAGGCAGATTTGCAGGCCCGCGGCGGTGGTCTTCCCCTTGCGCGGGCTGGTGCAGATGGCCAGGATCTTGATCGGTTTCCGGGCCGACTCGTTGCCGGCCAATGTCTCCGATGCGCTTGCCATGGCCGCGCCGGCCGCCACGACAGCCCCAGCGCCTTCAAGGAACTTCCGTCGGGAAAGATCGGGTTGCATGGAACGACTCCTCGTAGGATGAATCGATTCTCACTCGTTACGGCAATACCGCGTGTTCCGTGCTCATCATCGCCCCGCGCTGGTCGGTGACGCTCAGGTAGTACACCAGGGGACGGCCTTTGGGCAACTCGGCCTCGACCGCGACGCCGACAATCCTGGCGTCGCTGGAGGTCCAGTTCCGCTTTTGCCACGGCCCGGTGTCGGTCGTGTAGTGGAGGGCGCCTTTCACGACCGGGACCTTGGCGGTGAATGAGGCGGCGGCTTTGTTGCACTCGGTCTTCATCGGCCCGAGCGTCGGCAACGGACCGCCGCCCTTGAGGATGCTGTCGACATAGAGGCCGATTTCCTGGGGGGCCCAGCCGACTTCGTGCCCGTGCGGCATGCGGACTTCGACGCGCACGTCGTGCCGGCCGGGCACGAGCCGGTAGCACTTCTGGTAACTGCCCAACGGGTAGGCGAAGTCGTTCGTGCCGTTCATGAAGAGGATCGGGCGGCGCACTCCGGGCAGATAGCGCGAGGGATCGAACAGCCGCACCCAGCGGTCGCGCTGCTGGGGCGACATCTTCTCGAAGCGAGGCAGCCAAGCGCTGTCCTCGTGGAGGAAGCCGCACCCGTAGACCGGCACGGCCACTTTGAGGCGGTCGTCGAGCCCGGCCACGATGCAGGTCAGGTACCCGCCCCAACTGATGCCGGTCGCGCCGATCCGATCGGCATCGACGCCCTCCAGCGACCGCAACAGCGAGTGTCCACGGATGGCCGCGGCCACGGCGTGATAGCTCCACATCTGGTTGGCTTCGCTGTCGGTGAAGTCGCGGAACTTGGCGTTATCGTCCTGGTTCGGGCCGCCGTCGGCGAGGCGATTGTGTCCCGGCCCGTGCCCGGCCAGGTCCATGGCAATCGCCGCGTATCCGCGCTCGGCCCAGAGCGTGGCCCATTGGGGAAAGGCCGTTCCGTCGCCGCCGTGGATGAGCACCATGCCCGGCACTTTGCCTTGCTCCCGCTCGGGCCGGCCCACGTAAGCGAACACCCGCGTCGGTTTGCCGGCCAGCGGCTCGCCCTCGTAATAGACTTCCTGCACCAGGCCCGACTTCGCTCCCCAGGTGGCCGGCGGCGACTTTTTCAGTTCCGCCAGGTTCCACGGACCGGTGGAGCGGCTGCCGGCCTGTTCGGACGCGAAGGCTGTTGCAGCCAAACCGACCGCCAGGATGCAGGCGAGCCAAGCCGAGCGTCTTACGGTAGGATTCATGACTTCCTCCCTCAGCCCCGAAGGGGCGAAATATGATAGCCCAGCAACGCCCTGGGGAAGCGGATCGCAATGAACGCCGAAGCCCTGAAAGGGCGAAATCTGCCTCGTGAGTGGTTCCTATGCCGCCCTTTCAGGGCTTCCCATTTCGCACTCGACTCCTCCCCAGGGCGTTGCCCTGGGCTATTGTATTACGCCCCTTCGGGGCTGAAGCCGTCCGACCCCTTCGGCCGACATCAGCGTCCGGAACGCCACAGAGGGCGTTCCCTACAGGATGAACTTACTAAGATCTTCGTCGCGGGTGATTTCGCTCAGTCGCTCGCGCACGTAGGCCGCGTTGACCACCACGCGGCCCGTCTTCATCTCGGGGGCCTCGAAGCTGAGCACCTCCAGGAGCCGTTCCATGATCGTGTAGAGGCGCCGGGCGCCGATGTTCTGCGCGGTCTGATTGACCTGGCAGGCAAAGTCGGCCAGGGCCTCGACGGCGTCTTCTTGGAACGACAGCTCGACTCCCTCCGTGGCCAGGAGGGCCACGTACTGCTTGGTCAGGGCGCTCTTGGGCTCGGTGAGGATGCGAATGAAGTCGGCCTTGGTCAGGGCGTTGAGCTCCACGCGGATGGGGAACCGCCCTTGCAGCTCGGGCATCAGCTCGCTCGGCTTGGCGCGGTGGAACGCCCCCGCGGCGATGAAGAGGATGTGATCGCTCTTCACCCAACCGTAGCGGGTCTGCACCGTGGTCCCCTCGACGATCGGCAGCAAATCGCGCTGGACGCCCTGGCGCGACACGTCGGCCCCGTGCGCCTGCTCGCCGGCCACGATCTTGTCGAGCTCGTCGATGAAAATGATTCCCAGGTTCTCGGCCAGGTCGATCGCCTCGGCGTTGACCTTGTCGCGGTTGATCAGCGCGTCGCACTCCTGCTCGAAGTGGAAATTGCGGGCCTCGGCCAGGCTCATTTCCCGGTGCGAGCTGCTCTTGGGCAAGAACTTCTCGAACATCGAGTGCAGATCCATGTCCATCTGCTCCATGCCCATGCCCGTAAACATCATCGGCGTGGCCTTCTGCTCCACCGTAATCTCGACGCGGCGGTCTTCGAGCGTGCCGGCGGCGAGCATGGCGCGCATTTTTTCGCGGGTCCGCTCGTAGCGCACCTGCGACACGGCCCCTTCCTCGGAATCCTCGGAGTCCGGGCCTGGCCCCACCAACAAATCCAAGAGCCGTTGCTCGACCCGGGCCCGTGCCTCTCCTTCCACGTTGCTCCGCTCCTGCTGGCGGACCAGGCCGATGGCATTCTCCACCAGGTCGCGGACCATGCTCTCGACGTCGCGGCCGTAGTACCCGACCTCCGTATACCGAGTGGCCTCGACCTTGACGAACGGGGCCCCGGTGAGCTTGGCCAGGCGGCGGGCGATCTCCGTTTTGCCGACCCCGGTCGGACCGATCATCATGATATTCTTGGGGGCGACCTCCGGGCGCATTTCTTCGGGCAGGTGTTGCCTGCGCCAGCGATTACGCACAGCCACGGCCACGGCCCGCTTCGCCGCCTCCTGGCCCACGATGTGCCGATCCAACTCCGCCACGATCTCCCGGGGCGTCAGCTCTGCCACTCCAATTCCTCCACTATGATGTTCGTGTTCGTGTAGACGTCGATCTGGGCGGCGATTTCCAGGGCGGTGCGCACGATCTGGGCCGCCCCGAGATCCGAATGGGCCACCAACGCCCGCGCGGCCGCCACCGCAAACGGACCGCCGGAGCCGATCCCCAGCACGCCGTCGGTCGGCTGCACCACGTCGCCGGTGCCGGTCACCAGCAGCGTGTTCCGGGCATCGACCACCGCCAGCATGGCCTCCAGACGACGCAAAACGCGATCGGTTCGCCATTCCTTGGCCAATTCCGTGGCCGCGCGGGGGAGGTTCGCCGGAAAATCCTTGAGCTTGGCCTCGAACCGCCCCAGCAGGGCAAACGCATCGGCGGTTGCCCCCGCAAAGCCGGTCAGGACCTTGCCGTCCATCAGGCGGCGGATCTTGGCGGCGTCGGCCTTCATGATGGTATTGCCCACGGTGACCTGACCGTCACCCCCCATGGCCACCCGGCCCTTGTGCCGCACAGTGAGGATCGTCGTGGAACGGACCTTCATAAGTCACCATTGCTGAGAGCGGAAGAACCGATAGAATCCGCCCACCAATATGGCGGAACGTCAGCTTGCGTGCCAGGGGCCCCGCCCGGCAAACCCAGTTGCACGCGCAATTTAGAAAGGCTAGTGTATTTGGAGAGTTCGTGACCGACAACACGTGGCTCGCTCGCTCCGAGACCTAGTTTGCGCGTCACGGAGTGACGCTACCACGTGGGGGAGGCGACCATGTGGGTCGCGCTTTAGACCGGTTCTCTTTTGGGCCCTGGAATTGGAGGGTGTTGTGATGAGGCGATTCGGATATGTGTTCGCGACGTTGGTCGTGGCCATGCTGGCCATGGCCGACGGTGTCTGGGCGGCAAAATGCCTGGACGATTGCTGTGGTCGTTGTGCTCGGCGGGCGCGATGCCGTGGGATCGAGCGGGTTTGCTGCTGCGGCGAGGCGACCTGCGCGGTCTGTTGCGAGCCGGCGAGTTGTGTGCCTGCTGCGTGCGACTGTGCCGCCCCGGCGTCTGCCAAGGCGGCCCCGAAGCCGGCTCCCGCCCCGGTCCTGCCGCCACCACCACCGAAGCCGGAGAAGCCGGCCATCGAGGCGCCCAAAGCGCCGGTGCCGGAGAAGCCTGCCGAGCCGCCCAAACCCGCGCCCCCGGCGAAGGTCACGCCGCCGGCTGAAAAGCCTGCGGAGACGCCCCCGCCGCCGAAACCGCCGGTGACCCAACCGCCCAAGCCGGCCGCTCCCGCGGGCGCAGCGCCGAAGCCTGCGGCTCCCGCCAAGCCGGCCGAGGCGAAGAAGGCCGACGCTCCACCCCCACCCAAGCCCCCTGAACCGAAGAAGGCCGATGCCCCGGCGAAGAAGGTGTCGTGGACCGATCGCCGCCTGCGGGTATGGACCGACAGCACGGGCAAGCACCGGGTCGTGGCCCGATTCATGACAACACTCGACGATGGCTCGGTGGTGCGTTTGCAGCGGGTCGACGGATCCTACGTGCGCGTGGCCTTCGACCTGCTCAACTCCGACGATCAGCGTTACGTGCTCGGCCAGACCATCACACTGGCCTCCGCCCGGTGAGATTCATGGACGGCTTGGGGTTGCAAGGAATTCGGAGGTAAGTGGCTGCCTGTCCGTCCCTCCGGGACGAGCGGCCCTTCTGCCGGTGCTTACTTCTTGGCTGCCGTCTTCTCCAACGCGCAGTCGTCGAAGATCGCCGCCCCTTGCTGCCAGATGCAGCCGATGCTGCTAAGGAGCGTGTAGCGCACCTTGGCGGTGTTTGGCCCGGTCGTGAACATGGTGGCGACCCGCTGGAAGTCCGACGTGGCCTTGCCGATGCCCGCCTTCTCGTGCTGCCGCACGACGCGACCCTGGGCGTCGAGCTCCTCGATCACCAATCCGGCGAAGTCGTTGGCCGCGGCGCCGAAGCCCTTGCCGCTCCGCTCGACGTCGAGCCCCTGGACCCAGACGGAGGCCGTCAACTCGGTGTTCGGGTCCACGACCACGTCCTGCCAGAGCCGCAGCTCGCCGCCGCCGTCGGTCACGTGGCTCACGGCTTCCTTGCCGCGGAAGATCCGCTTGGGCCGCCAGGTGTAGATCGACTCGGGATAGATGTAGCAGGCCACCCCGGGCGAGAACCGGAAGGTCCACGGCCCACGCACGCCGCTGGTGCCGTGTTCCACGCTGCGGGCCGATGCGAAACCCTGTTCGAAATCCCCGTTCACCAACAGGTTATTGGTCGGCAGCGGAGCGAGGGTCAGATTACACGTGTTGTCGCCGGCGCTCAAAAGCACAACGTGAGCCTGCGGGTAGTATCCTTGCTTGGCGGCTTGCACCGAAAGCGTCATGAGGTCCTCGAAGCCTGGGATGCTGAATTTCCCATCGGGGCCTGCCCGGGCCGATCGATCGCCCGCCGTGACCAGGGCGCCGGCCAGCGGGTTCTTCCGTTCGTCGGCAACAGTGCCCGTGATCGTGGCCGGAGCGGGCGGGCCGTCGAGCACACAGGCGTCCAGCGTGACCGAACCCTGCTTGGGATCGCAGCCTTGGACCACGTCGAGCACGAAGCGGAGCTTCGCCGTGTTGGGCTTAGTTGTCACCCGGGCGGCAAGGTAAACTTCCGAAGTCTTGGAGACTTCGGAAGTTT
>CAYTJV010000451.1:0-6432 GCA_964438165.1 uncultured Planctomycetaceae bacterium | reverse complement strand
CCTATGGTTTACGGGGCCACGGCAGGTATCTTGAGGGGCACGTTGGACACGGGGGTGGGGGCGTGTCGCCCTGAGCGGGCCTTTCTTGGCGCACGCTTCTTGGTCGCGCTTTTTGGTGAGTCGTATCGGTTCTCTCATTTTCATTTTGCCTTGTTTCTGGATTCTGGAGGAACTTCTCATGCGAGTCAGAGGTCGCCGTTGGCTGGGCTTCACCCTGGTGGAGCTCCTGGTTGTCATTGCAATCATTGGTATCTTGATTGCGCTGTTGTTGCCCGCCGTACAGGCCGCTCGCGAGGCGGCCCGGCGCAGCCAGTGCACGAACAACCTGAAGCAGATCGGGTTGGGGCTGCACAACTATCACGACGTGTACAGCACGTTCCCTCGGCAAGCCTACAATACCGCAGGCTCTAGCCAGTGGCAGGGGATTAGCGTACACCGCAACCTCCTTCCCTATTTGGAGCAGAAGCCCCTGTACACGATGTATAGCGGAGCGGCGAACATCTTCTTTCCGTGGTACAACAACACCGCGGCGAACTATCCCGCAGGGACTCCGACCAACCTGGCTCTCTCCCGCAACCGGATTTCGACCTATATCTGTCCCTCCGATATGCCCTATCCCCCGGCGGAGATCGGCAACTGCAACTACCCGGTGTGCGAGGGTCCCACGGTCGGCTTTCAGAACGGGCAGAACGGGTTCGGGAACATGGTGATCACCGACTTTAATGGCATGTTCCGGTGGAGCTATGAAACGGCGATGAGGGACGTCCTGGATGGGACCTCGAATACGATCATGGCCTCCGAGCAGCTCGTCGGCGACGCCAGTAACGGCACATATAACCCGGGAGACGTGGTTCGTGCCCAGTCATTCCCAATGACCAATCATACGTTCTGGACCCAGGCGCAAGTCGACCAGTACGGGACCCAGTGTCTGGCGGGCATAGGGAATCACCACAGCCACGGCGGCCGCAACTGGGCTTCCCCTTTGCACGCGCACTCGGTGTTCAACACGCTCGGGACCCCGAACAGTCAGTGGCCCACCTGCCAGGCCTGTTCGGGCTGTAGTTGGATGGACAGCCAGGGCTTCTTCCCCCCGCGGAGTCGGCACCCGGGCGGCGTGAACACCTCGATGGGCGACGCCGCGGTGAAATTTTTTTCCGATACCATTGACCTGACGCTCTACCAAGCTCTGGGGTCTCGGGCGGGAAAAGAACCTGTGTCGCCGCCGTAGCCAAATTGTCTTTCGCTCACCGCCGCTGGGAGGTTTTCATCATGCGAAGAGAATCGGTTTGGGGCATCTTCCTCGGGCTCGCAGTACTGATGGGTTGTAGCAAGGGCGTATCGGTCGCGCCCACGGCGCCGAAGGCTTCGTTCGACAGCGTCAAGACGGCGCTGCAGGCGATCGCGGCCACCGGCGAATTCGGCAGCGACGTGGAAGGCATCGAGCAAGACCTGGAGAAACTCAAAGCCACCGATGCCGCAAAGGCCGAAGGGCTGCTCAAGGATCTTCAGTCGCTGAAGACCGCACAGCAAAAGAGCCAAATCCAAGCCAAGGCCAAGGAGATGCTTGGCAAGCTCTGAGGCGGCCCCTTGGTGGAGAAGCCAGGAGCGCCGGAGCAGTCATCAGTTGACCCTCTCCTTGGGGTCAGACCCGGTTTTTCGGATTCGAATTGGAAAACCGCCGTTGTGGCATATCGTAGGACGAAGTGCGCCGGGGCACCTCTCGAGCCGCCGTTGCCAAGCTGACAGAAAAATGGGTGACAGAAAGATAGGGAGAGCTTATCTTTTTGTCATCCATCTTTCTGTCAATACTTCCAGACCTACGTCGCTCGTTTTACCCATGGAAATTGGGCCAGCAGATGCGGTAGGCTGAGGGCCATCGGTGATGATGACAAGGAGTCTACCAGTGGCGGCGGACCACGACGAAATCTCATCGGCGATCGAAACCCGCACCCGCTTTGCGCGCCGGTTGCGCAGCCGCGAGCCGCCCGAACAGCGGCTTGCCCGGTTCAGCCAACTGCAACGCCAGTTGTTCGACCTGCTTCGAGCGTCGCCTGGCGGCTTTCAGCACTTTTTCCGCCGCAATCTTCAATCTCGTCGCGTGGAGGTGATCCATGGAGAGTGGCGCCCCGTTTCGCCTGATCGACGTCCTGATCAAGCATGACGTCCCGTTGGTGATCATTGGCGGCCACGCGGTTGCCTACCACGGCTATGTGAGAGCGACCGAAGATGCGGACGTCGTGTTTCTGCGAAGCGCCGACGCCGAAGCCGCCCTCTACAAAGCTTTGGTTGAACTGAATGCCCGTTGGATCGGCAACGAGATCGATCCTGAGACGGGTATCGAATGCACTTACCCTGTGTCACCCGAGTACATCCGTGGCACGCACCTGATGCTGCTCTTAACCGACGACGGTTTTCTCGACATCTTCGATTTCATTCCCGGTTACCCGAACGAGCCGGTTGACGAGCTGCTCGGTTCGTCGCACGAAAGCGCTGGCCGGAGGTTCGTCTCGCTCAAATGGCTGAGACGGATGAAGCAGGCCGCCGGCCGCCCCAAGGACCGGCTCGACCTGGATAACCTGCCCAGCGAATAGCGTGGGATAAGCTTCCCAGCCCGTCGCTTGAGGAGCCTTCGCAAAGCCTCAGGGCGTGCCACCCGACCGCCCGGATAATTGACAGAAAGATGGGTGACAAAAAGATACATGCGTGCTGCAACGCAGGGTACGATGCGGAACAGGAGGCAACGGAGGTGACGGAGAGCGCGAGATGAGCCTCTGTTGCCTTCGTTTCCTCGTGTTCAAGACCCGATATTGGTAGAATATCTTGGGGGAATCTTCCCAGGGGACCAGTCATGTTTGGCGACGGGGCATTGACGTTTCAGGAATTCGCCATGCGAGAGGCCGTCCCGTTGGCCACGATTCACCGCGCGGTGCTGGAATTCCTCCAGGGGGTCGACGATGCCGTGCTCTTCGGGGCCCAGGCGGTTAACGCGTACGTCGACGAGCCGCGGATGACGCAAGATGTGGATATTGCCAGCCCGCGGGCCGCCGAGCTGGCAGATCAGCTTCGCGAACACCTCGCCGAGCGATTCCAGATTGCGGTCCGCGTGCGAGAGATCGGCCAAGGGCGAGGTTTCCGTGTCTACCAGGTTCAGAAACCGAAGAACCGCCATCTGGTGGATCTGCGGTGGGTCGCGGCGCTGCCACCGGCTCAGCGTATTCAAGGCGTGCTCGTGGTGACCCCCGAGGAATTGATTGCCAACAAGCTGATCGCGTTTCATCGCCGGCAAGGGACGCCCAAGTCCGGGACCGATTGGCGCGATTTGGCCGTGATGCTCCTTGCGTTCCCCCATTTGAAGACCAGCCGCGGGGCGGTCCGCGACCGCCTTGAAGCCGCCGGGGCCGACGAGGGCGTGTTGGCGGCGTGGGACAACGTAGTCCTCCAGGAGATCCGCGCCGAGGAAGACGACGAAGGGCAGTTCTGAACAGGAGGAAACAGAGGCAACCGAGGGCGCAAGCCAACCCTCCGTCGCCTCCTGTTCAAACCCGATTTTCATCGCCCTAACTACCAAGGCCCGTGAAATGTTGCCGAAAACCATGCTAAGGACGTCATTTGCGCTGTCGTTGATCGTTGGCGTTACCCCCGCGGCCCTCGGCCAGGAGACCAAGCCGAGTCGGCGGCCGACGGTCCATTTGGTGAGCGCGATCGACGTGAAGGATTTCGGGGCGGAGACGCTCCGCATCGGCGACTTGGACGGCGACGGCGGGCCCGATTTGCTCTTGGTCCAGAGCGTCTACGGCACGCGGGAGATCACGTGCCTGACGGCTACCACGATTTTCGGGCGCGTGCTGTGGCAGACCGGCAAGCCCTCGGCCGATAACGGCCGCATCTACAGCGACCTGCCGGTGCAGATCTACGATTGGGACAACGACGGCGCCAACGACGTGCTTTACGTGCGTCAGGCCAAGTACGCCGAGCCGCCGCACGACGGCCGCAGCGTGCGCGAGCGGGCCACGCGCTATGAAGGGCACGCGACGATGGTAGTTCTGGAGGGAGCGACCGGCCGCGAAAAGGCCCGCTTCGACCTACCCGCCCCGGCCGACGACTGCTTCCTGTTTGCCGACCTGACGGGCCGCGGCCGCCGCGAGGACCTGGTGGTCAAGGACCGTTACTGGAACGTATGGGGCGTGAGCCACGAGGGCAAAGTGCTCTGGCACTGGGCCGGATCGACGGGCCACTTCCCGGCGATTGCCGACGTGGACAACGACGGGCGCGACGAGGTCTTCGTGGGCTTCGCCCTGATCGACCACGACGGCAAAGTACTCTTCTCCAAGGACCCGAAGGGGGCGCACCAGGACGCCGCTTACATCGTCCGGCCGGCCGACGGGAAGTGGCGGTTGCTGTTCGGCAATTCGGGAATCCACTGCCTGACGCCCGACGGGAACGTGCTTTGGCATCATCCGATGGGAGAGGCCCAGCACGTGGTCGCCGGCCGGTTCCGCACCGATTCCGAAATGCAGTTCGCCGTGGTCGACCGCACGCCGGCGCCGACCCATCGCCGCGACGCCAACGCCTGGGGCATCCTCTATCTCTACGACCTGAACGGCCGCGAGATCTGGCGCCGGCAGCAGGAAAAAGGCGACTGGGCGATTGCCCCCTTGGCGATCCGGTGGACGGGCATCGACTGCCCGCGGAGCATTCTGGTCTACGGCCGCGCCCCGGGCCGGCCTGTCGCGATCTACGACGGCAGCGGCCGGATCGTCGACGAGCTTCCGATGCAGTTTGCGCCGGGGCGAACCGAGGCCGATCGCCGCAGCGAGTTCTATGCCTTGGTGGCCGACGTATGGGGCGACAGCCGCGAGGAGGTGCTCCTGTTCGGCTCGCGCGGCGCCTGCATCTACGCCAACGCCCGGCTGGCGCCGATCGAGACCCAGTACAATGAGACGCTGTATCCGGGGATGTGAAGAGAGGGAGAGGGGGAGTGGGGGAGTGGAGGAGTTGGGGAGTGGGGAGACACGGGGACACGGAGAGCATCTGCCCCTCTCCTCCACTCCCCCACTCCCCCACTCCCATTCCCCCTCTCCGTGTATTTTCTGCTATAATGGCGTAGTTCGCGGGAGGAACGGGCATTGTCGGGTGTGAGCATCTTTTGTTTCGCGGCGAGTTACGCGGTCGCGTTGGCCCTGGAGATCACCCGGCTCCTGTTTCGCAGCGGGGTTCGCGGGGCGATCATGCTGGGGTTCGCGGGGGCCGGACTGCTGGCGCACACGGTCTACCTCTTCTATCGGATTGCCGAGTCCTACCAGACGGCAGGGGCGGTCAGCGCGCCGCTTTCCAGCCAGCAGGAATGGTATCTCATCGCCGCCTGGCTGCTGGCGATCGTCTACCTGTACATGACGTGCTACCACGCGCACGTGCCTTTCGGATTGTTCATCCTGCCGCTGGTCTTGGGGCTGATCGCGGTTGCGGCGTTTGTGGCCGACCCGAGACCGTCGGCCCGGGAGCCGGCCTCCGCGGCGTGGGGGCTGGTACACGGCATTTCGCTCTTGCTGGCCACGGTGGCGGTCCTGGTCGGACTGGCCGCCGGACTGATGCACCTGGGCCAGGATCGGCGCTTGAAGACCAAGGCCGCTGCGACCTCGGGACTGCGTCTTCCCAGCCTGGAGCGGCTCCAGCAGATCAACAGCCGGAGCCTGGTCATTGCGCTGATCATGATGGGGGTGGGGATCCTCTCGGGAATCACGCTGAACGTCACCCACCGGGTGCAAGGCGACCGGCCGCTCCCCTGGAACGACCCGGTGGTGCTCAGCAGCCTGCTGATGTTCGGATGGCTGCTTTTGTCCAGCGGCATCGGGGTGGTGTACCGGCCGGTGCGCAAGGGGCGCAAAGTGGCCTACCTGACCGTGGTGAGCTTCGTGTTCCTGGTGATTGCCTTATGGAGTGTCCTGGGCAACGTCACGCAGCACCTGGGGCGGCCGGAGCAGGGCACTGTCCCAAAAACTTCCGAAGTCTCGAAGACTTCGGAAGTTTGCGACTGCCTACTACAAAAACTTCCGAAGTCTCGAAGACTTCGGAAGTTTGCGACTGCCGAAACGAAGGCCCCGCCGTCGGCACGGGGAGGCCTTGCATGAACGTGCAGGTGGTGGGGTGCAATCATCGCAGCGCGCCGATCGCGGTCCGCGAGCGGCTGGCCTTCAGCCCCGAGCAGACCCGGGCCGCCCTGGGCAAGTTCCGCAGTGAGTTCCCCGACGCCGAGGGCGTTTTGCTCTCGACCTGCAACCGGATCGAGTTTTATACGGCATCCGAGAGCGCCCCGGGGCCCGCGCTGCAGCGGTTGGCCGCGTTCCTGGCGCAGTTCCACGGTTGGGACGCCGCCGAAGTGCTGCCGCTCTTCTACGAACACCGGGCGGAAGGGGCGGTCCGGCACCTGTTCCC
>CAYTJV010000450.1:0-6440 GCA_964438165.1 uncultured Planctomycetaceae bacterium | reverse complement strand
CGGACAACCCTCTTTCATGAAGCCGCCAAAAACTTAACCCGACAGCCCGCTCGCCTGGCAGGTGAACAAGTCTTGTGAGCGAAACCGAAGATGGCTCAACAGGCTAGGGACCCCTGCCAGCCCGCCTGGCAGGTGAATAAGTTTTGTGAGCGAAAAGCGGCCTGCGCGGAAAACTTCTTCACCCGCCGGCTAAGCCGGCGGGGGTCGAGCCGGAGTGTGTGGTGGCGTCGTTCTCGCTCACAAAACTATTTCCCCTGCCGGCCAAGCCGGCAGGGGCCCTTTAAGCTCCATGTCGGCGCCATCTTGGCCCTGGTGATGTTCGCACAGCCGCTTGCGGCCCGCGCCGAAGGCCCGTGGGAAATCACGCCCCAGAGCGAGCAGGCCCTGGCGCGCGGGTTGG
Source organism: uncultured Planctomycetaceae bacterium (assembly GCA_964438165.1). Classification (GTDB taxonomy): domain Bacteria; phylum Planctomycetota; class Planctomycetia; order Pirellulales; family Thermoguttaceae; genus CALFBP01. The sequence goes on along the minus strand of CAYTJV010000450.1, from coordinate 6,040 downwards.
AGTGGCTGGCCCGCAATCAGGGGCCGGAGGGCAACTGGCAGTCGAACGATCTCGGCCTGGTCAGCACCGGAATGCTGGCGTTCCTGTCGGCCGGGCACCTTCCCGGCCGGGGCAAGTACGGCGAGACGGTCCAGCGGGCCATGCAGTTCGTGCTCCGCAGCGCGAAGCCTTCCGGGCTGTTGAACATCGCGGAAGAGCGGCGCGGAATGTACAACCACGGCCTGGCGACGTTCGTCCTTGGGCAACTCTACGGCATGACCGGTGACGCACGGCTCGGGCCGGTCCTCGACCGGGCGATCAGCCTCATCGGGCAAACGCAGTGCGACGACGGCGGCTGGGACTATGTGGCCCGCCGGCAGTCCAACGGCCACGATCTCAGCCTGGCGGTGATGCAGGCCCTGGCCCTGCGCAGCGCGGTCGATATCGGGCTGGACGTGCCGCCGGCCGTGGCCGACCTGGCCATCAGAAGCGTGCGCGAGCATTACACGCCGCAGGGGTGCGACCGCAACGCGTCGGAAGAAGTCCAGCGAAAACACCCGGGCCGGTTCACCTACAGCAAAGGGGGCGGCAACGCCACGCTCGCCATGGCCGCCGCGGGGGTCGTTTGCCTCCAGGAGTTCGCCCAGTACGACGATTGGCGGATCGGCAAGAACATCGACATCATCCTTGCAGATATCGAGAAGCACGCGGACCCGAACGTCATGGCCGCCCAGCACCGCTCGCCGTTCGATGCCTACACGTTGTACTATGTGGCCCAGGCCCTCTACCAGGTCGGCGGCGAGCCGTGGAAGAAAGGCTATCCGCGGCTCCGCGACGCGGTGGCGGCCGGCCAACTCCAGGACCCGCAGAACCCCAGCCGCGACGGCCAATGGCAAGCCGCGGGCCACGTGGGCGGCCGGCCCGGCGAACTGTACATGACCGCCGTGGCCTGCTTCGTGTTGGCGATCCCCAACCGGTACTTGCCGATCCTCCAGGAAGGCAAGATCGATACGCTGCGGGCGAAGTTCGGGGGTAGGGGTTAGGGGTCAGGGGTCAGGGGTCAGGGGTTAGGGGGCGGATCAGAGGTTGGCGGTCAGGACGGTAGGAGGAGGATGAAATCGATGAAATCTCCGAGGCGGGAATTATGTAGCGACGACCTGCGCCCCGGCCGTCATGCCGGTTATGTACGATCCCCGTGTCAAAGAACAACGAGTATAGAGTACCCAGTACGGAGAACCTGACCCCTGACCCCTAACCCCTGGCCCCTCACCCCTCCATGCTCCTCTCCCCCTGGTTTGCCGTTGCCGGATTGATCCTTGCGGCCGGGCCGATCGCGATCCACCTGCTGAACCGGCAGCGGTTCCGGGTGGTCGAGTGGGCGGCCATGGAGTTTTTGCGCCAGGCAGTGCGACGCAGCCGTCGCCTGATGCGGGTGCAGGACCTCCTCTTGCTGGCCGTGCGCGTGCTGTGCGTGCTGGTGTTCGGGTTGGCCATGGCCCGGCCCTACTTCGCCGGCTCCGGCCAGACCCCGGATCCGAACCAGCCGGTCCACGCGGTCCTGTTGGTCGACAACAGCCTGAGCATGGGGTACGAGCAACTCGGCCGCACCGTGCTTGACAAGGCCAAGACCCGCGGCAAGGAGTTCATCGACCGATTGCCCCAGGGGAGCCGGGTGTCGGTGGTTCCCCTTTGCGCATCGTCGCGCGATTTCAGTCTCGGGGCCTACAGCACCAAGGAGGACGCTGCCGAGGCTTTGGCGGCGATCCAGCCGGCCGACCGGGCGGCCACGGCGGCTGCGGCTCTGGACCTGGCCAAGGAGGCCTGCCGCCGCACGCCCAGTCCGCCCAGTAAGCAGATCGTGCTGCTCTCCGACCAGCAGGCCGCGAACTGGCCGGTGCAGTCGCTCGGCGCACAGATTGAGCAATTGGGCGGGCCGCTCCAGGTGGTCGAGTTGGCGCCCAAGGACCCCGAGAACACCTGGATCGCCGAATTCCGCCTCCAAGACGGGATTGCCGACCTGGAGACTCCCGCGATCTTTCTGGCCACGGTCCGTTTCGAGGGCGCCGCCCCGCGGCCCGACGTGCAGGTAACCTTGTCGGTCGACGGCGCGGTGTTCGCCACGCAGACCATCGACTTGGAGCCCGGCCAGGCCCGCGAGATCCGCTTCCCCGCCTATTGGTTCGATCAGCCGCTGCAGCCCGGCCAGGTGACGCACGTGCCTGCCGAAGTGTCGATCCCGCACGATCATCTTCCCATGGACGACCGGCGCGTGCTGGTGGCGCCGGTGGTGTCGGCCTTGCCGGTCGTGATGGTCGATCAATGGGGCGCCGACGAGTCGCCCGAGCGAAACCGCTTCGGAGAGACGCGGCGCTTGCGCCAGTTGCTCGCCCCGGTCACGGTGCGGCAAGGCCGCGATCCGCAGTTGATCCGCATCCGGCACGTGAAGTTCGACCAGCTTGACCGGGAGCTGCTCCAGGATGCCCGGCTCGTGCTCATCGCCGGAGTCCGCGCCCCCCAACCGGCCGGAACCGTGGGACTGCTGCGCGAGTACATCGAGCAAGGGGGTTCGCTGATCTTGGCCGCGGGCGGCGACTTTGACGCGGTGCAGTGGAACCAGGATGCCTGGCGCGACGGCCTCGGAATCCTGCCCGCACCGCTCAAGCCCGATCCCGTCGGGGCCCTGCCGGGCGAGTCGAAGCGGCTCGAGCCGTTCCAACTCGACGTGTCGAGCCTCGTCCACGAGTATTTCCTGCTGGAACAGACGCCGCGCGAGGACTTGGAGGCATTGTACCGGCGTGCCTATTTCTTTAAGGCGATCGATGCGGACTTAAGCGCGACGGTGTTGGAGGAAATGGTGCGGAGCGTCGCGGCGCAGATTGAGAAGGGAGAGGGGAGAGGGGAGAGGGGAGATTCTAGCGGACCGAGGCCGCAGTGGCTGCTGTGGAGCGTCTCGCTGGAAGATCGCGACGAGGAGTCGCTGACCCCCGTCGAACTGGCCGAGAAAACCCGGCCCCGCGTGCTCGGGTCCTTTACTAATCAGGTCCCGTTCCTCATCGAACGGGACATCGGGCGCGGGCGCGCGTTGTTTGTGTCCACGGGGATCTTCCGCGAGTGGAACATCCTCACCAGCACCGAAGCGGTCGTGATCTTTGATCGCATGATCCGCGATTTGTTGCAGCGCACGCTGCCGCGGCGAAACCTTACGTCCACCGGACAGATGGTCTTTCCGGTCTCGTCCGAGTTGCGAAGCGCTGCGTTCGCCTTGGCCGATCCCGGCGGCCGGGAGGAACCGGTTTCCGTCGACGCCCTCGGCGGCGAACGCCACGGGGTGGCGATCGGCAACCTGGCCCAGCGCGGGCTCTGGCGCCTGGTGGCTCGGGCGGCCCAGGACATTACACCGGGTAGCGAAGCGAAGATCCTCGACGTTCCGCTGGCCGCCAGCGGCCCGGCCGAAGAGTCGGAGCTGCGATTTCTCGACGAAGCCGGCTTGCGCGAGCGATTGCCCGAGGCCGAGTATCGCTGGATCGGCCCGGGCGATTCGATTCGGGTTTCGGCCGGTATGGCGGCGGGCCGCGATCTTTGGAAGTGGCTCATGGCAACAGTCCTCGCGGGCCTTCTGGTCGAGTCGTCGATTCTCGCCTGGCCGCTCCTGCGGCGGGAGAAGGGCCCATGAGCATCACCGAGCTGGTGGGCCGGCTGTTGGGCGTATCGAGCGCCGCCGAGATCGGGCGCGTCGAGATGTCGCTGGCCGCGCCTTGGGCCCACGACGCCCCCGGGTGGTTGCTCCTCGGGATGATGGGATTGGTCGTGCTGGGGGCCTTGTTCTACAGCCGCTTCCAGTACGTGCGCCGCACGCCCACGCGGTTCCTCCTCACCGTGTTCCGCACCGGCTGCTGGTGCCTGATCCTCTTGATCCTCGCCGAGCCGATGATCACGGTCCATATCACCAGCCGGCTGCGGCCCTCGCTGTGGATTTTGTTCGACGGCAGCGACAGCATGGCGATAGCGGACGATTTGCCCCCTTCCGAGCGCGCCCGGCTGGCAGCGGCCGTGGGCTGGTCGGCCGAAGGCGCCAAGGCCGCCAGCGCCGTCGATAGCGCGGCCCAGCCTGCCCGCATCGACTACCTCAAGGCACTGGTCGAACAGGAGAACGAGAACCTCCTGAAACGGCTGGAAAAGAAGTTCCGGCTGCGGTTCTTCTCGCTCGATCGCGCGGACGGAGTGCGCGGGCTGGAACCCTCCAGCGCCGGGGAAGGCCGCGTCGATCCCGAGCACCTCGGCGAGCAACTCACGACCGATGCCCAGGTGACGGCCCTGGGGACCGGACTGTTGGACTTGGCCCGGCGCCAGTCGGCCACAAACTTGGCCGGGGTGGTCGTGTTCAGCGATTTCAATCAGAATGCCGGCGTTCCGGCGGTCGAGGCCGCGCGGCGGTTGGGCGTGCCGCTGTACACGGTCGGGTTCGGTCCGGTGGCGGCCGTCGACCTGACGGTCGACCTCCAATGCCCGCCGACGATGAAGAAAGACGAGCGCTACACGCTCACGGCCACGCTGCGGCAGGAAGGATTGACCGGCCAGGGCGTCACGGTGAAATTCACCGTCCGCAAGCTGGAAGGCCCGATCGCGACCGGCGCAAGCGTGATCGCCGAGCGGGAGGTGAAGCTTCACCGTCCCACGGAAACGGCGGAAATCGCCTACGTCCCCAGCGAGACCGGCCGATTCACCTTTGCCGCCGAAGTAGCCCCCTTGCGCGAAGAGGTAGTCGCCGACAACAACCGCTCGGAAACGGAGTGTACGATCCACGACAACTTCCTCCGCCTGATGTTCGTCGAATATGAGCCCACCTGGGAATGGCGGTTCATCAAGGAGGTGTTTCACCGCGACCGGCTGGTGGGCACGAAGGGCTTCCGCACGTTCTTGCGGTCGGCCGACCCGAAAGTCCGCCAGTCGGGTGAGCTGTTCATGCCCACGCTCACCCCGCCGCGAAGCGAGTTTTTTGCCCACGACGTGATCCTCGTGGGCGACATGCCGGCCTCGGCCCTCAGTCCGCGGTTCTGCCAGATGGTCGAGGAGTTCGTCGACAAGCTCGGGGGCGGGTTGGTGATCGTGGCGGGTCCGCGATTCGGGCCCGGCCAGCTCGCCTCCACGCCCTTGGCCGACATGCTGCCTGTAAAGGTCGATCCCAGCCTGCGGATTCGCGACCGCCAGCCGTTCGTCCTGGCGCGCACCGCCGAAGCGTCGCAGTACGATTTCATGCAACTGGAGGCGGATGCGGAAAACAACAAGGCATGGGACAACCTCGGGCCGCTCCCCTGGTACCAGCCGGTCGAGCGGCTCCATTCGATGGCTACGGCCCTGGCCGTCCACCCCACCGACAAGTGCGTCGACGGCAAGACTCCGCAGCCGATCGTTGCCGTGCGCAATTACGGGCGCGGCGAAGTCGTGTACCTGGCGATGAACGAGATGTGGCGCCTGCGCCGCTTATGGGGCGAGCGCTACTATCGGCAGTTCTGGGGCCAGTTGATCCACCGGCTGGCCTCCCGGCACGTGCTCGGCTCGCAGAAGCGGTTCGTGGTCCGCACCGACCGCCGGCAGTACCGCGCCGATGAGCAGGTCCTCTTGACCGTCGAGGCCTATGACGCCGAATTCAAGCCGCTGGGCGAAGACAAGGTCCCCGGGCGCAAGCTGAACGCCGAGCTTCTGTTGCCCGGCGGCGGCCCTCCCGGCCAGCCGGGCACGCGGCAGATCGGCGTGTCGCAATTGCGCCAAGGGGTGTTCGAGGCCCGTTTCCCGGTGTTTACGGCGGGCGAGCACCGCGTGCGCGTCCGCGATCCGATCGCCCAGCAAACGGTCGACGCCACGTTCCAGGTCGCCGCGCTGCCGGTCGAACGGCAGCGCGCGACGCGCAACGCCGCCCTCCAGCAAGCCCTGGCCGACGCCACCGGGGGCAAGAGCTACGAGCTGACCACCGCCGGGGAGCTGCCCGACCAGATTCGCCTCGTCTCGCGCACGGAGACCAACATCGAGGTGATTCCGCTCTGGAACACCTGGCTCGTGTTCG
>CAYTJV010000449.1:0-6447 GCA_964438165.1 uncultured Planctomycetaceae bacterium | reverse complement strand
CTGAGCCCCGGCCGCAACCCCTCCGGAGACCCCAGGATCTCCACCGTGGTCTCGTACTCCTTGATGTTCGCCGCCCACCAGCCGCCCTGCACCGGGTACTCGTTCACTTTGCGCACAATCCCCTGCAATTCCTCGTCGGGGAGGGCGTCGAGTCGGATCGCGGTCGACTGGTTCTCCTTGACCATGGCGATCTTCGACTCGTTGATCCTCGCCTTGACCTGCATCCGCTTGGGATCGGGGAGGCGGACGATCACCTGGCGCTCGCGGACCACGGCCCCTTCCTCGATGATGATCTCCTGCCCGCCATAGCGCTCGGTGTTGTTGGCGTACACCACCTGGCCGTTGGCCGGGGCGAGGATCTTGCACTTCGCGATCTGAGTCTTGATGAGCTTCAGCCGCTGCTCTTCGAGTTCCCAGGTGTTGACCTGAGCTAGGAGTTTGGCCTCCGTCGATTTGATGTCGGCGCTGAGCTGGAGCTTGGTCTTCACCTTGGTGTACTCGTCGAGCACATTGAGCTTGAGTTTGGCGGCCTCGAAGTCGGTCTTGGCCTTCTTCGCGGCGAATTCATCGGCCTGCAGTTGAAGCTTGGTGATGTATCCCTTCTCCAACAACTGCTTGCTGTAGCGGACGTTATCCTCGGCGCGGCGCGCGTTTTCTTCGGCCACGGCCAGATCGCCCTCGATCAGGGCCCGATCGATCTTGTATTTGCCCTCCAGGTATTCGTCGAGCGTCTTCTTGGCGGTTTGGTGATCGCTATCGGCCTGGATCTTGGCCGCGTTGGCGTTTTCCACCACGCTCTTCTGCTTCAACTCGTCGTTCTCCAGGGCCGACGAATCGAGCCGGCAAATCAGGTCGCCGGTCTTGACGTAGGTCCCCTCGGGAACGACCTCCAGGATCCGCGTGCCCGCTGAGTTCTGCGCCTGGACCTCGCAGCGGACCTCGATGTTGCTGGCGCTTTCCACGGAGCCGCGCTCGGTGATGTCGTGAACGAAATCGCCCGTCTCGACCACGTGCAGCATCGGCAGGTCGTCCGGGGAGTCGCTCGACAGCCCGGGCAGGAACCGCCACGCAATCAGCGGCAAGACCATAAGCCCCGCAAGCACGAACACCAGAAGCCGTGAAGCCGCCCCGCGGCAACGCCGGGACGCCCGCTTGGTCGTTTGGATGCGCTCCATCAAGTCGGCCCTCCGCTTCCCGTGGTCCCGCCTTAAACCGTCAACGCCGCGCGCCATGCGACTGCCCTGGCCAGGCTTTCCAGACTTCCCAAGTCTTGAAGACTTCGGAAGTTTCCGGCTGCCCATCGCGGTTTGGGACAAGCTCTTAGCCCAATCTGAACCTGTATCATAACCGGAGATGTGCCGTTTGTCAGCGCATGTCCCTTGGAGGCAGGATACCTGCCTAGCCCGACGGATGGGGGCACGGACACGTCGGCCGGGCTATGGCGTTTCTGTTTCTGGCCGTTGGTTCCTTGCCGCACAACGGCGACGTGATTACCTTGAATGAAAAGCAATCAAATCCGAGAAGCGCGGAAAGGAGGCTGGGGTATGCTCCACGCCGTGATTATGGCGGGCGGTTCGGGGACGCGGTTGTGGCCGGAAAGCCGCGCGGCCCGGCCCAAACAATTGCTGGCGATCGAAGGCGATCGGACGATGCTCCAGGCCACGGTCGATCGCTTGGGAGCGATGGTGCCGCTGGAGCGGATTCTCATCGCCACGCGGAGCGACCTGGCCGCTGAAGCGCAGGCGCAGCTAAGCCAGTTGCCTCGCGGATCGATCCTTGCCGAGCCCTGCCCGCGCAACACGGCGCCGTGCATCGGATTGGCGGCGATTCGCATCGTGCGCGACGATCCGGACGGGGTCATGCTCGTCCTGCCCGCCGACCAGATCATCTCGCCGCCCGAGGTCTTCTGCGACAGTCTCCGGCTGGCGGCGGCCCTGGTGGAGGAGGACTCGCGGCGCCTGGTCACGTTCGGGATCAAGCCGACGTATCCGGCCACGGGGTTCGGCTACATCGAGTGCGGCGAGACGTTGAGTGGCTGTCCGGCAACGGCCGGCGCTCCGTCCCCCGGCCTCGCGGTGCGCCGCGTGGCGCGGTTCCACGAGAAGCCGTCGCGGGTCGTGGCCGAGGAATATCTTGCGGCCGGGCGATTCGCGTGGAATTCGGGGATCTTTGTCTGGAAAGCGCAAACGCTCCTCGACGCCCTGGCCCGATACCGGCCGGAGCTCCACGGCCGGCTGATGCGGATCGCCGCGGCCGCCGACAGCCCGCGGTTTCAGGAGGTCCTGGAAGAGGAATTCGCGGCCATGGAGAAAGTCTCCATCGACTACGCCGTGATGGAGCGGGCCGAGGAGGCAGTGGTCATCGAGGCCGCGTTCCAATGGGACGACGTGGGCGGCTGGCTCGCCGTGGAACGTTATCGCCCACGCGACGAGTTCGGAAACGTCGCTGACGCCCCTCGGTGCGTGGCGATCAACTCCGCGGGCAACTTGATTCGGGCTCACGATCCGAGCCACGTGGTGGTAGTTGCCGGGGTGAAGGACCTGGTGATCGTGGTCACGCCCGACGCCACCCTGGTGGCCAACAAGCACGACGAGAAATCGATCGCCGCGATTACCGAAGAGCTCCGCAAGCGCGGCTGGACGGAGTATCTGTAGGAGGCTTGTTTCACCACGGAGGCACGGAGAACACGGAGGGCATGTCTCCGTGACCTCCGTGCCTCCGTGGTGAAATCCCACCGCACCGGCATTCGGTCGCACGCGGTCTGGCTGCCGGCCGTCGTACCCGGTATACTAACAGTGGTATTGTTCTTGGAGGTATTCGATGTCCCCTACTGCGAAGGCCTTGGGAATTGACCAGCTCAGCGTGGCCGAGCGTATTCTGCTGGTCGAAGAGATTTGGGACAGCGTTGCGGAGGAGGTCAACGCCAGCGAGCTAACGCAGGCCCAGAAAGACGAGCTGGACCGTCGGCTGGCAGCGATGGAGTCCGATCCGCAAGCAGGATCGCCGTGGGAGGAAGTGAAGGCTCGTTTGGTTGGACGTGGCGGGTGAAAGGGCAAGAGCCTGATGGATGCGGGCTTTGTTCCAAAGAGAATAACGATCGAAATGCGGGTGTCGCAGCAGAGGCGTTGGCTTCGGACGGCTTCAGCCCCGAAGGGGCGTAATACGATAGCCCAGGGCAACGCCCTGGGGAGGAGTTGAGCACGAAATGGAAAGCCCTGAAAGGGCGGCATAGGAGCCACGGGAAGGCAGCAGATTTCGCCCCTTCAGGGCTTCGGCGCTCCTTGCGACCCGCTCTCCCCAGGGCGTTGCCCTGGGCTATCGTATTACGCCCCTTCGGGGCTGAGCAAGGCCGCCAGACGCCGCAATATGTACGCAGCAGCTCTCAAGGGAGATTTCTCACTTCCCGGGTCGGACGGCTCTAAGCGGTCCCGCGGCGTGGCTCAGAATTCCAACCCCTTGGTTGTCGTCTTGATGCGGCAAAGCCATGTGTTGGCGGTGATGTAGAGCGTGGAGCCGTCGTCGCCGAAGCGGCAGTTCGCTGTCGGGACGCCGGTGTTGATGCGACCGAGAAAAGTGCCGTCGGGCGCAAACACGTCCACCCCGCCGGGCCCGGTGGCGAAGAGATTTCCCTTCTTGTCGACCTTGAGCCCGTCGGGCAGGCCCGGCAACCTCTTCTTGACCCACGGCGTCGAGTCGAAGAACACCCGCCCTGGGCCGATTGATCCGTCGGCATTCACCGGGAAGGCCATCCAGACGGCTTTTTCGGGATCGGACTGGGCCACGTAGAGTGTTTTTTCGTCGGGCGAGAAGCCGATGCCGTTGGGCCGCGTCATCTGGTCGGTCAGGAGCGTTACCTTGCCGTCGGTCGCCACGCGATAGACGCCGCAGAACGCTAGCTCGCGGGCCGGATCGTCGCCCCCCTTGGGCAGTCCGTAGGGCGGGTCGGTGAAGTAGAGGTCGCCGTTGGACTTGAACACCAGGTCATTGGGGCTGTTGAACCGCTTGCCCTGGTAGCGATCGGCGAGCGTGGTCCAGTGCCCGTCCTTCTCCACGCGCACGACGCGACGGTCGCCGTGCTGGCACATCACCAGGCGGCCTTCGCAGTCCAGGGTCAGGCCGTTGGTGCCCGATTCCCCGCCGTGCGCCGCGGCGCCGGTATACCCGGCCGGCTTCATGAACAACCGTTTGCCGTCTTGCTCGGTCCACTGGATGATGGCGTTGTTGGGGATGTCGGAGAACAAGAGGAAGTTCCGGCCGGGGATCCAGACCGGGCCTTCCGTCCACTTGAAGCCCTCGGCGAGCTTCTCGACCGCCGCGTCCTTGGGGATCAACTCGTCGAAGCGGGGATCGAGCCGCTCGATTTTTCCGATCGTGGGGTACCTTTTCGCCCCCGCCTTCGCATCATCCGCCCGCGCGGAGCGATACGTGGTCAAAACAATTCCCAGGGCAATCCCAAGTCCGACGAGCGCGACTGTTGGCTTTCGCATGGCACGAACCCTCTCTGTTAAACGTTGCGGACGCTACTTCGCCGCATGATATGGCAACGCGATCCCCCCGGCAAGAAGTCCCGCCACACGAACCACGTTTTTCTAAACGAAGACCCGTTGCCGCAACCCCCTCTGGAGAAAAGATTCTCCGGTGTACAATTGAGTGTTGGTTCGCGCCGTCGGTTCCCAGAAGTCCTTGACAGCAGGGGAAGTGGTCGTATGGCCCGTTCCAATAATATTGCAGCATGCCAATGTGGGGCGGATTGCCAATCTGCCGTGTTTTTGGCAGGTTGGCAACCTGCCCCACATTGCAGTTCTTCTGTAATCTCCGCAAGTCGAACCGTGTGGAAGTCCATGAACCCCAAACCGGGCAACGCGTTAATCCTCGAGTCGATCGCTGGCGTAATCCTTTTCGGTGGGAAGACTACCGCGTCGTGCCGCTGACTCCGATCGGCAGAGCGACGGCCGTAGCGCTGGACTTCAATCGCCCACGGCGAATCCGGATTCGCCAAGCTGAAGAGAGGTTTGGTCTCTTTCCGCCCGACGATTCGTAGCTGGCGTGAGGGTCTCTACTGTAATCTCCCCAGCGCTGCTAGAAGCCGCTCGATCATTTCCGCCGTGTGCGCGTAGGTGAGGCTGATGCGGAGGCAGGCTTCGCCTTCGGGCACGGTCGGCGGGCGGATGGCTGGGACGAAGATGCCTTGCTCGCGAAGCCTTGCCGCCATGGCGACCGCCCGCTGCGGATCGCCCAACAGGATCGGGATGATCTGGCTTGCCGAGCGGCCGATGTCCCAACCTTGCTCGGCGAGCCTTGCGCGGAGATCCGCGGCGCGCTCGAGGAGCGCTGTGCGGCGCTGCGGTTCCTGCTCGACGACTTCCAGTGCGGCCAGCGCGGCGGCGGCCGCGGCCGCGGGCCCGGCGGTGGAGTAGATGTAGGGCCTGGCGCGGTTCACGAGCCAGTCGATCAGGGTACGGCTCCCGACCACAAAACCGCCGACCCCGCCCAGCGCCTTGCTGAGCGTCCCCACGCGCACCGCAGTGCGGTCCTCGACGCCCAGGTGTTCCGCCACGCCGCGTCCGCGAGGGCCGAAAACGCCCGTGGCATGGGCCTCGTCGATCAGAAGCATTGCGTCGTAGCGCTCGGCAAGGTCCGCCAGTTCCGCCAGCGGGGCCAGGTCGCCGTCCATGCTGAACAGGCTGTCGGTAACGATCAGCCGACGGCGGTGATTGGCCGGCCGGTCCAAGAGCCGCGCCAGGGCCTGCCAATCGCCGTGCGCATAGGTCCGCACGTCGGCCCGCGACAAGCGGCAGCCGTCCAACAGGCTGGCATGGTTCTTGCGATCCGTAAAGACCACATCGCCCGTCGCCACCAGCGCGGCCACGGCGCCGGCATTGGCGGCAAACCCGGAGGCAAAGACCAACGCCGCTTCCGTGCCCTCGAACTCTGCGATCCGCTCCGCAAGCCGTTGGTGGAGGTCGCCGTGGCCGAGAATGAGTGGACTTGCCCCGCTGCCCCAGCCGTACTGCTCCACCGCGGCCAAGACAGCCGCTTTGAGGCGTGGGTCCGCAGCCAACCCGAGATAGTCGTTCGAGCCGAAGTGGATCAGCTCTCGACCGTCCACCCAAATCTGGGGGGATGGTGGACCATCGCGGACCACCAGCCGGCGACGTAGCCCCGCCTCTTGCAGGGTCAGCAGTTCTTCATCGATCCACGCGAGTGAGTGGTGCGTACAATGTGCCATCGGACGCAATTGTGCAACATTCCCCATACCACGGCAACCATACTTTACGGTGATGACAGACATCCCCTCGCCGGTGCGCGACGACCACTCGGGCCGAACGCCGTAGATCGACTGGCAGGCCGTTCTTGCCCAGCACGAGCCGTGGCTGCGCACCGTGGTCTACGCGCGGTTGGGTGAGCCCCTGGCGGTGTGCACAGTGAAGCAGGAGTTGTCGCTGG
>CAYTJV010000448.1:0-6453 GCA_964438165.1 uncultured Planctomycetaceae bacterium | reverse complement strand
GTCGCAAACTTCCGAAGTCTTGGAGACTTCGGAAGTTTTGGGATAGGCCCTTAGTTTGAATCCAAGGAATCAATCATGAGAGCTGCCTTACTGGCTCAAGGGTTTCGGCGACCTGGGCTACTTGCTCGACGGCGATCAATGGAAACCGGTAGCGGCCTCCGGACCCTGCGGCGTGGAGAAGGACAAGTTCAACCGCGCGGAGTTCGAGCCGGTCACCACGAAGCAGCTTCGCATCGTGGTCGGGCTTCAACCCGAATTCTCCGGCGGCATCCTCGAATGGCGCGTCCAGACCCCTGCCGGCTCGCCCGGCAGGTGAAGAAGTTTTGTGAGCAAGAGTAGAAGGAGAACACATCCATGTCTTGCGGTGGCACTGGGAAAACTGCCTTGATTTGCTTGAAGATGATCGTTTGCGCCGCCGCCCTCGGCGCCCCTGCAATCGCTCGGTCGCCCGACGGTCCTTCACCGGTCGGGTTGGTGCTCGAAACCGGCAAGATTACCGGCGGCTTGTGCGTTCAGGTGGGCTGCGACGACCTCACCATCCCCGCGGAACTGGCGCGCACCGGCCGATTCCTCATTCAGATGCTCGACACGGACTGCGGCCGGGTCGAGCGGGCCCGCGAGCGGATCCATGCCCAAGGCTGCTACGGCATCATCTCGGCGGACCAGATCAGCACTCCGGCCAGGTTGCCCTATGCGGAGAACTTGGTCAACGTATTGATCGTTCGGGCGGAATTGCAGCCAAACGCCGCCCTGACGGCCGAGATCGCCCGGGTGTTGCGTCCCGGCGGACTTGTGCTCTTCGCGAGCGGACAAGCGGCCGAAGCCGCTCTCAAGCAGGCCGGATTCCAAGACGTTCGGACCGTGGAGTCGGGCAAGAAATGGCTCATCGGCCGCAAGCCGTGGCCGGCGGCGATGGACGAGTGGACCCATCCGCGGCACGCGGCCGACGGCAATACGGTCTCCGGCGATACGCTAGTCGGCCCGCCGCGGCGCGTTCGCTGGGTCGCCGGGCCCTCGCGTGAGAGCAGCCGGTTGGTCACGGCCGCCGGCAGGAATTTCTACGCCGATGTTCTCGCCCGGGACGGTTTCAACGGCCTGCGGCTCTGGGAGCAGCCGCTCAAGACCGGCGGCACGGCGGCTCCCGTTGCCTCCGGCGATCTGGTGTTCGCCGTGGCGCAAAAGAAGCTCTTGGCCCTCGACGCGGCGACCGGCAAGACGGTTCGCGAGTATCCCGAGGCCGGCACGCCTAGCGATCTGATGGTCACCGGCGGCGTGCTGATCACCGTGGACGCCCAATCGGTCCGCGCTATCGAGATCGGTCAGACTTCCGAAGTCTCCAAGACTTCGGAAGTCTCCGCTGGCCGGCTCCGCTGGAAGCACGCGGCGGCCAGTCCGCGATACGTCGTCGCCGGCGAGGGGGCCGTCTTCCTGCTCCAAGGCGCGGCCAAGCCCGGCGAGAAGCTGACCGCGGTGAGCCTCGATCTGGCGACCGGCCGGGTCCGCTGGCAGAAGGACGATTATCCTTGGACCTCGAAGGTCCGGCGGATCGTTTGCCACAAAGACCTGGTGGTCTACGAGGTCTCCACGCTTCAAGACGAGAAGCAGGGCAATGCAATCCACGTGGCGTCGGCCGCCGACGGCCGGCTGCTCTGGAGCCGCGATTTCGTGCCCGGCATGAACCACCGCAAGCAGGCCCGGGCGATGTTCGTCGGCGACCTGCTGTGGGTGCTGGAGCACCTCAAGGGCGTGGCCCTCGATCCGAAGACCGGCGAGGTGAAGCGCGACTGCCCGGCCGGATTGTGCCATTGCTTCCCCCCGGTCGCCACCGAGCGCTACCTGCTCTCCGGCGAGATGGAGCTCACGGACCTGGCCACCGGACAGCTCGACGCCAACCGGATCACCAAGGCGGCGTGCAGCCCCGATTACGGCTGGATACCGGCCAACGGACTGATCTACGCCTGCCCCAAGCACTGCGTGTGCTGGCCGATGCTTCGCGGTTACGTGGCGATGGCCCCGGCGTCGCCCAATAGCAGCCTTGCCAAGGACATAAAATCGTCCAATTTCGTCTTGGACAAGGGAGTCAGCGCAGCAGCGGCCGACCCAGCCGCCGATGCGGAGGCATGGCCATGCTATCGTCAAAATGCCTGGCGGAGTGCCAGCACGACCACGGCGGTCCCGACCGACTTAAAGACGCTTTGGACCGTCAAGCTTGGCGGCTGGCCGGAAGGGACGATCGCCGACGATTGGCGAGAGAACGATTTCGTCCGCGGCCCGGTGACTCCCCCGGTGGTCGCGGCCGGCATGGTGTACGTGGCACGGCCCGACGCGCACCAGATCGTGGCCCTTGACGCCCAGTCGGGCACGGTCCGCTGGCGCTACACAGCCAACGGGCGGATCGACACGCCGCCGACCATCCATCGCGGGCTGTGCCTGTTCGGCGCCCGGAGCGGCTGGGTGTACTGCCTGCGCGCCGCCGACGGCCAGGTGGTGTGGCGGCTTCGGGCCGCTCCCAGCGACGAGCGGATCGTGGCCTACGGCCAGATCGAATCGCCCTGGCCGGTGCCGGGAAGCGTGTTGGTGGTCGACGACGTGGCCTATTTCGCCGCCGGGCGCCAGGCCCTGGCCGACGGCGGAATCCTGGTCTTCGCCGTCGAGCCGGCCAGCGGCGCGATCCGCTGGGTGAAGCCGCTCAACACGCTCCCCATGAACGATTTCTACGCCTCGATCGGGCTGGAGTTCGACAATTTCGATCTGTTGCAGCGGGAAGGCGACGGCGTGACCATGTCGCGATGGCTCTTCGATCGCGGCACGGGTCAGATGACCTGCAAGGCCAAGGAGGCGTTCATGGTTGCCAAGACCGGCGGCTCGGGCGTGATCGTGCCGCGAGGCTGCTGGAGCTATGCCCCGCGCCACCAGCCGCGACACGGTAAGGAGACGCCTGCGCGGGGATTGGCCGTCTTCCGCGACAACATGCTCTTGGGCTCGTTGGACGATGGCCGCACCGTGTACCGGCGGGATTTCGACCTCCGCGGCGGCGAGAAGCTCGATCCCACCTGGATGACCGGCTGGGCCGCCGGCGAGAACGCCTCCAAGGCCGCCGGTGAGTTCTGGCTGAGCCAGCGACTCCAGCGTAAGGCGAAGTGGTCGGTTTCTCTCTACCCGGCCGGCGAGCGAAAGCAACGGGTCGTCGCCATGGTGCCCGCCGGCGACCTGCGGTTTGCGGCGGGCCCGGAGGGCGGGCCGGGCGCCCAGTCCCCGGCCGCAGGGGCAGGGAACGCCCCCCCGGGCGCGCCGCCAGCGCTGCGCGGTTCCCGACCCGGGTGGCGGCGGGCTGGGCGGGGGGCCTGGGCGCCGTGGCGCCGGACGTGCGCAAGGTGATCGCCCACACGGCGCTGCCCGCTCCGGTATGGGATGGCCTGGCCGCAGCGGGGCGCCGATTGCTCGTTTCCACCCAGGCCGGCGAGGTCGTCTGCCTCGGGACCGAGTAAGTGCCGATTGACACCCCGCTTCGGTGTTGCGTAGGATTCACGGGATGGGTAGGCTCTTCGAGACCATCCGGCTGGCCGTGGAGGAAGACCGGTTCGTGGTCTCCTGGCACGCCGACGAACGGTGCGAAGAAAGAGCTGTGGCGGTTTGGCAATTGGTCGCCGGCCTGAAACACGCCGTACTCGTGCGGGAGCGACCGGCCAGCAAGCCGCACCCGTCCGTCGTGGTTCGTGAGGAGTTGGCCGACGGCAGCGAAGTGGAAGCGATCTGGGCCTGGATGGAGGAAAGCCGTCGGGCGACGTTGGTCACGGTCTTTTTCCGAGAATGACGACAATGATGGGTGAGCGACGCGAGAAACGCAAACGTTGGGTGCAACGAGGTCAGTACGCCGTCGAGGTGGAAGTGGAAGTAATCTACCCCGCGGACGATCCCTCCGAACCGTGCCTGGAGCCTGCCACCGTGCGTTGGCTCGACGAGATCGCGCGGCGGGCCGAGGTGGGAGATGTTGAGTATCTTCAGAACGTCGGTCGGGTCTTTCAAGCGGTTGGTCGGTGAGTTTCTACTTCAGATTGAACACCAAGATGCCGTGGCCGACGCCGGCGGCGTCCTTGCTCCGTGCGAGCTGGAACGCGATGTAGCGTCCGTCGTCGCTCACCACGGGGTTCGATGCCTTGTAGCCCGGATAGTCGTTGAAGAAGGTCAACCGCTCCGTGCGGCCCGAGCCGTCCAGGGCCAGCCTGTAAAGGTCGATGTGCCCCGGTCCCTTGCCGCAGTGGCGGTCGCACTCGACCAGCGTGTGCTTGCCGTCGGGGAAGATCCCCTCCGGCTCGTCGTACTCACTTGGGGCATTGGAATAGTTCATCACCTTGCCGGTCTGGAGGTTCAGGCCCATCACTTCCGTGCCCTGATAGCCGTAAGCGCTGAAGGTCAGCTCATTCTCCTCGGGCGGTCGGAAGTTCTGCGTTTCCAGGCCGCACTTGAAGGCGAGGTCCTTGGCGTCGAGGACCTTCTTCTGGCCCGCCAGCTTGGGCTTGCCGTCCTCGTAGACAATCTCGGCCAAATGGAGGGCGTTGTGCCGCGTCCAGGCGATGCGCATCGAGCGACGGGAAACGGCCGGCCCTTCCGAACAGTTCGCCCCCAACGCCACAGGCGGCCCGCCGCGGTCCTTTTTCAGCACCCACAGCTCGGCATTGTCCTCGTGCCGGCTTTTCCACGGACTCTGGGGATCGAAGGTCCGCGCCCCGGACAGCAGGATGTCGCCGTTGGCCAGATAGAGCGCCCGGGTGTATCCTGCATGAAAGTAGTGATGCGTTACAGGCCGAATGACCCCGGTAGCCAGCTCCACCTCATACACGTCGCCAAAGGTCTTGGCCAGGAAGAGGATTCGCTTCCCGTCGTGCGACCAGTCGGCCCGCTCGCCGAACCATGTGACGCGGCGAATGTGCGGCGGCAACTCGTCGGCAGGCGACTTGCCCTGTTTGTCGGCCGACAAGGCGCCTGCCGCGATCAGCCAGAACACACCGGTCGCCAAAGATAACAGTCGCAAAACGTGCATCGAAGTTCATCCTTTCTTGGGAGTCGCTGCCGCCAAATCAACCCGCGCGGTACGCCCGGACCCGCTCCATGAGCCGGTTGATGCTGGCGGCGTCGGGCGCGTCGGCCACCTTGTAGAACACCCCGCCCACGAGCTCGTGCCGGTTGAGCTTGTCGACGAAGCGGGGATAGTCGACCGCGAGCACGAGCGGGAGGTCGCGGGTGCGCGCGCGGAGCTGCGGGAGGATGTCGAACGCCTCGGGGAACCCCTTGTCGTCGCCAAGATAAATGGCGCAGAGCCGCCGGAAGGTGGAAACGGCCTCCAGCAAGTGCCGGCCGTTGCCGTGGATGTGCAGCACGCCCCCGTCGAAGCGGTCGAAGATCCGCTGCGCCGGCTCGCGGCCCCAGGTCTCGAAGTAATCCACGGAAGTCATGTGGAACGGGTCCACGCTCTCGGAGACGATGCGGCCGGGGATCCACTGGGCCATGTTGCTCGCCGTACCCCCGTCGACCAGCGGCACGCAGTCAAAGAATGCCTGCTGTACCGCTACGTTGAGCTCGAAGGCGAAATCGACGGCCCGGCGGACCATCTCGGGTTGCTCAACCAGGCTCATGTACGTCTGCGTGGCGCCCAAGAGCTCGAACACGAAGTTCAGCCCGTCGATGAGGATAAAATAGCTGGCGGCGAACTTCCCGGCAGCCCCCTCGACGAAGATCCGTAGTTGCTCTCGATAGCGCTCGAACCAGGGATGGGCGGAGTCGAGACGCAATCGATCGAACTCCGACCAGTCTTTCAACAGCGGCGCGACCATCGAGGAGATCCAGCCGTTCTCGGGATGGGCCATGAACTGCACGTTGCCGCCCAACAGGCCGCCGTACAGGCCCTGGTCCATTTCGCTCAAGTAGGCGCAGGGGAGCGAGTCGTCTTCCACCGCCGCCCGTTGGGCGAAGAACTTGTCCCAGAAGGCGATCCGCTCGTGCGGATCGGGATAGTCGCAGAAGCCTTCGCGGTACTTGCGGCCGAACTCATCGAGCGCAGCCGACGGAATGCTGAAGGAGGCGAAAACCCGGTCCATCGCCTGTCGCGACTGGAGCAAGCGCAGCCGCTCGATGACCTCGCCGGCCGTCGGTTTGTAGGCAAGATTCTCCATGGGATTCCCGCGGAAAGAAGAAATACGTTACTGTCGACAACTACGCTTAGGAAATGACAGCATCGCCGCCTTCCACGAACCACTCCGAGATTCTGATAAACTCCATGCGTAACCGTTCACGGGGTTCTTACCCTTGTCACGTCTACCGGAACCCCTCGGCGGCAGGCCGACGACTGTGATGTTGATCGGTGAAATCCAGCTTGTCAATCGCCCCTCGAGAAAATGTAATATACCGCGCGCGATTGGGTTTGTCTGAAATGAGCCTTTTCGGGTATGATTCCGC
>CAYTJV010000447.1:0-6455 GCA_964438165.1 uncultured Planctomycetaceae bacterium | reverse complement strand
TGTGGGGCAGATTGCCAATCTGCCCTGTTTTTGGCAGGTTGGCAACCTGCCCCACATTGCAGTTTTCTGGAACGGGCCATACTGAGTACTGAGCACTCGATGTTGTGCTCGCACGGGTCTCGTGCAGCGGTCTCATTTGGGGGCCGGGCGCTTGGGCTCAGTCTTGAGCTGCTTGGGCTCGGGTTTCGCCTTGTCGGCGGGCTTGGGCTTCGCGGGCGTGGCCGGTTTGGTTTTCTCGGCCTTCTTCGGTTGGGGTTTTTCGCTCGGCTCGGGGGTCTTGAGCTCGCGCACCGGCTTGCCGGCCTTATAGCTCTCCAATTCCTTGGCCAGGGCTTCCTTCTGGTCCTCTTTGCCCGCGGCGATGGCCTTTTGCGACCATTCGATGGCGCTCTTGAAGTCGCCGGTTTCGGCGTAGGCCGCGCCCAGGGTGCTGAGGATGTGGGCCTGCTTGTGGTCCGTCAGGCGGCAGGCTTCCTTGGCCAATTCCAGGGCCCGCTTGCCGTTGCGGAGCTTGTCCACCGGCGACGTGCAGAGGACCCAGGCGAAATTGTTCAAGAGCCCCGGATCGTGCGGCTGGAGCTTGTAGGCCTTTTCGTAATCAGCGACGGCCTCGGCGTGCTTGCCCAGGCTCAGCAAGGCGTCGCCGCGGCCGTAAATCGCCATCCAGTTGGAGGAATCTTTGGCGATCAGCTCGGTGTAGATCTGAATTGCCTTGTCGTACTTCTGGTCCGCGACATAGAGCCGGGCCAGTTGGAGGCGGGTTTCAGGATCGTCGGGCTCGGCCTTCAGGAGCTCTTCGGCTTGAGCGATGGCCTCGTCGAACTTGCCCTCGCCGGCCAGGAGCGCGGCGCGGAAGCGCATCGCCGTGTCCAGATTCGGGCGCAGGGCAAGGACCTTCTCCACGTCGGCCAGGGCCTTCTCGTTTTGCTTCATCTCCTGGTAGACGGCCGCCCGCAACAGCAGCACCGCCAGGTGGTTCGGCTCCTGGCGGTGCGCCGCGTCGAGGTCCTTGAGGGCCGCCGGGAGGTCGGGTTTCATGGCATGGACCCGGGCGCGGTGTACCAGCGGCGACACAGACTTCGGGTCAAGTTTCCGCACCTGTTCGAGGACGGCCAAGGCCTCGTCGAACTTCTTCATTTTCGCCAGCAAGAACGCCTTGGCTTCGAGGGTGGACGCGTGTTTCGGCTCGAACTTCAGCACCGCGTCGAAGTCGGCCAGGGCTTCGGAGAGCTTGTCCATTTGGGAGTACGCCGCGCCGCGGGCCCGCAACACGGCCACGTCGCCCGGCGCCACGCGCACCGCCTCGTTCAAGTCGGCCAGCTTTTTCTGAGGGTCCTTGTGCAGCCCGGCCCGCAGCACCAGCGCCTGCGCATGGAGCACCGGCTCGCCCTTGGCGTGCTTGATCGCCTGATCGAGAGCCTCGGCCGCCCGCTTGTCATTGCCCTCGGGCAGGAGGTTCAACTGCGCGATCCGGTAGCACGCCTCCGCCTGCTCGGGATCCAGCTTGACCGCCTTCTCCAGGTCTTCCAGGGCGACGCGGCGGTACTGGGGCCAGCGAGGGTCCGGGGGGAGGCTGTCGAAGATCATCTTGCTGTAGTCGATGCCACGCTGGCTCAATGTCGAAGCCAAGAGGTTCTTGGCGAACTTGGTGTTCTCCTCATCGAGACCCTTGGCGAGGGCGCTTTCGCTCAGGCGGATGACCTCCGACAGGTCGCTGAGCGTCTTGGCATTGACTTTGGCCTGGGTGGCCTTGTCGAGGTCGTCCTGTCCTTCGTTCGCTGCCACGGCAGGCCCGCCAAGCAGGCCCAAACTCATTGCCAGCGCCAACAACCCGGATCGACTAGAACAGCACATGGGCATCACTCCGATATTGACTTTGGAGTGCGGCGACAAGTCGCCGCACTCCAAAGTATAGCGACTCCCGGTCGCTCCTACGAGGCTTTGCCCTCTTTCTTTGGTTCTTCCCCGTCAGGCTTCTTGGGCGCTTCGCCTTCGGGCGGCTTCTTGGGCTCGCCTTGGGCCGGCTCCTTCTTCGGCGGCTGCTTGACGGCTTCCACCACGCCGGGCTCGAAGGCCGGGCCGGAGTCGATCAGCATGTAGCCCGCCCAGAGGAACGGATGGTTTCCCTTCGGCGGTTCGTCGCCGACCGATTTCTTGATCCGCGGCTCGGCATCGAGATTGAGCCGGCTGTCGGCGACCACCATCACGGCCCGCTGCCAGGCGTCGGGAGGCGCGGTGTGGGGCAGCTCCTGAACGAACTCCCGCACCAGGTCGATGGCCGACTGGCCGCCGCTGCGCCAGCGGCTCACCAGCAGGGTGCGGGCCCCGCTCGACATCAGGCCGCAAACCGACAGGAACACGTCGGCCCCCGCCACCGCCCGCGGCACACGTCGCATCGCATTCTCGGCGGGCGTGTGGAAGCCGGGCAGAATCACCACGTCGGGCCCTCCCCAGGGCAACGCCAGCCAATCGCCCAGCGTGTTGCCCGGTTTCGAGCGGTCGATCTGAATCGGCGCCCAGGCGTATGGGCCCTGCTCGGGCGGCACGATGTCGTCGAGCACGATCAGTTGCCCGATCTGCGTCTTGAACAGCGCGGAACTGGCCGGCAAAGAAGCCCGCCCGAAAACCGCCGTCTCCGGCGCGGCCCGCACGATCTCCTTGGAGGATGCCTCGATTCCGGCCTCCGTCTCCCGCGGATAGAGCCGGCCGAGCACCAAGGCGGTCTTGGGATGCGCGCGGCGGGCCCGGCCGTCGGACACGGCCAGCGAAAGCGTGGGGGCGTACCGCATATGGAACCGCGCGATCAGCGGCTGAAGCCGATTGCCGGCATTCACCTGAAGGGCCTCAAAGGGCAGATACCACAGCAACCCCTCGGGCACGATCACCAGCTCGCGGAACTTCTTGGTGAAATCGACCTGGGAATCGTCCAGGAGGACGTCGAGCACTTGCCGGGCCGTCTGACGCCACTGCGTGTCGGCCAGGTCTTTGAGAGTGATCTCCCGGTTGGCTTCGTAGTTGCCCATCTCGCGCAGGAGCGTCGCGATCCCTTTGTCCAGCGACTGCGCGCGCTTCACCACCCAGACCGTGCTCTTCTCTCGATTCAGCAAGAAGCCGTGCAGCTTGTTGCCGGCGAAGAAGAAGGCCAGCACAGCCGTCCCGGCGGGAATCGCCTTCTGAAGCTCCTCGGTCGGGCGAAGCGGCGGGAAGAGCATATCGGCCGGCTCGCGGCGCACGGCCATTTCGCGGAGGATCGCCTCCTGCTGCACGCTGAGCTTGCCTAACTCGGCAAGCAGGCCGCCTTGCTGCCGCGCGATGTCGGCATCCCGCGGGGCCAGCGGGATCTTCGCCAGTCGTTCTGCAATCTGCCTTACCTGCTGCTGGAGGGCCTGATAGGCCGGGAAGTCGGCCAGCAGGTCCTGTCGCTGGACCAATGCCTTTTTGTCCAAGGCGGCGGGCGGGGCTTCGAGCAGCCATCGCAAGGCGTGCAAGCGCCCTCCGAGCGTCAAGGTGCTGAAAAAGCGATGTCGCCTCGCCCGATCCGACACCTCCAGGGCCGTGGCCAATGCCGCTTCCCGGTCCGTGCGCTGAAGCGATGCCAGGAACCAATGCTCCAGCGCCTCCGGATGAGGAGCGACCAGCGCGGCGAGCGACTCCAGGGGATCCGAGGCCCAGTCGGCTGGCTGCGGGTCCCGGAGGACTTCCTGATACAGTTCCACCGCGTTTCGCGGCGTAACCGCCCCGGACATGACCGCCCCGTCGACCTGGGCAATATGGAAGAGCCAGTGCGACCCTCCCCGCATGTACTTCATCGCCTGGGCCAAGGCCTGATCTCCGAGGTCGACTCGGCGAAGTTGAAACTGGGCAACCGCGCGGAGATAACTCAGCCGGGCGCCGATCCATCCGGCACCCATGCTCCGTCGCGCGATCGTACTGACTGCATCGTCGAGCCTGGCAACTGCAAGCGGCGTTTGTCCGGCGCAGAGCATGCCCTCGGCTTCGGAGAGCAAGAGCGACGCTCGCAAGTGTCGCCAGTTTTTCGTTTGGGCCCATTGGGCGGCCGGCACGACGGGCGGAAAGACCCCCTTCTTGTTCGCCAGCAAGTAGGCCAGCGAAGCGTAGCGGAAGGCCTCTTCCAGCACGCCCAAGTCGTCGCCGTGGTAGGCGGCGTAGGTCGCCTCGACGAGCGCCTTGGCCGCTACCGGATTATTCCCTTGCCGCAGTGAAATCTTGCCCAATTCCAACAGCGCGGTCGGCGTCAAGTGATGGTCGTACTGCCCTTGCGCCACCGTGGATCGCATCAGGACGACGGCTGCCTCGGCGTCCCTGCCGTTGGCCACCAGGGCCATGGCCAACTCCATGTCGGAGTACGCCTGCGACCAGTGGTTGCGCGGACCGACCGGCTGCTGCAGCGTTGCTAAGAGCTTCTTGTTCAAGGCGTCGTATTTCGAAAGCGGGCCGAGCAGTTCCGTGCGCCGCCGAATCGCCAGCACCGTGCAGCGGATGATCTCCTGCACTTCGACCGGATACATGACGGGCTGCTGAACAAGTCCACCCTCTTTGTACCGCATGGAGGTGTCGATCGCGCCCTGCATCATCGACGTGCGCGTGGGATAGTGCCCGAGTTGCGAGCCGCGGGTGCTTGCCCCCCAGGGCGTTTGCGGCGCTGCCTTGGCCGCCTGGATCGGCCGGAATTGGACGCGGATCATCCAGTCCGGGAAATTCAAATACAAATTCACCGCGGCCGTGTAATTCTCCAGGGCCTGTGGGAGAATCCCCATGTGGTAGTAGCATTCCCCCATCATGGTGGAGTAGCAGATCGAGTCGATCCACCGCATCTGGCCGGCCTTGATCGCGCCGCGCCACTCCTGCTGGTACCGCTTCAGCGCGTCGTCGTAGTTCCCGTCGTGGAACAGGTTGAAGACGAAGCGATACGTATCGCTGGGGGCGCCTTGGACCTGCGCGCGGGCTTCCTGGGGCGCAAGAGTCCCTAGCAGGAGACACCCCAAGAGTAAACCACGTACTCCCGCCGACGATACGGCCAGGCGGCCACTTCTTGAATGTCGTGAAGGCATCGGCAGCAACTCCTTCAGCAGCGAAAGCCGCCCTGCCTCCCACGATGGGGGCACGGCGGCGCGAGCACTCCAGGCACAACAAGCGGCCGGATGCTCTCATTACGATATTACGCCTCGGGAAGCCCAGTTTCCAAGCCCCTGGATCCCTGTTCCGATGCGAAAGCACTCCCCTATACCTCCCAGACCGCCCCTCCATCCAGAGGATCGCGCAATGCCGCGGACTGTCTAAAGTCTGCCGGCGACTGCGGACGATAACGATGCTGACGATTTTGCCGGTTGTAGTGCCTGTGCGTCCCGGACGGACCAGGATGCACGAGGCACACAACGAGCGGACCTGAGATCCGGAAGGCGGAGGTGGCGGATGAGCGACTCGCGGAAGTGCAATCGCCCGCTGCGTTGGACGTTGGTCGGTCTGGGACTCTTGGCGGTGGCGGGTGCAACCGGTTGCCAAGTCGACGTCGGTGGGCAGACGCTTCCCAGCCCTTACTACATGAACGACGACGTCCAGTATTATGCGCCGGGCCCTGAGTTCAAGCTCGCTCGGGAGGCCGCTGCGCAGCGCGAGGCCAGGGCGGAACAGAACTTACAGCGAAGGTGACGCAACCATTTCGATCATGTAGGACGGGTCTCCAGACCCGTCCCGGACGGCTCAGGAGAGCCATCCTACATGCCACGAGAAAACGTCTTGGGGGGACGACGCTCCGCGTTGCTGACGTCAGAGTCGGGTCCATCCACTCGCGGGAAACCTCTTTGACGTCAGCAGCCGGAGCGAGCCTTTCTGCGCCCGGCGCCGTCTCACGGCGTCGCCGGCCACTCGCCGGCACCGCTCGGCCGGGTGCCCGAGAGGAGTCACAGCGTGTCCGAACTCGAACTATCGCCCGTGGCGCAGCACTGGACCAACGTGGTGCTGATCTGGGTCGGGTTCGGGATCGTGACGGGCCTGTTGGCCAAGCTGCTGGTGCCCGGGCGAGAACCGGCCGGACCGTTGGGCACCCTCATGATTGGGATCTTTGGCAGTGTGCTGGGGCCGCTGGTGCTCTCCGCGCTCCTGCACCGGAAGAACTTCAATCCCATCAGCCCTGTAGGACTCCTGGCATCCGTCGGGGGCGCGCTACTGTTTCTCATGGCGTACCGCTTCTTGGTCGCCTTTGTCGTGGGCCGCCGGCTCGACGATCTCGACTAGAGACCGGACGACAACTAACCACTAATCCCCGTGCAAGCCCCCGCGTGGTCGAAAAATCGGAAAAGATCGAATGCGCGTCCACTCAGCTTGCAGAAAACAAGCACGTCGTGCGGGTAAGGCCTTTTGAGACGCCTTCCCGGCGTTGGCAACCGTTCACGCCCCGGGAAGGAGTGACGGGGTGGGTTGGTGGGCGAGATGGG
>CAYTJV010000446.1:0-6487 GCA_964438165.1 uncultured Planctomycetaceae bacterium | reverse complement strand
CCCGCGTGTACCGGACGCTGCTCGCAGAACTGCTTCCATGATTCCAGGCCCGCGCTGAACCTGGCGTTCCAATACCTATTCTACTTCGATCAGCCGTGCGAGGAAAAGATTGGGGCTCATTCCGTGAAAGCGTTTTTCAGCCGGCAGCGGTCGATGCGGCTTGCCCGCGGACTTGGAAATCCCTCCGGGTGTTGGTATGATGGTGCGATAAAGCAGGCGCCGTGACAATCGGGAGGAAGCCATGAAAGAATCCACGCGACTCCGTAGCTGCGCGAAGCCGGCGATGGTCCTGGCCTTGGCGGCATGTGTGCCCGCCGGCGTGGCTTGGGGAGCCGGGCGCGAGGATGCCAAGCCGCCTGCCTCCGCGGCGCTGGTGGCCAAGGCCCAGTGGATTTGGGACGACGCCGATACGGGGCGGGCCGAACACTACGTCTGCTATCTCCGCAAGACGTTCGTGCTGGAGGGCGAGCCGAAGACGGCCACGGCGGTGGTCACGGCCGACAACAACTACGAGTTGTTTGTCAACGGCACGTCGGTCGGATCGGACGTCGGCGATCCGAAGGCCCATTGGCAGGTCGTCAAGCAGCACGACATTGCCCGGCTGCTCCGCAAAGGGCCCAACGCGGTGGTCATTCGGGGCGTGAACGTCGGCGGAATTGGGGCCGCGGTGGCGGCAGTCCACGTGGAGGTCCAAGGCGAACGGGGGACGAAGACCATCGACGTGGTGAGCGACGGCACGTGGCGCGTGACTGCTCAAGAGCTGTCCGGAAACCACTTCTCGCGGCCGGAGCTCGACGATCGCGGCTGGAAGGCGGCCGAGGTGGTCGGTCCGATGGGCATCGAGCCCTGGGGCTGGTTGGCGGGCGGTCCCGCGCCGGCGAGTCGGTCGTGGGAAATCCCCGAGGAACCTCCCACGCGGACGCTCACCCCGGAGGAGGCCCAGGCCGCATTAGAGACCGAGTGGCTGTTTCAATCGGAGGGCAAGCCCTTGCACGAGCGGGCCGTCCAGGAGATCGGCTGGGCCCGCGCCATGGCCGGCCGGCTGGCGAAGACCCAACGGCCGCCCGATCTGAAGGCTGAACTTGCCAGGCTGGATGAGCTATCCAAGGCGCTTCGGGCCCTGCCGGCCAAGAACTTCCAGACTTCCGAAGTCTCCCAGACTTCGGAAGTCTTTCCGGGGTCGGCCGATCCCAAGGCCCTGTACTTGGAGGTGCGGAAGGTCAAGCGCCAGGTGATGTTTAAGGACCCGGCGGTCGACTTCTCGCAGATGGTCTTCATCGACGTTCCCGAGCGCTATCCCCACGAGTCGATGCACCGGGTCTATCCGCAGGCCCAGCTCAATTGCGTGCGCCTGCTGGTCCTCGACGGCTTGCAGCCGGGCGGGAAGGTCCGCAAGCTGACCGAGAAGCTCGGGCCCGGCTGGTACTGGCGGCCCGACGTGTCGTTCGATGCCCGGCGGGTCCTGTTCTGCTTCCGCCCGGCCAGCGACCGCACGTTCCACCTCTACGAGGCGAATCTCGACGGCACGGGCCTGCGGCAAATCACCGCGGGCAGCTACGACGACCAGGACCCGATCTATTTGCCCGACGGGCGGGTCGCCTTCATGAGCAACCGCGGCAGCAGCTATGCCCGCTGCACGGTGGGACATCCCAGCACGGTGCTGGCCCGCTGCGACGCCGACGGACGCAACATCTATCTGCTCAGCGCAGGCGGCGAGCCGGAGTACACGCCGTCGCTGTTGAGCGACGGGCGGATCCTCTATACCCGTTGGGAATACACCGACAAGGAGCTGATGCGGATCCAGAGCCTCTGGACCGTCAACCCCGACGGCACGAACACGAGCGTTTTCTGGGGCAATCAGAGCTACTGGCCCGACATGCTGCTGGAGGCCCGGCCGGTCCCCGGCAGCCACCGCGTGATGTTCGCCGCCCACGGGCACCACGAGGTGTATTGGGGCGGCGTGGGACTGCTCGACCGGACCAGAGGATACAACTATCCGCACGGGCTGACCAAGGTCTCGCAGGAGTTGCCTTGGATCGAGGTCGGCAACGGGCCTGACGAGCGGATGGAGACGGCCGACTATCACACCTCGGGCCAATACGGCGGCTACAAGTCGCCGTATCCGCTCAGCGAGCAGGTGTTCCTGGCGTCGGTCCGCCACGGCCCGCCCCAGCGGGTGTTCGCCACGCGCCACAACGCCAGTCGATTCAAGCTCTTCCTTATGGACGTGTGCGGCAATCGCGAATTGATCTATGAGGGGGCGTTCCACATCCTCTACGGCACGCCGGTGCGGCCGCGTGCGGTGCCGCCGGTGATCCCGGACCGGGTCGCCTGGGCCGGACGGCAGCAGGACGCCGCGCCCATCCCGCCGGGCAGTATCTATAGCGCCGACATTTACCACGGCGCCCCGCCGGTCCTGCGGGGCAAGGCCAAGTATCTCCGCGTGATCGTCCTGGAGCCGACCACCTTCACGCTGGGCAAGAAGCTCCAGGACGTGGAGACTCCGAACGGGCACCCGCACATGCACGTCGGCCCGGTGGTGTCGGTCACCTGCAACGACGGGATCAAGCGGATCATGGGCACGGTGCCGATCCACAGCGACGGCTCGGTGTACTTCGAGGCCCCGCCGTGCAAGTCGCTGCACTTCCAGTTGCTCGACGACCAGCACCGCGCGCTGCACACGATGCGGTCGTTCACCAACGTCATGCCGGGCGAGCGCCGCGGCTGCGTGGGGTGCCACGAGACGCACAGCATCGCCCCCGTCGGCAAGCGGGGCCTGGCCCTCGAAAAACCCCCGACCAAGATCGCACCTTATCCTTTTGGCCCCGAGTACAGCCTGGGCTACCAGCGCGACATCCAGCCGGTGCTGGACCGGTACTGCGGCCGCTGCCACCAAGGCCAGGGCGAGGGGCGCGACGAATACGACCTGACCTTCCGCCCCAGCGCCGACTTCGGGACCTTCCCCGAGCCCTATGTCACGCTCACGCTGGGCAAGAAGCGGAGCCTGGCCGGCGACTTCCCCGGCCCGTGCGAAGGCGGGATCGCCGGCACGATTTTGGCCGAGGCCCAGCCCTGGCGTCCGGCCGACTATGGCGTGTTGGCGCCGATGACCCGTTTGTCGTGCGTCAGCCGGCTGATCGAGCTGGCCGCCAGCGGCAAGCACTACGAGGTGAAGGCCGACCCCGAGAGCCTGCTGAAGCTGATTCTCTGGGTTGACACGCTTTGCCCCTATCGAGGCGAGCAAGAGATCCGCGCAATGGCCGATCCGGACCCGGGGCATCCGCTGTTCAAGCGGTCCGACTATCCGCCCTCCGACCCGACCGTCCAGGACGTGTACGCCCAGTCGCCCTACCGCCCGCGCATGCGGACCGCGCCGGTGGTCAACCGCGCCTACCGGCAGGACGAGTTCCCCACCGTGGAAAGCCGGCTGCCGCGGGACGCGCAGGGCAACATCGTCCCACCGGTCGCGTTCACGCCCGACGGCCGCCGCATGGAAACCGCCTGGCCCAAGCCGGCTGCCGCCGTGCAAGTCTCGGCACGGGAAGGGAGATGATCCCCCATTGAGGATTCAGAGCATGGACAAAGCCGTTATCCTCGCCCGCGGATTGGGCACCCGCATGAGGCGCAACGACGATGAAGCGGCCTTGAGCGATGCCGAACTCGCGGCGGCCGAGACGGGCGTCAAGGCATTGATCCCGATCGACCGGCCGTTCTTAGACTATGTGCTCTCCGCACTGGCCGATGCCGGCTACCGCCAGGTGTGCCTCGTGGTGGCCCCCGATCACGAAGCGATCCGCGGCTACTACCGCCAGACCGAGCTTACCCGCCTGACGATCGACTTCGCCGTCCAGATCGAGCCCAAAGGGACGGCCGACGCGGTGGCAGCCGCCGAGGCGTTTGCGGGCAGGAATCCCTTCCTGGTGGTCAATTCCGACAACTACTACCCGGTCGAAGCCTTGCGGCGCCTGCGAGAACAAGAGGGGTTCGCGGCCGCATTGTTCGAGCGGGAGAGCATGCTTTCGGGGAGCAACATCGCGCCGGAGCGGGTGAAAAGCTTTGCCGTCGCGCAGATCAGCCCCGAGGGGATGCTGGAGCGGATCCGCGAGAAACCCGATGCTGCCACGCTGGCCGCGATGCCACAGCCCCACTGGCTGAGTATGAACTGCTGGCGATTCACGCCGGCGATCTTCGAGGCTTGCCGCAAGATCGTCCCCTCGCCGCGCAACGAGTTTGAAGTGACCGACGCCGTGCAGTACGTGATCGACGTGCTCCGACTCCCATTTCACGCCGTGAAGGTCCGCGCTCCGGTCCTCGACCTGACCAGCCGGAAAGACATCGCCACGATCAAACCCATCCTGTCGGGCATCGAGGTAATGCTGTGATCGAGCGGCTCGGACTGGCGAGCACATTGCGCGACCGGAGCGGCCTGACGGCGCGATTGGCCGAGGCCGGAATGGGCCAAGACGCCGCTTCGACCAAGGCCGCGCTTTTTGAGCGGACACTCGGGGCCCTGGAAGCCTGCGACCCTGGTGCCCGTGGGGCGACCCCCGCAGCCTTCTTTGTCCCCGGCCGGATCGAAGTGCTGGGCAAGCACACCGATTATGCCGGCGGCCGGAGCATGATCGTCGCCACCGAGCAGGGGTTCTGCCTGATTGCACTGCCGCGAAGCGATGGGCAGGTGGTGGTCATCGACGCGGCAAGAAACGAGAGAGTCCAGTTCGAACTCCAGCCCGACCTGATGCCATCGCTCGGCCGCTGGTCGAATTACCCCATGACCGTGGCCCGCCGCATCGCCCGGAATTTTCCCAATGCCCGGCGCGGGGCCACGATCGCCCTGGCGAGCGATCTCCCCCCCGCAGCGGGAATGAGCAGTTCCAGTGCGCTGATGGTGGCAGTCTTCCTCGCGCTGGGGCACGTCAACGGTTTGGCCGCCGAGCCCGCGTTCCAGAGCAACGTCCGCAACCGCACCGATTTGGCGGGCTACCTTGGCACGGTCGAAAACGGTCAGACATTCGGCAGCTTGGCGGGTGATCGCGGCGTCGGCACCTTTGGCGGCAGCGAGGATCACACGGCGATGCTCTGCTCGCTCCCCGGCCAAGTGAGCCAGTATGCGTATTGCCCGGTCCGTTTCGAGCGGGCCATCCCTCTACCGAGCGGTTATACGTTCGCCGTGGCGGTAAGCGGTGTGGCAGCCGAAAAAACCGGGGCAGCCATGGAAAAGTACAACGCCGCCTCGCGACTGGCCTCAGCGCTGGCGGACCTTTGGCGGCAGCGCACCGGCCGGTCGGATCCCCATCTTGCGGCGATCCTCGCAAGCGGGCCCGAGGCTTCCACCCAACTTCGCGAAATTGTTCACAATGCAGGAACCTCGGAGGCAGACTCTGGTTCATTGCTCCGACGCCTGGAGCATTTCGTCGCGGAGAACGAACAGATTCTTCCTGCGGCTGGCGACTCCCTTGAGAGAGGGGATATGACGGAATTCGGCCGCCTAGTTTCTCAATCCCAACAGGCGGCGGAGGATTTACTTGGCAATCAAACCCCCGAGACATCCCATCTTGCCCGATCTGCACGAGATTGCGGTGCAGCGGCGGCATCGGCATTCGGCGCCGGCTTCGGTGGCAGCGTGTGGGCGCTGGTAGAAAGAGACCGGCTCGGCCCGTTTCTGGTTTCATGGGCCGAGTCGTATCGCGCGCGATTCCCTGAGCGGGCGGAAGTGGCGTCGTTTTTCCAGACCGGCGCCGGACCGGCCGCGTTACAGATCGCTTGAGCCGTAGGGCAAGCTGCTAGCTTGCCCGTGGCAGCTTGCCCGTGGCACTGGCAAGCTAGCAGCTTGCCCTACGTTGTATGCCAGCAATGCCAGCATTCGCCCCCCACGCGAATGTTGCACTTGCTCATTTGGCGGGTCGTGATTAAAATGGTGTTGGGCCGGGGGTCGGTGGAACCGCCCTGTTCGTAGGGCACTTGCTGACTGGTCTGCGGCATGGATTCGCCCCGACGGCATCCGTCGAAGGCCAAGGGAGCGATATCGTGGTACTGACCGAAATCGACCGAGGTCTGTTGGAGCGTTGCCTGCAAGGCAAGCCCCGGGCCTGGGATGACTTCGTGGATCGCTTCATGGGATTGGTGGTCCACGTCGTCAACCACACTGCCCAAATTCGAGGGCTGCGTTTCAGCCCTGAAGACCGCGATGATCTGGTGAGCGAAGTCTTCCTGGGGATTCTCAAGAACGGCTTCGCTGTTTTGCGCCACTTTCGCGGTCAAAGCAGCTTGGCTACCTATTTGACCGTGGTGGCCCGGCGCATCGTTGTGAGGACGATCGTCCGGCAGAAGCCCCAACCGCCCCACTCGGGGAACGGGGCCCGTCGGCCCGTGGACGATGTTCCCGACTTGGGACCTGAGCCCGGCGAGCGAATTGGCGACCGTGACCAGGTGGAGCGACTGCTCGACGAGGGTCTCCTGGTCGCTCTTCGACATGCGCGTGTTGTTG
>CAYTJV010000445.1:0-6496 GCA_964438165.1 uncultured Planctomycetaceae bacterium | reverse complement strand
TGCCCCTGTTTCCGTGCGGGCCGACGTGGGTTGTGTGCCACTGCTTGGTCGCTGCCGGGTGACCTTTTTGGCTGCAAACCGAGCCACTCGCCGGCAGCGGTCAAGCTGTGGCACACCGATGTGAATCCGATCGGGCAAACACGGGCACCCGTGCGCAAACTGAAACTGGCGGAGCGTCCCGGCGGCAGGGGGTTGCCGCTTGGGAGTGCGGCGACTCGTGGCCGCTTTCCCTTGGCGGCAAGAGTGGCCGCCGCCCAAAACAAAGAAAGCGGCGACGAGTCGCCGCACTCCAAACGCGCATTTCTCGTGTTTCGCACCCGCAGCCGAAACAGCCCCACGCCGCAAGCGCGACCGGCGGTCGCGGTTTTGTGGACCGACGCCCCTGCAATCACGGTTTGCTTGTCACCATTCGCCGAAATGCCTCGCAGAGGATCGGCGCGGTTTCCGGGCCGACGCTGTTCACTTCGCCGTACTGGGCCTTCTTGCGCCCGTAGCAGAACGGCGGTTTTTCGTCCCACTGGCGTTTGGGGATGATGTAGCCGATCTCGTCGTTGGCCAGACCGAGGATCATGTGCCGGCGGCCGGGGAGTTGGCCGTAGATCGACGGCTCGATCGGGGCGGCCGGGAAGTCGGCGCCCGAGTCAGGCGGGTCCTGCACCTTGCCGAGGACCAGCTCGGGATAGATCTCGCCGGGGATCAAGGCTACGTCGAGTTCCCCGAGGCCGAGCCAGCCGACCTCCGTGCGAAGGCAGAATCGCTTTGCCGTCGAATCCGCAGCTTTCGCCGCCTTGTACGGATTGCCTTCCCACGCGAAGGCATCGCGCTGGAGCACGCCCACGGTCCGGGCGAGCATGTACAGCTTGTTATCGAGCGGGATGAATACGTCGCAGCTCTTGGCCGCAATCGGCACGAGCCGGATCGGCTGGCTCCGGCTCACCAGCTTCTCGACCCGTTCGGCCAAGAGGGTCGCGTACCGCTCGGTCTTCTCCATCGAGCCATTGGCCAGGACGCGGCCCTGCGCGTCGCGCACCTCCAATCCCAGCGTGGTCATCAGACCGCCCACCACGCCGGTGAAATGAACCACCGGGCAGTGGTAGCGGCGCTGCAGTCGTTCCACGAGCGGCCCCACGAAATCGGCGCTGATCTTGGTGTTCTCGCTCTCCAGCGTTTCCGGGTGGCAGTTCCACTGGACACACAGGCCCGAGGGCGATTGCTCGCCAGGCTTGGAGAACGTCAGGACGACCAGCTCGTCCTGTTTGACGTAGGGCTCGCGGCCGTCGGCGAGAAGCTCGGGCGCATGGGCGACCCCGATGCGTGCGACGGCCGCTGCCGCGCTTTGGTCGGCGGCCTTCACCGCCTCGACGATCTTCTCCCGAACCATGCGAAGGTAGACCGGATCGATCCCCGATTGAATCGGACTTTTCCCCCACAGCCCCATAGTGTCCGGGCCTTCATGATTGTGCGTGCTCGAAATCACCACCTGCTTGAACCCGGGAAGTTGGCGGCGGACCTGGGCCACCTCGTCCTGGAAAAGGCCGACCAGATCCACCGAAACAAGGGCTACCTTGCCGTTGGCGTCCTTCAGCACGGTCGCCCTCGCCTTGAGGGGATCATGTACGCCCGTTGCCTTCCGGTTCTGGCCGAAACCCGCCATGTACACCGGCTTCGGTCCCGACACGTTTGGCGTGATATCGGTCTCGCCAAACCCGACCGAGAGCGGCCCACCTTCCGATCCGCGGGCGAGGGCGGCCGCGACTTGGCTTCCGAACAACAGGACGACGAGCACGCACAAACGGTGAGACCACGAGCTGTTTGCCGTGCGCCAGTCTCCTTGAAGGATAGATGCTTCTCTCAACCGACATTTCAGCAAGGAAATCGGGCAATCACGAAAGCCCGAAAGGACGAAAGCCCGGAAAACAAAGGGTACGATGAATTCTCGCCCATCACCTTCTGCGCGCTCTTTCGCGTTTTCGTTGTTTCGGGTTTTCGTGATTCGTTTGTTCCCTCATCCTCACTCCTCAATCACCGCAAGCGCATTGGTGATTTTGCCCAAAGGGGCGCTCACCTGGATGCCGCCGACGCGGTTGCGGATGCGGGCGACGGACTGGCGGGCGATTTCGACGCCCATCTTCAACTGATCTTCGCGGCTGGAGACCGATGCCATGCGATCCATGATCCAGTCGGGGATGACCACGCCGGGGACTTCGTTTTTCATGAACAGGGCATTGCGATAGCTGGCCAGGGGCCACACGCCGGCTACGATCGGGACGGCGTGGTGCTCGACCTTGTCGAGGAACCGCAACAGGGCCTCGGGGTCGAACACCGGCTGCGTGATGGCGAACTCCGCCCCGGCTTCCACTTTCTGGCGGAAGCGGTCGATTTCGCGGGCCTGGTCGATGGCGGTCGGATCGAGGCCCACGCCGATCACGGCATGGGTCTGCGGATCAATGGCCTGGCCGCCGAGGTCGATCCCCGTGTTCAGCCGCTTCTGCACTGCGGCCATGCCGATCGAGTCGGCGTCGAACACGCCCGTGGCGTGCGGGAAGTTGCCCAGCTTGGGCGGGTCGCCGGTCACGAAGAGGATGTTTCGGATCTCGCAGGCCGCGCACGCCAGCAGGTCGGCCTGCATGCCGATGAGGTTCTTGTCCCGGCAGCAGAAGTGGAGGATGACCTCGATGAGCGCCTCCTGCTGGATCCGCAGGGCCGTCATCAGCGGCGAGATCCGCGAGGTGGCCCGGGGGCCGTCGGGGATGTTGATTGCGTCCACCCCGTGGCGGTGGAGGGTCTTGCTCTTGTCAACAGTCTCGCTGAGGTCGTAGCCGCGGGGCGGCAGAAGCTCCACGGTCGTGACCCATTGGCGATGGGCCAATCGCCACGCCAGTCGCGATTTCCGGCCAAAGGGCATGGGCTCCTTGGGCTGGACCTCGGCGCCGGGCTCGAGCGTCACCCGCTTCACCCGGGCCCGGGCCAACGGCTTGATCGCCTTGACCACCTCGCGGATGTGGTCCGGCGTGGTGCCGCAGCAACCGCCCACCGCCGCAGCGCCAAGGTCCACGTAGCGGCGGGCGTAGCTGGTCAGGTACTCGGGTGAACAGTAGTAGATGCGGCGGTTCTCAACCTCTTTCGGGATGCCCGCGTTGGGCTGCACGATCAAGGGGATCGCGGTCAGACGCACCGCGCGCTCGACGGGAAAAAGCAGCCCGTCGGGGCCCATGCCGCAGTTCATTCCCCAGGCCGCCGGAGCGGGCCGATCCTCGGGGAACGCTTGCATCAATCGCTCCACCGACTCCCCGGAGGCCGATTCTCCGTTCTCGAACAAGGCAAACGAGAGGACGTAGGGGACGTCGGGGAACCGTCGCATGGCGGCGGCGCACTGCTGGAGGGCCTTGCGGCCCGGCTGGGTCTCGAAGAGGACGAAGTCGGCCCCGCCCTCCATCAGGGCCTCCACCTGCTCGGCGATCATCGGCTCCATGAGCGCCTCGTACTGGGGCTGGCTGGGGAGCGGTCCGATCGAGCCGGCCACGAAGACCGGCCGGTCGGCCCCGTTGGCGACCTCGCGGGCCAGGCGGGCGCCGGCCCGCAGAATTGCCCAGCGCTGCTCCCCCAGGCCGTAGCGCTCCATGGCCACGCGATTGGCTGCGAAGGTGTTCGTGGTCAGCACGTCGGCCCCGGCGTCGCAATAATCCGCGTGGATCTGGCGGATGAGCTGCGGATCGGAGAGGCATAGCTCGTCGAACGAGCGGTTGGTGAAGACGTGGTGCCGGTAGATCTCGGTCCCCATGGCCCCGTCGAACACGAGCACCCCGGCGCGGATGGCATCGCGAAAAGAAGGCGAACGATCCATGTCGTTGCGTCCGTGTTTTGCGCCAGCGTGGCCCCGAGGGCGGCTTGGTTTACGCTTGCGGGACCTCGATGTGGAACGCCGCGTCCTTCGGCTTCGTGAAGGGATCCAGTAGGTTGGAAATGCGCCCGTTTGTGTTCGACGGTGTTCCTCCAACTATTTGCGAATCCGAAGCGAGAGCGCGGTGGAACAGTGTCTGGTTGGTGATCGCCGGGACCCGTTTCTTCACGTTGAGCCAAGGCGCGATGTCAACCACTTGAAGTTTGGTGAAGTCGGCAAGATCCCCGCTATGATGGGAAACGTTGTGCCACTCTTTAACGGGGATACTCGCCAGCATTTCGGCTATGTAGTCAGGCGGCTTCGCGTTGGGATCCTTTTTCTTTGCCTCGTTGTATGCGTCGCGCGCCGCCACCCAGGCGTCGATTACCGTCTTCGCCCACGGATTATTACCGTATTGCTGGCGCGCCCCTGCCACTCCCAATTGTAACATCACTCTGGCTTGGTCCTGAGGCGTCCGGTAGGTGCTCGTGACGAGTCCCGACTTCTGGCCCGCATACCGCAAGGCGTCCTTGATGATTCCGATCGTAGAGTCGCTGAGAAGCGGTAGCGCGTTCTTGCCGTACTCCAACGTGGTGTCCTGCAAGGCGAAGACGTTGTTGCGTGGGTCCGCGTCGGAAAGCTGGTTGTCCGGGTCCACGACGAGCAGGATGTGGGTGGTGTCTGGTGGGGCGTCCCGCAGGCGCCAACCCGGGATGTTGTAGGTATACGATCCCATCTTCCTTTGAGAAGGAATGGGGTTGCCCACAGAAATACGGCTGATCGCGTCGCTCCAGGTGCGCCCGCTGGCCCAGTACAACCCCACATCGAGCGTCGGATCGGCGGGCAGATTCGCGCGGAGGATGTCGTAGCGGAGCGTCAATCCACCCGCCTTCGGATTCCATCTCAAGGAAGTGGCAACAATGTCTGCGGGCTTGCCCCGGGTGAAAGTGAAATCGCCCGTCGTTGTCCCGCCGTACGTATCCACAATAGTAAGGGTGCCCGCCATGCGGTTCGTTGTTTCCAGTTGCCCGACGAGTTGAAACAGCATGAAATTCCCTTGGGTCTTCACGTTGATGACGATCTCACCCGTGCGATTGAGCGAGCCGATGAAGTCGCTCGAATTCCCGTTCCCATCCTGCATGGTTCCCGAAAAGACGGGCGTCCACATGGGATTCGCCGTGATTTTCAGGGTCATGGTGTAGGTTGTGGTTCCCAGCGGGTTGGTTTGAGTCAGCGGCCCGTGCCACCACCCTGAAAGGTCCGGTAGTACCGCGTAGTTCCCATTGACGGCGCCGACAGCCCGGCCACTGGGAACGATCGCGGTTGTCGGGGCGGCGATTGGGGCGAAGACGGCCGCCTCGGATTGGGGCAATTCGTTCGCGGGAGCGACGTCCCGGACGGGAAAGCTCAAGGTGTTTAGCGAGAGGAGTTCGCGGTTCTCTAGCAGCTCAAGCTGCAAACCCCGAAAGGCGGGCGATTTCCCCCCTGTTCTCGTTTCGCGTCGAGACCCCCTCTGGCGATGGGACGGGCGAAGGAAGTTCCACACGGAGAGCATATCGGGGCCCTTACCGGATGAGAAAACGTCGATCCTGAGAAGCATTATCGAGCGCCCACGATCCTTCCGTTCATCGTACACAGCAATTCTCGGTGCTGCAAGCATTTAGCATCCCTTGCCAGGAGAACTGCAAAGTGGTTTTTGGCAAACCGTGGAAGGGGATTGGTTCGTAGAAACTTGAGCAGACTCACGGCGACAGCCCCCGGCGTGGTGGTCGGCGCTACAGTATGGACTGAAGGTGATCTCCCTGCGGGAGCAGTTCACCACGAAGGACACGAAGAACACAAGGAGTGGACGAAGGAGCAGGGAGAGGAAAAGGCTCTTCCCGCGTTCCAAGCCCCCAACACGTTGAACCGCTGCCGCCCCGACGCCGCCCTCACGAACAGCCGCCCGAACGACCACAGGCAGCACAGAGGCGAAGGGTTTTCGACCCGCACTCTTTCGATTGGTGCGGCGCTCTTCCCAGTTTCCCCATAGCCCACGTTTCTGCTCAGCCCCCTTCTCATCCCGGACGGTCGGATTTACTCGAGTCCGGTTGGCGGCAGTAGCTATTTCCCCAAGGAACCTTCCCATCCCATCCGAGGCTTAAGCACTCGCCTGCATACACCCCTTGACGGCACGGAGGGGGTCTTGGTGTTCGTCCAGTCTCACCGAGCCCACGAACTTCAGCTTCAACTCGTCGATCAGTGCGAAGTTGTCGCGGGAGTTGTTCCCCTTGTCGAAGATCACCGTG
Source organism: uncultured Planctomycetaceae bacterium (assembly GCA_964438165.1). Taxonomy (GTDB): domain Bacteria; phylum Planctomycetota; class Planctomycetia; order Pirellulales; family Thermoguttaceae; genus CALFBP01. The sequence goes on along the minus strand of CAYTJV010000445.1, from coordinate 328 downwards.
GTTTCCGGCAACGGTCCCGCCTGTCCCCTCACCTCGTTCAGAAAGGCGTGGAATGCCTGGAGCATTCGCGGGAATTGTTTCGCGTCGTTGCGGTTGCCTTCATAGACGTCGTAAAACAACGGCAAGTGGCCGTCCTCGCAGCAAAACACAGCTAAGCCCGGATTATTCGGGGACCGGGTGCAATGCGGCGCAGTGTGCGCGTAGCCGAATTCGCCAGAATTCGGGGTAAGTGCTTGCCGTCTCCCGAATTCTGGCGAATTCGGCTACGGCCCCAGTAGAGTCGAGAGGTGGCGCGGTGGGGTAGGCTTCGGCTTACTTCCGTTTCGGG